>CAYXKT010000147.1:0-6350 GCA_964465735.1 uncultured bacterium
CGTGGGTGTAGCCAGTGAACTTTCTCCCCTGCCACACGAGGTGGCAGGGGCCGTTATTTTGTTTTGGGCGTGGGTGTAGCCAGTGAACTTTCTCCCCTGCCACGCGAGGTGGCAGGGGCCGTTTGTGTGTTTTGGGCGTGGGTGTAGCCAGTGAACTTTCGCTCCCCGGGGGTACCTGTCCGGCGAAGCTTCAGCGAAGACGGAAACCCCGAGGGGGCGAAAAGACCCCTGCGGCCTCGCGCCGCAGGTGAATGAGTTCATCAGCTACCGCCATCCGGACCGCCCCCCCAGACCCCCGTCACCTTGCGTGACGGGTGAATGAGTTCATCAGCTGAAGCGAGTTCCCGACCCCGCACGAGATTGAGGGGCTGTCGGTTAGCCTGAGAACTTTCTCCCCTGCCACGCGAGGTGGCAGGGGCCGTTTGTGTGTTTTGGGCGCGGGTGTAGCCAGTGAACTTACGCTCCCCGGAGGTACCTGTCCGGCGAAGCAATCTGTTTAGCCTGTGATGAGATTGCTTCGTCACTTCGTTCCTCTCAAAGACAAGGTCTATGTGATTTGATGTTTCCGTAGCGAATAGTTCTTCACAACTCTCTGTCAATTGTCCATAATGAGTTGAACTCATAATATTATGTTTGTATAATAATTGAGTTCATTGAACTTGCCCTGCTGTAACCGATGGGATACCCGAGGGGATACGCAATGCCAGTGAAAAAAGTTGCGCCGACAGTCAATGCTTCGGATCAGAGTCTTGGGTTCTGGAAAAGTTTTGCCGACAACGATTTTCTCTGTTTCCTGGTCACCGACAATCAGGGAAAGGTCACCTTCATTAACCGGGCCGGTGAGAAGATGTATGGTTACCAGGCCAAAGAACTGATTGGTCGGGACGTCAGCTTACTATACCAGGGGATTAAGTTGTATCCCTCGATCGCCAGCCTGGTGATCAGCAATGCGGAAAAGGGCAAGCCCTGGGAGGCGGAGATCTGGAACGTCCGCAAGGACGGCAGCAAGTTCCCCATCTGGATCGCCACCCATTACCTGCTCGATGACCAGGGGGACCGGATTGGGGCTCTGAGTATCTCCCGGGATATCAGCGGAGACGTCAAGGCCCGGGGCCAGGCTCAGTACCTGGCCGGACTGGCCCAGCAGAGCGAACTGGCCCTGATCTCCACGGACCGGGAGGGGGTGATTACCAGCGTCAACCGGGCGGCGGAGCTGCTTTTCGGTTACGATGCTGACGAGATGCTGGGCAAGCCGATCCGGATCCTCTATTCCCCGAAAAATCCCCGCAGCAAGATCAATAGCCTGATGCGACAGATCGAGGCCGGCCGGGGGTACATCGCGCAGCTCTATCGGCGGCGGAAGGATGGGTCGGAGTTTCTCACCGGACTCTCCACCGCCCCGCTCTACGACGAGGCGGGGGAGTTGACCGGTTTTCTCGGGATCGGACGGGACATCACCGAGGAAGCGGATGCCCAGGAGCAACTCAGTTATACCGCCGAACTGGTCAACCGGGCTCATTTCTGCATCCTCTCCACCGATCGGGATGGGATTATCCGGTCGATCAACCCGGCGGGAGAAAGGATGTACGGTTACTCGGCTCAGGAGATGATCGGCCGGGACCGTTCCATTCTCTACCAGGGGATTCAGCTGACCCCGGAGAAGTTCCGTCTCCTCCAGAAAAAGATGAAGAAGCGGGAAGGCTGGGTGACCGAGTTGGAGAATGTCCGCAAGGATGGACAGGTATTTCCTGTCCGATTGGCCACCGCCTATTTGGATGACGAGGAAGGGAAGCGGAAGGGAGCGGTGAGTATCGCCCAGGACATCACCGAGGAAGTAAAGCTGCGCAACCAGATCATCGAGACCGAGAAGCTGGTCTCCCTGGGGCAGGCGGCGGCCGGGATCGCCCACGAGATCAACAACCCCCTCAACGCCCTTTTAAACATTGCCCACATCCTGGCCCAGGAGAAGTGTCTGCGCCAGGAGCCGGAAAAGGCTCAACTCCTGGTCGATCTCAAGGCGGAGATCAATCGTCTGGGGCAGTTAACCACCGATTTTATGCAGTTCGCCCGACCTCGTCCCATAGTGAAGGAAGAGGTTGACCTCAACCAGGTGATCCGCGAAGCGGCCCGCCTCTTCCGGCTTGATCGGGAGTTCAGCGAAGGGATAACATATATCCTAAAATTGGAGGATCTCGATCCTCTCCCGGCCGACCCCAACCAGATCAAGCAGGTGATCATCAATATCGTCCGCAACGCCGTCCAGGCAATGAAGGGACGAGGGGAGGTGACCATTTCCTCTTTCCAAACCGATGAGAAGGTCGGTTTTATTATCCGGGACCAGGGGCCGGGGATCCCCGAGGAGACCCGGGAACGGCTCTGGGAGCCCTTCTACAGTAACAAGAAACAGGGAAGCGGTCTGGGGATGTCGATCTGCCGCCAGATTGTTAACCAACATCAGGGGGAGATCGGGGTCGAGAGTGAGTCAGGGGTGGGGACGGAGATCACCGTCTGCTTCCCTCGGGGTGAATAACCCCATTTCAGTTTAACGATCCTTTGACCCGGACAATAGTGAGGAAGATATGAAAGGCTCAATTCTGGTAGTTGACGACGACCGCGTTCTCCGAAGCACCCTGGAGAAGATTTTACAACAACAGTCCAGCCATCTAAAGGCCGCGGACGATGGGGAGTCGGCGCTGAAAATCCTGAAGAAGCGGTCCTTCGACCTGGTGATCACCGACCTTCGGATGGGAGAGGTGGGGGGGATGGAGATCCTGAAATATATCAAATCTCATCAGCCCGCCACCGAGGTGATCGTCCTCACCGGATTCGGCTCCCTGGAGACCGCGGTGGAGGCGATCAAGACCGGGGCTTTCGATTACCTGACCAAACCGGTGGAGCCGGAAAAACTCCTGGCCGCGGCGCGAAACGCCCTGGTCAAAAGCTCACTGGAAGGCGAGCTGAAGCTGATCAAGGATAATTTCCGGAGAAAATACGGACTGGAGAACATAGTCGGCCGGAGTAAATCCACGATAGAATGTCTTGATCTTTTCCGGAAGATCGCCCCTACTGATAGCACGGTTCTGATTACCGGGGAGACCGGGGTGGGCAAACAGTTGGCGGCCTCTGCCATATATACTCTGAGCGATCGGGCCGACCGGGCCTTCGTGGAGGTCAACTGCGCCGCCCTCCCCCAGGAGCTTCTCGAAAGCGAGCTTTTCGGGCACATCAAGGGGGCTTTTACCGGGGCGATGGAGGAGAAGAAAGGACTCTTTGAGGCCGCCGATGGGGGGACAGTCTTTCTCGACGAGATCGGGGTCGCCCCCGCCATCACCCAGGCCAAGCTGCTCAAGGCGATCGACGAGAGGACCATCCGCAAGGTCGGCTCCATCGAGACCCTCAATGTCGATGTCCGGATCATCGCCTGCACCAATCGGGATCTGGCAACCCTGGTCAAGAACGGCGAGTTCCGCCAGGATCTGTTTTACCGGCTCAATGTGCTCAATATCTATATCCCACCTCTTCGGGAGCGCAAGGAGGACATCATCCCTCTGGTCCGCCATTTTATCCGGTATTACAGGCAGAAGATCGGTAAACCGATCCCTCAACTCTCCCCGGCGGCCGAAAAGCTTCTTCTCCGCCACCACTGGCCGGGCAACGTCCGGGAACTCAAGCACTCGATCGAGCGGGCGGCGATCCTCTGCGAAGGTCCGGAACTGCGGCCCCGCGACTTCCAGATCGTCCTCGAGACCTCAGGAGCGGGAGATGGCGAGTTCCTCCCGGGAGATGGAGATTACTCCCTTGCCGCGATGGAAAGCGCCCATATCGAGAGGGTTCTGGAAGCCTGCGAGGGGAATCAAAGCTTAGCCGCCAGTCGTCTCGGGATCGGCCGCAATACCCTGGCTGATAAGATCAAGAAATATAAGATCAAGATCTCTCCCAGTATTTCTTGACCGGGAGTCCGTGTAGTGAGCAAGGAAAAGGGGAAGCGGACCGCCGGCACCAGAAGGTGGTATCTCGCCCTGGTCATACTGCTTTTCTGTTTCGGAGTTATCTCCCGGTGCGTTTACTTCGTTGAATTCTCTGAGTCTCCCTTTCTCCGCGCGCCGGTGGTTGACTCGGCGGTTTATCATCATTGGGCGCTGGATATCGTCGCTGGCCGGGGGATGGACCGGGGAACATTTCGGGGGGTCTTCACAATGTCGCCGGGCTACCCCCTGTTCCTGGCCGCCATCTACCTGCTGGGAGGCGGCGACCCGGTTTACGCGGTTATTGTCCAGGCGCTGATCGGTCTGCTGTCCGCTTACCTGCTGTATTGGCTGGGGCGCGAGATCTTCTCGCCTCCGGTTGCCCTGATCGCCCTCGGTCTGTATTTCTTCTCCGGGATTTTTATCTTTTATGAGTTCCTCCTCCTGCTGGCCTCGGTCTATACCTGTTGGAACCTTTTGCTATTCTTCTTTCTTTTCCGCTGGTACCGAAATCCCGCCCCCGGCGGACTGATTATAGCCGGCCTGCTGGTGGGGATTACCGCCCTGTTCCGGCCGAGCACGCTGCTGCTTATCCCGTTTATCCTCCCCTGGATCTTTTTTGCCGCCGGGACCAATGCCGTTGCTGCCCGCCGCCTGAGCTGGAGATCGCTAAGGACGGCGATGATATTCCTCGCCTGTTGCTTGCTCCCCCTGGCCCCGGCCGCCGGGCGGAATTATCTCCGGGGCCAGGATTTCAACCTGGTAACTTTCGCCGGCGGACCCGGTTTTTTGTTGGGTAACGGTCCCGGGGCTAACGGTACGTTGAACATCGAAGCCTTGCGGTCAGTGGGGGTGCAGACCGCTGATCCGGAGAATATGTTTCGGGTCCTGGCCGGTATCGTCGATGATGCCCGGGGCCGGAAGGCCCGGCCTTCCGAGATCTCTAACTATTGTTACCGGGCGGCTTTCCAGACTATCGCCGCTTCCCCGGGAGCCTATCTTAAATTATTGCTCCGGAAATTTCTCCTCTTTGTCAACTCGCTGGAGATCGGCAGCAACTATGATTATTATCTGGCCCGGGATAATTCTTTCGCCCTCCGTCTCGGTTTTCTTAACCTGGGACTGATCTTTCCCCTGGCTTTCCTGGGGATGATTCTGGGCTGGAAGCAAAGAAGAAAGCTCTATCTGCTCTATGTCTTTACCGGGCAGTTTTTTGTCTTTGCTCTGCTTTTCTATGTTATTTCTCGTTATCGGTTCCCGATCCTGCCCTTCCTGTTGCTTTTTGCCGCTTTCGGGGTATGGGAGATGATCGGGTTTCTGCGGCGTGGCCAGAGAGGCCGTTTCCTGCTCTTTTCCGGGCTGCTGGTTCCGATGTATCTATTGGTAAATCGTGACCCCGACCTTGGCCGATTCTTTAACCCCTATTACAACCTGGGCGCGGCCTATACGGTCCGGAAGCAATACCAACCGGCTCTCGACGCCTACCGGGAGGCTCTGAAAGTTTCCCCTTCCGATTACCGGATTTATTACAATCTGGGCAATATCCATTATGATCTGGGGGAATGGGATCAGTCGGTTCAAAATTTTCGGCAAGCCTTGCGGATCAACCCTGGTTTCAGCCTCGCCCGTCACAATCTGGCCAGTGCCCTGGCCCGGAGCCACCGTTATACCGAGGCGATCACGGAGTATCGCCATCTGCTGAGGAGCAACTCCGAGGACCCCGAGATTTATTACAACCTCAGCCTGATCTATCGCAACCTGGGAGAAGACGAAGCGGCCGAAGCCCATTACCGACAGTACTGGGAACTGGAATTTCAAGATCGATAGGCAATACGCGGGTACTATAGCCTTCAATCTTCAACCGAATAACCTGAATAGAGTCTGAACGAAAACCCCGAAAACCAGGTCATTGCGAGGAGGGATAAAGAAGCAATCTGTTTGTTTTGAGATGAGATTGCTTCGTCACTTCGTTCCTTGAAATGACAAGGTCTATGTGATTTGAGGTTTGCGTTCAGGCACTAATTTAAAAAAGCCGCTCAATCTGGATTTCTCAAAAAAAATAGGTTATGCTCCGGATGGATTAGTTCCCCCCGGTCCCCCGTCTTCATCAGAGGGGTGAGAAGCGGGAGTAGCTGATGAACTGATTCACCCGTCACGCGAGGTGACGGGGGTCTGGGGGAGAAGTCCGGATGGCGGTAGCCGATGAACTCATTCACCTGCGGCGCGAGGCCGCAGGGGTCTTTTCGCCCCCTCGGGGTTTCCGTCTTCGCTGAAGCTTCGCCGGACAGGTACCCCCGGGGAGCGCAAGTTCACTGGCTACACCCACGCCCAAAACACACAAACGGCCCCTGCCACCTCGTGTGGCAGGGGAGAAAGTTCAATAGC
>CAYXKT010000148.1:0-6344 GCA_964465735.1 uncultured bacterium
CGTTCGGACGCAAAAGATTGGTTCAGTTCGCCGCATAGAATCGCTCAATTTAGGTTCAACTCTCCGATGGGACCGGTTAGACGACGCTTCCGAGATCAGGGTCAAGTTTAATGGACAGTATACGCTTAAAAGCCGATTTTTACCCCCAAAAACCGGCTTTTAAGCCTTCCTGAGATAGTGTTTAAATCGCAATCTATTGCCTGGCAATATATACCGCAGGTCCGACTCCATTATTGCCCCGGCTTGAGGGGGTCGATAAAGATTTCTTTTGAAATCCCGTCGGGAAGGGGTTACATTACTCTTGAATCAGTACTGCGGGTCCGATAATGCCGAAGTAGCTCAGCTAGGCAGAGCAGGTCATTCGTAATGATCAGGTCGTCGGTTCGATTCCGACCTTCGGCTGAAAAAACCCCCCGGGGAACCGGCGGGGTTTTTTGCTTTCCAGCCAACTCGGGTCAGTGGGGAAATATTGTTTTGGCGACCGGGGCGGAACTGTTATAATTGATTTTAGAGCGGAGGCAGAAACGCAGTGGACAAATTGATCTTGATGTTAACCCGGACCGCCATAATGGCGGTGGCGGCGGTTTATCTCTGGATGTCGGGGAGAAGACATTACCTCCGTCGACAGCCCGGCTGGAGTTTCATCGTCTCCGGTTTCTCTCTGCTCCTCTTCGGCCTGCTGCAGGAAATCTTCACTTGCTTTTCCTCCCCGAACGGTTTGTTTCCCGGGATCCCGGCCGGGCTGGAATTCTTCCTCAGGAATATCGCCGGTTACCTGGTGGGCATCATCCTGATCGCGGTCGGTTTCCTCAAGTGGATCCCGGCTGTCCTCACCCTCTCCGAGATCCGGCGGAAGCTGGCGGATGAGGGGGCCGAGCTGGAGCGAGCAATGGCTGAACGGACCGCTCGGCTGGAAGAACTCAACCTCCGCCTGGAGCGGGAACTGCTGGAGCGTCGGGAGATGGAGCGGGAACTGAAAAAGTTTCACTCGATCGCCGATCTGGCCCCTTACGGGGTGGGAATTATCGGTCCGGCACACCGGTTGATCTACCTCAATCAAGCCCTGGCCGAGATGCACGGATATCCGGAGCGGGAGCTGCTGGGAAGAGATATCTTTAGCCTCCACCACCCGGAACAGATACCCGAGGTGCTGAAACTGATCGATAAGCTGTGGGAAGAGGGAACTTCCTCGATCGGCGAATTCCGGCACTCCCGCCGCGACGGCACAAGCTTTCCTGCCCTGATCGCCGGTTCGGCCGTCCGAGACCAGGACGGCCGGCCGGTCTTCCTGGCGATGACGATGATCGACCTCAGCGACCGAAAGGAACGGGAGCGAGAACTGGTCCGCCTCTCCAGTGCCCTGACCGGCCTGGCCGAGATGGTGATCATCACCGATATCAAACACCGGATAATCTACGCCAACCCGGCCGCGGAGAAGATTATCGGCTACCGGCCCGCCGAGCTGGCCGGGCGGGATGGACGCGAGATCTTTGAAGGGGTCCCCGGCAACCCCGACGGACTGGCAAAGAAGATAGCCCAGGAGGCGGCAGGGGGTGTCTGGGAGGGCGAGATCCGCAACCGGAGAAAGGATGGACGACTGATCGACGTTTATCTGACAATGACGATCCTGCGGGGCGAGGACGGGGAGATCTCCGGCTATGTCGGGATCACTCGGGACATCACCGAGCGCAAACAAGCGGAGATCAACCTGGCTCGGGCCTATCGGCAACTGCGAGATCTCAAGGGCCAGCTGATCCAGGCAGAGAAACTCTCCTCCCTCGGTCTTTTGGCCGCCGGGGTCGCCCACGAACTGAACAGCCCGCTTGACGGTCTGATGACTATGCTGAGACTGAACCGGAAACAGGCACCACCGGAATCGCCGGAGAGCCGGCGGACGACGGCGATGCTGACTGCCGCTGAGCATATGGCCCGGATCGTCGGCGACCTGACTGCCTTTGCCCGCCGCTCGGAAGGCAAGTATGGGGAACTGGACTTAAACCAGGTCATCAACTCCACCCTCTCCTTCATAGACTGCCAACTGACCGAGCGGGGGATAACCACGATTCTCAACTTCGCCGACCAGCTGGAACCGGTCCGGGGGGACCGCGGACAGCTCCAGCAGGTCATCCTCAATCTGATCACCAATGCCCGAGACGCGGTCGAAAGAGGCGGCCGACTGGAGATCACCACCGACAACTCCCCCAATCGTGACGCGGTCATCCTGACAGTCTGCGACAACGGGGCCGGGATTGATCCCGAAGACCTCGCGCGACTCTTCGACCCTTTCTTCACCACCAAGTCCCCGGGGAAAGGGATCGGACTCGGCCTCTCGGTCGCCTACGGGATCGTGGAAAGCCACGGGGGCGAGATCACCGTCGAGAGCGAACCGGGTCGGGGAACAAAATTCACCATCCGGCTCCCAACCCCCCCCAATTGAGATGCCGAAACAACTTAAAATACTTTTGGTTGACGACGACGCGCTTTTCCTCCTCGCCCACCGTGAAGAGCTGAAGGCCGCCGGCTATGAACCGCGAACCGCCCGGAACGGACAGGAAGCCCTGAAGATCACCGAAAAAGAGGAGATCGCCATCGCCTTCGTTGACCTGATTATGCCCCGGATGGGCGGGATCGAGACTTGCCGGGCCCTCCGGCGGATCTCCCCCGGGACCAGGCTCTTCCTCCTGACCGGATTCCCCGACCAGCTCAGTCCGATGTTGCGTGCCTTTCTCGAGGAGGAAGGCGGGCCGGGGAAACTCTCCAAGCCACTGGGAGAGGATGAACTCACCCGAACCATCGAAAGTTTTCTCCGAGAGAGAACGGCCAAGAATCGCCGGAAAGAATGAAACCGAAGGAGAAAAACCGGATAGCCTGCAGGGAACATCCAAAGAGAAAGAAAAGAATCATTGATCGCCTCTGCTGTCTTGATCATCCGGCCTTGTGCAACCCTGCCGGAAACGAATTCTGGCCGGCATATTTATTCATCGCCATCACCGAGATGAATTGATCGCCTTCATTTTTACTTGCGTCGAAACCACCCGAAAAAGTCAGGGACCATAGTCTTTACCCGCGAAGGGAGTGGTGGGAAGCGATCTTAATCCATTGCCAAGGTACGGATTGCTTCATCGCCCTTCCGGGCAATGCCCTGGTTTCCGGGGTTTGCGTTCAGGCGCTAATTAGATACTGGAGGATGCCACTGGCCTTCGAGAGGATTTCTTCCCCCTCATCGGCCAGCTTTTCCGACGATGGACCGGGGGAATTTGAAGATCGTTACGGTACTTGGCCACCGTCCTCCGAGCCAGCTTGATCCCCCGCCCGGCCAGAAGTTCGGCAAGCTCCTGGTCGCTGTAGGGTTCGCGAGGGTCTTCCTCCCCGATCATCTCCTCCAGGATCTTCTTTAAATGGGGAGCGGAGATCTCCTTCCCTCCCTCGGTAGTGGTCGAACCGGTGAAGAAATAACGCAAGGGCAAAACCCCCCGTGGAGACTGGAGATACTTATTGGCCACCGCCCGACTCACCGTGGACTCGTGAATCCCAACCTTCTCCGCCACTTCCGTCATCCTCAGAGGACGAAGGTGGGTCAGTCCGCGGTCAAAGAAATCCTTCTGTCGCCGGACGATCTCTTCAGTGATCTGGCGCAGGGTCTGCCGGCGGAGTCCGATATTCCGAATCAGCCAGAGGCCGGCCCGAAGCTTCTCCCGGATATACTCCCGGGTCTTCTCGGGGGTAGCGGGGTTAACCAGCAGCTGCCGGTAACGACGGCTGATTCTCAGCCGAGGGTTGTAATCGCGGTTAAAAACGATTTGGTATTTATCTTCCTCGTTTTTCTCCAGGAATAGATCAGGGGTAACATAGGTGGTCAGATCACGGTCACAGATCATCCCCGGCTTCGGGTTGAGGGTGGCGATAAACTCGGCTGCCCGCTGGACTCGCTCCGGGGTGGTCGAGAGCGCCTGGGCGATCTGGGGATAGCGCCGCCCGCCTAAATCCTCCAGGTGGTGGCGGATGATCTCAGCAGCCAGAGGGTCCGGATGGGAACGAGAGCGGACCTGGAGGAGGAGACATTCCGTCAGGTCGCGAGCCCCCACACCCGGAGGATGGAAAGTATGAACCAGGGAGAGGGCTGCCTCTGCCTCGTCGATTCCGATGCCCCCCTGACGGGCAATCGCTTCCAGGGTCTCGGTTAGATAACCGTTGGCATCGATAGCTCCAATGATCAACCGGCTGATTTCTTTTTCCCGCCCAGTGGCCGGTGAGATATTGAGCTGGCTCAGCAAATACTCGGTCAAACTCTCTTTGCTGGTGATCGACTCTTCCAGGAACCTCTGAGTCTCCTTATCCGGAGCCTGGTAGCGGCCGGTGGTGTCACTATGATCCTGAAAGAAGTACTCCTTCCATTCCTCATCCATCTCCGCCAGACGGTCGATCTCAGCTTCGAACTCCAATTCCTCGGGAGCACTATCCGCCGAAACGGCCTCGACCGAATCCGGATCCGGCTTTACTTGTTCCAGCACCTCTTCAAGCAGAGGGTTCTGGATCATCTCCTGCTGGATGATCGTCCGCAACTCCAGGAGCGGGACCTGGAGCAGAAAAATCGCCTGCTGCATCTGCGGAGAGAGGACCATCCGCTGTTCCGGGCGAGCCAGTTGTTGGAGATTCAAGGGCATAAATTTTACTAATACCTAAGTTGAGCGATTATTGCGGATGAAATGTGCTAAGATTTTGCTGGCCGACGGGTTGCGAAAACCGCAGCCATATCCAGGAGATATGGCGAGGATTTTCAATATCCGTTCGGACGCAAAAGATTGGTGCAGTTCGCCGCATAGAATCGCTCAATTTAGGTAATAATCCATTTTAGTTCCTGATTAATTTAACCATTGTCGAGCGGAAAAAGCAAGGAGACCAATCCAAAGTTCCCGGCAACGGTTGCATTTTCCGGCTCGCCGCGCTACTATCCCTTCCGGATCAGCGGAAAATTGATTTCCCGTAAATTCCACCTGACCAATTCCGCCCCCCTGTCAGAATCTGGAGTGGTCCGAGGCGAAGATTAAAGCCGGAGAAGAACGGGCCGTTCCACCGAAACTGTCCGGTAATTCACGGTTTATGTCGCTGCCCCCCGGCTTTTTTATCCGGCTTGAGACGAAAAACGGGAGCGCAATCTATTTTATCTTTCATAATTGTCTCTTAGCCAAAAAGAAGAGATCGAAAACCGATCCTCTCGCCGCCAACAATATAATATAATGACCGACAAACACAGTTCCCTGAAGATCTGCGTTCTGGCCAGCGGCAGCCGGGGCAACTGCACCCTGTTAGCCTCCCCTTCCACCCGAATCCTGGTTGATGCCGGCTTGAGCGGTCGGCGGACGGTAGAATGCCTGGATCGGCTGGGGATCGCGATCGGGGAGATCGACGCCATCTTGGTCGGCCACGAACACTCCGACCACGTCCAGGGACTCCGTGCTCTGACCGGCCGCCACCGCCGGCCGGTCTATCTCAACCGGGATACCGCCGAGGCGGCGGCCGATCACCTCCCCGAAAAGGCCACGGTGAAAATCTTTACCAACGGCCACCCCTGGGAGATCGGCGACCTGGAAATCCTTCCCTTCTCAGTCTTCCACGACTCCCGGGACCCGGTCGGCTTCCTGATCACCTGGCAAGGCCAGGAGGTGGCCATCGCCACCGATCTCGGCACCCCGACCCGCCTGGTCCGGCAACGGCTAAGTAATGTTCGAGTGGCCATCCTCGAGGCCAACCACGACCCGGACCTCCTGCTCAACGGCAACCGCCCCTGGCGGCTGAAGCAGCGGATTAACTCCAGCCGGGGCCATCTCTCCAACCAGGCGGCCGCCGACCTGCTGGCCGAAGAGACCGGGGAGAACCTGACCGATGTCTTCCTCGCCCATATCAGCCTTGATTGCAACCGGCCGGAGCAGGCCCGCCGGACGGTTCTGGCCGCACTGAAAAGAGCGGGGAAAGAACACGTTCGAGTCCGGCTGACCTACCAGGACCGGATCAGCGAGATGGTGGAGATCCCTGATACCCCGTCCCCCGCTCCCGGCGGCAAAATTCCGCCCCCCTCTCCGGTCCAGCTGGAACTCAGCTGGAGCTCGGTCGGTTCTTGACAACCGACCCGGTTATCTGAAAAGATATTATGCCGTTTCGGTGAGAGATCTTAGAAACAGCCGGTGACGACAGACACCAGGTAAAAAACGTTGTTGAAAGGGCAGAAGATAGCGGTAAATCCGAGCAGCCTGACTTGGCACCACTTCATTACTCCAACACTTTATTTAATCCTAAGTTGAGCGATTATTGCGGATGAAACGTGCTAAGATTTTGCTGGCCGACGG
>CAYXKT010000149.1:0-6266 GCA_964465735.1 uncultured bacterium
AATCGCTCAACTTAGGTTGTAGTTTCTATCCTAAAACCGGATCTTTAAGAGTCATCTTTGTGAAGAAGGGAAGAAAAGCGGCCGCCCGGTCTCCGGATGGAGAATAACATCAAGTCGGGCCCGGTAGAGATGTGAGAGGTTTTCCCCGGTGATCAACTCATCGGCCGGACCGTCTTTCCAGACCTCCCCGGCCCGAAGAAAGACCAGCCGGCCGCAGTAGGCACTGGCCAGGTTGAGGTCGTGGAGGACGGTGAGGATGGTCAGCCCCGCCTCCCGATGGAGCCGCCGGAGGAGTCGAAAGATCTCCTGCTGATAACCGAGGTCAAGGTGGAGGGTCGGTTCGTCGAGGATCAAAAGTTCCGGCTCCTGGGCCAGGGCGACCGCGATCAGAACCCGCTGCTGCTCTCCCCCGCTTAACTCGGCAAAGTTCTTCTTCCGGAAAACCTCCGTCGCGGTAGCCTCCAGAGCCCGGGTCACCGCCTCCCGGTCCGTCGGCGAGGCCCGCCATTGGAAGGGACGGAAGTGAGGGATTCGTCCCAGGAGGACCAGGTCCTCGACCGCCAGATCAATCTCCCCTCCCCGGTTCTGGGGGACAACCGCCCGCCGCCGGGCCAGATCGCCGGGCATCCACTCGGCATACGGTTGGCCCCGGTAGAACAGTTCGCCGCCGCGAGGAGAAAGAACACCGGTAAGAACCCGAATCAGGGTAGTCTTCCCCGAGCCGTTGGGACCGGCCAGGCCGACAAACTCCCCCTGGCGGATAGTGAGATCGATCCCCCGCAGGATCTCCTCCTTCCCGTATCCGGCGGTGATCTCTCGGACCGCGAGGAGTTCTGTGGTATTTTTAGCTGTGTCTGACATTGAAAGCATTGTGCCGCGTTGCCTGAAACGGTTATCGGGAATCAGTACTCGGTACTGTTCACTGATTACCGATTACTGATCACTGCTCCCCCCTCTCCCGGCCGGAGACCAGGAAGTAGATAAAAAGACTCCCCCCGAGGATCCCGGTAACGACGCCGACCGGCAGCTCGGCGGGGGCCCGGACGGTCCGGGCGAGCAGGTCGCAAAAGACTAAAAATATCCCGCCGGAGAGAAAGGAGGCGGGGATGGTCAGGCGATGATCGTTGCCGAGAAAGATCCTCACAACGTGAGGGACAACCAGACCGACAAAGCCGATCACCCCGGCCGCCGCCACCGCCGTCCCGGCCAGGAGGGAGCCGAGAAAAAAAAGCTGTTTCTGGTCCCGGCGGAGCCGGACCCCGAGACCGATCGCCCCCTCCTCCCCCAGTTCCAGGGCGTTCAGGGTCCAGGCCCGGGCCAGGGCGGCCGCGGTGCCAAGCAGGATCACCGGGATCGCGAAGAAGAGCAGAGCCGGATCGGCGGAGTCAAGCGAGCCCATCGTCCAGTAGATCACCGCCCGGAAACGCTGGAGATCGGCGACTGAAAGCAGGAGCATTATCAGGGAGGAGGAGATAAACGAGATCATCACCCCGATCAGGAGCAGGTAGGGGATATGGAGAAATCGGCGCCGGCGGGCGATGGCATAAGCCAGCGAGACCGCCAGCCAGGCGCCGACAAATCCGAATAGCGGGAGGGTGAACCGGGGGAGAAAGGGACCAAGCATAAAACCGATACTGATCCCCAGGGCCGCCCCGCCGGAGACCCCGAGAGTATAGGGCTCGACCAGGGGGTTACGGAAGAGACCCTGGAAGATCACCCCGGCTACCGCCAACCCCCCGCCGACGATCAGGCCCAGGATCACCCGGGGGAGGCGGAGGCGGAGCATAATGACCGCCTCCAGGGAAGAATCCTCTCTTCCGGAGATGGCGGAGCCGATGACCCCAAGGACCCGGGCCGGACTGAAGGCCACGGAACCGAGCGAGAGCGAGAGCAGAGGAATGGCCACCGCCAGCCCGGCCAGAAGCAGATAGAACCTGGTTGCCCGCCGACCACCGCTCATCCGCCCGCTTCTGACCCCCCGGCAGCTCTCCCGGTCAGGAAAAGCTCGATCAGCTCCAGCCCTTCTGCCAGGCGAGGACCCAGACGGCAGACAGTATCGGGATCGAGGAGGAAGACCCGGCGGTTCTTGACCGCCCGCAGTTTGCCGAACCTCCGCCAGAAGGTCATCGCCTCCTCGGCCTCGCTGCCCATCGCGGCGACGATGATCACCTCAGGGTCCTCGGCCAGGACCCGCTCCCGGCTGAAGATCGGGTAGCGCGAGGAGAGATCACCGGCGATATTCTTACCCCCGGCGATCTCGACCATCTCTCCAATCAGGGTAGCCCGGGAAGCGGTAACCAGTGGCTGGACGCCGATCTGGATAAATACCGCAACCGGCGGTCGGTTGGCGGTCCGGGACCGAACCCCTTCGATGACTTCCCCCAGTGTCGCGACCCGGGTAGCGGCGGCCTCTTCCCGGCCGAGGAGAGCCCCCAGACGGCCGAGAAAGGCAAAATAGGCGGTGAAATCCGGCGACTCCGGGAAGACAAAGACCGCGATCCCCAACCCCCGGAGCCGGGCTACCGTCTCCCGGCTGTTGCCTTCCCGGGTGGCCAGGACCAGGTCGGGAGAAAGGGCAACAATCCGCTCCAGACCGGGGTTCCTGAGCCCTCCCAGCCGTTCGGGGACGGGCTGACCGGGGGGGAGCGGACAGAAATCGCTCACCCCGACCAGCCGCTCCCCGGCGGAGAGGGCGATCACATTCTCGGTCAGGTCAGGGTTAAGGGAAACGATCCGCGCCGCCGGATGGCCATTCCGGAACTGAAGGCCGGTCGCGTCAACCAGTTCACCCTCCCCAGCTCCGGCCGCACCTGTCATCGCTCCAAAAAGCCAGAGAAGACTCGAGACAACCAGGCTGCTGACCCTGAAAGTTGAGAGTATTTTACTGACCACGAATAGTTTTTTCCCGATAGGGATAATTGCTGAAGCAACCCGGGTATATCGGCCTTCCGTCCGGGAAGACCGATGCCGGAGGCGGGACTCGAACCCGCACGGCACTGTGTGCCAAGGGATTTTAAGTCCCTTGTGTCTGCCAGTTCCACCACTCCGGCCTCGATAAGACCATAGATCTGGGATCCCTTGCTTCCCAGCACCGGGGCTATTATATCTCAACCCCTCCCGATAAAACAACCTTCGATCAGTGGATAGCGCTTAGCAGATCGCCGCTGATTAAAGGATGGGTGAGTTATCACGCGCTTTTCTCCCTCCGCCGTCAGCGGATTCAGACAACAATCCGCGGCTCCGATCCGCGGTTCGGACAGAAGATGGCCGGTCACTCCCCGGGGGGGCGGCTGTCCTCAAGCGCCGGGGGGGAGATCTCGGCAGCGAGTTTTTCCAGTTGCTCGGGAGGAGCCAGGAGCAGAAGAAGATCACCGGAGTTTATCCGGGTAGAGGCCTCCGGGCCGGTCTGGGCCCTGCCGTCCCGCATCATCGCGACCACCTGGATACCGAAATTGCCCGGCCAGTCCAAATCCCGCAGCATCTGGCCGGAGACGGGGCTCTCCGGAGGAACCTTCAGGGATTTCAGGATATGGCTCTCTTGGGATTTGCCCCGGGGTTCGCCCCCCCCGGCTCGGGCCAGCAGATCCCAGGCCTGTTTAATCTGCTGGTCACTGCCCAGCAACAGCAACTCATCCCCGGGGAAGATCTGGGCCATCGGCCCAAGATCCAGCAACAGATACCCGTGCCGCTGGATAGCGACGATGGAACAGCCCACAGTATTGCGCAGATCTAAAGCACTCAGGGACATCCCCACCACCGGAGAATCGTCCCGGACCCGGAACTCCCGGAGATTCAAATCCCACTCCTCGTCTTTCCAGTTCTCGAAGAGATCACGGGGGGAAGGCACCGGCGTCGGATCATCCCCCGAACTGAGCAGGGAATTAATTTCCTGGTGGATACGGAGAAAACGGCGCCAGGAAAATAATATTATGGGGATCGCGATCAGTGCGGTGACGGAGATGATTACCTGGCGGGGAAGTTCGACGGGCAGAAAGTTCCAGATCCAGATCAGCAGGAAGAGCGCAAAGATCACCCGCAGCAAACTGGAAAGAACGAAAATCGTCCACCGATCCGGAAGCCTTTTCTCAAAGAGGCGGTTGATCAAAATATCGATCAAAGCGATAAGATTGCGCCAGATGATGATAATGGGGCTGAGGCAGACGAGACCGATGACAATCCAGTATCCGACCTGAGCCGCCGGCTGTGAGAACAGCCGGGGGAGGGATCTTTCCAGGATCCCGAAGAGCCTTCCGGCAAAGACCAACATCGTCGAGATCAGCAGGATCGCGATCCCGATCAAAAGCAATCGCCGGCGCAAGAGACCCCAGAAGACGCTATCCTTCCTCCACCGGCCCGACGACCGCCAGAATTCCCGCCAGGACCCGTGAACTCGGTATAAAAGTGGCAATTTATCTTCCCCGACCAGGCGGCTGAGCCGGGCCCCCCACCTGGCGACCAGGGGTGAGAGCAGACTGGTCACCAATACAGTACCGACCACCGCGCCCTGAAAACTCGCGGGAAACAAGCCTCCAGCGATCGCCACCCCGGCAATTATGAAGGAGAATTCCCCCAGCGGAGTCAGACAGAGGGCCGTCCGCAGGGCCGTCCGCGGATGCTCGCCCACCAGAAGCAAGCCGGAGAAGGCCGCCACCGGACGGCCCACCATCGCCCCGACCACCCCGAGCACGATCCATTTGAACTCGCCGGGGAGGCTGCGAAGATCCACCATCATCCCGATGGTGACGAAAAAGACAGTCAAAAATATATCCTTGAGACCCTGGAAGTTGCGCTCGATCAGGTCCTTCTCCCGGGTCTGGGCCATCACCATCCCGCAGAGAAAGGCGCCCAGGGCGACCGAGAAGCCGGCATTCACCGCCAGCAGCGCGGTAAGGAGGAGGGACGCGGAGACAAAGACGCTGATCGCTTCCGAATCCCGGCCCTTCCCCGCCCGGCGGAGCAGCCGGGGCAGCAGAAGAGAGCCGCCGATGAAGACCAGGACGACAAATCCGGCCAGCAACCCGATAACCCCGGCGGGGCCGCGAGGGGAGACCCCGCCCCCGGCGGTGATATAGGAGCCAAGCACCGCCAGCATCACCACCGCGACAATATCTTCCAGCAGGGTGGCGCTCAGAGCCAACTGGCCGTGACGTTCGTAACCGATCCCCAATTCCTGGATAAGCTTACTGATAATCGCCGAACTGCTGTTCATAAAGACCGCGGCCAAAGCGATCCCGGCGGCGGCGGAGAGGCCCAGAGTCACGGCGACCGATCGAGTCGCGGTCAGAATCAGCAACGAACTCAGGATGGTGGAGATGACCACCGCGAGACCCAGTTGCCGAACCCGGCGCAGACTGAACTGGATCCCGATGGAGAACATCAAAAAAATGATGCCCAACTGGGCGATCACGGCGATCCGATCGCCATCAGTAACGAAGGGGAAGATAATCTCCGGGGTCCCGATGACCAGACCGGCCGTGATGTATCCCACCACCGGGGAAAGTCCGATCCGGCGGCAGATGTAGCCGGCGATAGAGGCCGAGAGCAGGATGATCCCCAGATCCTGAAGGAATAAGAAAGGATCAGCCATCGCCTGACATCACTTATGGGTAAAGGTTCGCTTACAGCGGGTCCGGAGGATTAACCACCGGATCAGCTAAAGAACAAGTTTGGGTTGGTTATTATTGCCAAACCCCGCGCGGAAGGCAAGCAGGAAAGCCCCTTTAAAATCCAGCCGGCCCCACTGTCCGACCCCTTGGAGAAGGGATACAGACTTTATCCGGTTATCAATCATCGCTCCGCCCCGATGGTGATCGGGATAACGGCGAATTTTTCCGGCGGCGAGGTGGTTAAAAAAGGCAGCCTGATGAATCAGGCTGCCGGGGACAGGGGTATCATTAACGTCTGAACGCCAACCTCAGATCACATAGAATTTATCATTGTGAGAAACGGGGTAGCGGAGCAATCTCAGCACAAATTACCATAGATTGCCGCTCCGCCCCTCCGGGCAAAGACCTGGTTTTCGGGTTTTCGTTCAGACAGCAATGACCGTAAATTCTTCTTCTTTGATTTAAGGCGCGGACCGGATTTGAACCGGTGAATAGCGGTTTTGCAGACCGCCGCCTTACCACTTGGCTACCGCGCCATAATTCCCGCCAGGAAAATCTTGTCGGGCAATACTCTCCGGAGTTGGATCTCCGGATTGGGCTTATCCTTACCTAAATTGAGCGATTCTATGCGGCGAACTGCACCAATCTTTTGCGTCCGAA
>CAYXKT010000150.1:0-5958 GCA_964465735.1 uncultured bacterium
GGACGCAAAAGATTGGTGCAGTTCGCCGCATAGAATCGCTCAATTTAGGTTTAAGCAAAGACAGTAACCAGGAGAGATAATTGAGAATAACGATGCGCGGGCGCTGATTTGCCCGACGGCCGACCATCCTCTTCTGACTTTTGGCTTCTGAATTTCTTCTCCTGATTTCCGACCTCTGAATTCGAAACTCAACCGGGATTATTCCAGGAGAAATTATCTGTCGCCCCCGCCGGGGGCTCTTTTGTTTTATCCGGCATTATTATCCACGGGCTTTCGCAGAGAAAAATGTGCTGCCTTTTTTATCGTCCGGACTGAAATCAGTTCGAGAGGCAAAATTCAGGGATATAATAGCCCTCGCAGAGGGCATCACCAGCTAAATTCTGATCTACTATGAATATTGAACCGAAAAAGGAAAAACTGCCCACAGTGATGTCATCCAAGCAGTTCAAGTCTGTCCAGGAATACTACCGAAACCCGGCGGTCCGAGAACGGATCTTTGAGTTCTGCGGAGGTGAGCGTTTCACCTGCGAATACCTGGTCGGATTTGGAGAGTACCTGGCCCGCAACGGATACCATCGCCCGCTGCGCCTGACCAACCGGCAGGAGGATCTCCCCGGGTTGATGGAAGAAGGACTCGACCTCTTCCGGGCGGTCTGGGACAGGAAATCGACCATAGCGGTCTGGGATATTGAGTACTTCAACCTCGATACTTGGCAGGGCCTCTATTCCGATCAGCTGACCTACTTTGAGCTGATGGAGCCGACTTACCTGGCGATCGAATCAATCTTTCGGGGTTACGGAATCCCCCATATCAACGACTGCACCTCTTCCGGATACCACTACATCTCCCGGATCCCCTTCGCCTCCCCCGTCCACCAAAAACTGGAACGGATCGGGACGCTGGAAGAGACCCTGAAGAGGAAATACGACCTGGTCCCGGGGGACGATCAGAAACGGACCCGTCCCCTCCCCCGGCGGGCCGGACGAGGCTACAGCGGGATCGGGCGGCTCCACGAATTTTTGTCGCATCTGGTCATCGAACAGACCCGGAACAGTTCCCCTCTCGCGGTCACCATCTCCGACACCGCGGTCCTGAGAAACCAGCGGGGCCGGGAAGGGATGAGTCTGGATATCACCCAGTACGCCGATCCCCTCTATATGCGGGATATCCGGACCACTTTCTCCACCCACCAGAAACACAAGGTCTATATCGGCCAGGTCGGGGAAGAACTGGCCCGAAGGCTCCCGGTCTTCGCCACCCTTCCCCGCAACAACCTCGCCTATCGGGAGCTCTTTCCCATCCGCAAAAACCTGAAACAGGCCGCCGACTATGCCGCCGGATGCTCGAGCTTGATCCCCGACGCCGCCGCCGGCTGGGAAAAGGTAATCGCCGACTACCGCCGTTCGAAACTCTTCGCCTTTCACCGGGATTTCGACCGAGTCACCGCCGAACCGCCGGAAAACTGGTCGAAGACCTACTGGCGGCTGGATCTCGACTCGCTCCCCCCCTGCGCCGCCGATGCGATCCGGAATTTCAACTGGGGTATGCTCAACCCGACCAGTATCCGCAACCTCTGCCGGGTCCTCTTCGCCCAGGGATGGCATCCCAAACATATTGCCGGCCTGATGACTTCCTACTACCAGACCCAACCGGGCTGGAATACCGACTGGGAGAAATACCACGCCGAGACCCGGGCCAACTTCTGGTGCCGGATCTATTGCGGGCTGATCGTTACCGGCACCGACGACCTCTCCGACTTCAACTGTCGTTCCCACCAGGAGAAAGGCTACTGTCCCGCCCACTGGTGCGGCTTCAAGCTGGAAGAGCTTGGGGAGAAAATCCAAGCCCGGGTCTGATGGATCCGACCGGGTGGGAGGGAAAGCTTCCCGATGAAGAGATCGACTGAGATCGCGTTGGCCGTTCTTTTGATCCTGATCGCTCTCGGGTTGAGTCTGACCTATCTTTTTGACGCGGCCAACCACTTCGACGGTGACGAAGCTATCGTCGGCCTGATGGCTCGACATATCCTGGCCGGGCAGGTCCCGGTATATTTTTACGGCCAGGGCTATATGGGGAGTCTGGAAGCCCTGACCGCCGCCGGCTGGTTCGCTCTTTTCGGCCCCTCGATCCTCGCCCTCAAGCTCGCCCCCCTCACCTTCTACCTCCTCTTCCTGGTTCTCCAATACCATCTGGTAAGGCGCGCTGTCGGACCCGGACCGGCCCTGCTCACGCTGTCCATCACCATCGTCTTTTCCCCCACCATCATCCTCTGGTCCACCAAGGCCCGGGGCGGCTTTACCGCTGTCCTCTTTCTGGGGACCCTGGCCTACTGGCTGGCCTTCCGGCTGATCGACAAAATCCGAGCCGGGAAATATCGCCGGCGAGACGGTTGCCTGCTGGGGTTCATAGCCGGTCTGGGTTTTTGGACCTGCGGGATGGTCGCCTATTATTATTTTCCGATCATTCTTTACTTCCTGGTCCGGGGAACGGGGGAGACCGGGGATCTGCTGAAAACGGGAAGACAGATCTGGGCGGAGAGCAGACCACGGAGGGCCGACTGGAGCCCCGGGTTCCGCTGGGCAATCGGAGCGGTTTTCACTTTCCTGACCGGCTATCTCCTCTTCTCCCTGGCAACCCTGATTCTTGGCGAGATCGATCTCTCTCCCCTCGGGCTTCCGGTCAGATCCCACCACGGACTCCGCGACCTGCTCCGGGCCGGAGTCCTCTTTCTGGCCGCGCTGGCGGCGTTAGTCCGGCTGGGAGGAGTCAGGAGCGACCACCGTCGGGTCCGTCGGCGCTTCACCGGGCGCTACCCTCATCTGGCCGCCGGGGCCACCGCCCTGATCGTCTATATCCTCTTCTCCCAAGCCGTCGCCGGGCTGTTCCAGGCCACCCCGGGATACGAGTATGGCCACCATCAGACGGTAACGACAGTAGAAAATCTCTCCCAGGCCGGGGATAATCTCTCCCTGTTAGTCCACCGACTTCTCCCCGCGGTGACCGGGATCAGCCGGGTCGCGTTCAAATTTGACCTCGGCAGAACCGCGTCAATCCGGCTGGCTTCCCGGGTCAACCAGGCCGCCCTTCTGGCGGCGGCAGTCGGGGCGGTGCTTTACCTGGCAGGTTTAGGCTTAGCCCCTGACCGGGGAAAGAAGCCGGACCGGAAGCGGAGACTGGGCGGATCCTTTGCCCTCTCCCTGGTCGGGTGTTGCCTGGCGATGGTCTTCACCTCCCAGGTCCAGGACACCACCGCCTACCGCTACCTGATCCCGGTGGTCAGTTGGCTTCCCTTTTTCCTGGTTGTTTTGATTATCCGAGTGGGCAAGATCTGGAAACCAGCCGGGGTGATTCTGCTCCTGACAGTACTGGGCAGCCGAATCGTCAAACTGGTCCCGGAGATCCTCCAGCCGCCGCCGACGTCCCCGCGGAACTCGATCCCGGCGATGATCTCGGAACTTCGGAGGGCCGGGGCCAACTGGGTTTGGGCCGACTACTGGATAGCCTATCCGATCAGCTTCCTCACCGGGGAAGAGATCATTGCCGCTCCTTACCGGTCCCAGGACCGCTATCCCCCCTATACCCGGGAGGTGGAACAAGCCCGGGAAGTCGCCTATGTCTTTGCCGGCACCGTCCACTCCCGACCAAAGATCCTGGAGCGGGTCGAGGAAGACGGGCGGACCCCGATCCGCGAGGCGAAGTACCGCTGGGGTTACCTGCTTTTTACCCACCGGAACGGAGAGCTATGAGTATCGCGCCTTCACTAAATACCGCCCGGTTGCGCCGCGTTACCGGACGCGGGGGGATAATCCTGCTGGCCGTCAGCTGGATCTTTTTGGTCCCCCGATCCGCGGGGGCGAGACTGATCGAACTGGAAGATTTTTCCTGGGGGCTGCCCCTGCTCGAAGTTGAGCGGCGGGCCGAGAATCACGGCTTTACTCTCCGGGCCAAGGACATCTCCCAACCGGAACTGCGGCTGGAATACCGGGCTCGCCTTTACGCAAACGATTGTCTCCTCGACTTCTCGTTCACCGCCCTGACCGGAAAACTTTATGCCGTCACCGTCACCTGGGATGCTCTGGACCTGGGAACCTCGCTCCGGCAAAGACTGATGGCAGTTTACGGCGCGCCCCGCGAGGAGATCCCCGGGGCCGGAATCTCAATCTGGACCCGACGGAACACGGAACTCTCCCTCCGAGCCGGACGACACCGGAGCACCCTGTCCTACTACCAGATTCTGCTCCGGCGGGAGGCCCGGGAAGAGAAGCTGATCCTCCGGCAGAAGGACACCACGAGATGACCGGTCACGGCCGGTGGACGGAAAATGGGGAGAGGCGGAGGGAAGAAGACGGGCGGGACCGGGAGAAAAATACCCCGAGAACATCGACCGGGCTCTCCCTCTCCCTCCGGGAAGGCGACCACCTCCTCTTCGCCTCCCGCGATCGGGGTCTGCGGCCTCTGCTTATATGCGCCAAGCTCTGGCCTGGACCAGCGTCGGGAAGGGTTTTGGCCGATCGGATAACCGGGATCGCCGCGGCGAGAGTGATTGTGGCCGCTCAACTGGCCGGCCGGGTGGAGTCCGGGGTAATCACCCGGAAGGCGATCCACTACCTGAAGAAATGGGGCATCGCGGCCAAAGGCCGGGAGGTCACGGAGACCATACTTTGCCGAGACGGAACCGGCCCCTGCCCGATGGAGAGACTGAGCTGGGGTTACCAATCCGATCGTGAGTTTCTCTCCGCCCTTTACCGGAGCCTCTCAATTAAACTCCCGGAATCCATCTTCCGGAGATAACTAATCAGGAATTAGTGCCTGAACGAAAACCTCGAAAACATAGAATTTGTCATCACGAGGAACAAAGTGACGAAGCAATCTCATCACAGACCAAACGGATTGCTTCGTCGTCCCTCCTCGCGATGACCTGGTTTCGGGGGTTCCGTTCAAACACTGACCACCAGGTCAAGACTGAAGACTGAAGGTTGAAATAACTGCCCGCCTCATTAGGCAGTTAAACCAGTGTCGCGTTTTATTTTCAATGAGACTGGCGTTTCACCTTAAATGAGACTCCTGCCTCACTCTCTCAAAAAGTAGGTCAATATATTAAACTCAAGGACAATCTCAATTGGAGATTCGGTTTTGATCTGGCCCCCCTTCAGGGGGCTGATTAATTGGGGCTGATCCATTTTGATCCCGGCGATTCTCGCCGGGCGATGACGTTTTACCCCTTGGGGGTAACTGAAGGGACGCAAACGGCGTTTAACATCAGAGCCCGGGGTGCAAACCCGGGATAAAAGACGCCGCCAGCAACTCTTAGCAGCACTCCAACAGAGTGCCGGATCGTAATCCGAGACAGTATTTCCTTTGGGAACCAGCGTGATTTTAGTAGCGCGATTTACACATTAGATCACATACCAGTCTCATCTACTATGAGACGTGACAACAGACCACTCTGCTTCCGAGAAAACCGGCGGGCACCCGATAGAGCAATACTGCGCTCCCTCAGCCGGCTTTAATACGCTCAGTTTCATATAATCGCGCGGAGTCTGCCCCTGAAAGTCTGCCGCCTTCAGTCTATCTACCCGAATAATTACAACTCCAGGACAAAAAAAATACCCCCCGCCTCAAAGAGGCGGGGGGTATTTTTTTAAAAATTACTCCCCGTAAACCGTGGTGATCGTCTCCGCGTAAACGCCGAGGATGCTCATATAAGAGACATCCACGTGGTTGATTCGGGTAATCCCTGCCAACTTAGCCGCGGTATTGATGCTGGCATCACCAGTGGCGACTAAAATAATCCCGGTGGCTTTTGACTGACCAACCTTGGAGAAACCCACCGACATATCGCCAATGGCACCAGGTCCGTGAACACTGGTATAGACCGCGCCCAAAACCGGGGCTCCGGAAGGGGATACGCAACCGGTCAGCGCGACCACCAGCACTGCCAGCATTCCAAGAACAAC
>CAYXKT010000151.1:0-5831 GCA_964465735.1 uncultured bacterium
TGTGGCCCCCCCTCATCCCCTATTTTATCCACGAATTCCACTAATTAACTCGAATTAATCCCCCCCCTCGCCCCCTTTTGCTAACCACGAATCTCCACGAATTTTACGAATTATTACCACTGTTCTTTTCCTGGTTGGCTTTTTTCAGATAGACCATCAGTATCGAGATGGCTGCCGGGGTCACCCCGGGGATCCGGGAAGCCTGGCCAAGGTTGATCGGGAGTTGGCGGGAAAGTTTTTCCCGGATCTCCGTTTTCAGACTGGGCAGAGAAGAGTAGTCAAATCCGGCGGGGATGGAAATCTCCTCCAGATACTGGAGCCGGTCGGCCGCGGCTTTCTGCCGGGTCAGGAAACCTTCATATTTGACCTCAATTTCCACCTGTTCCGCTACTGCCGGAGAGAGGCCCTCCAGGGTTTTTTCGAATTCGAGCAGATCGGAGAGGTTGATCTCCGGTCGTCGGAGCAGGTCGCGCAGACTGCTATTTTGCCGGATCGGGGAACTTCCCCGGGAGGTCAGGAGGCGGTTGATCTTCTCTCCGGGGGCGAGTTTCCGAGTGGTTAAAAGCTGGAGAGTTTCCCGGATCTCCTGGCGTTTCTTCTCTACTTTCTCCGCTTCCTCTAAAGCGATCAGACCCAGTCGGCACCCCTCCTCCCGCAGCCTTAGATCAACGTTATCCTCCCGCAGGGCGAGGCGGTACTCGGCCCGGGAGGTGAAGATCCGGTAGGGTTCGTCGGTGCCTTTGGTGACCAGGTCATCGATCATCACTCCGATATAGGCCTGCCGGCGGGAGAGGATCAGGGGCGCTTCCCCCTTCAGGGAGAGGGCGGCGTTGATCCCGGCCAGCAGACCCTGGGCGGCGGCCTCTTCGTAGCCGGTGGTCCCGTTGACCTGGCCGGCCAGGTAGAGTCCGGCTACCGGCTTGCTTTCCAGGGTGGGATAAAGGGTGGTGGGGTCGATGTGATTGTGTTCGATCCCGTAGCCCGGCCGGGTCATCTCGGCCTTTTTTAGTCCGGCAATACTCCGGATCATCTCCCGCTGGAGATCGATCGAGAGGCTGGTCATAATGCCGTTCGGGTAGTACTCGACGGTCTGGCGTCCCTCAGGTTCCAGGAAGATGTGGTGCCGTTCCCGGTCGGGGAAGCGAACCACCTTGTCCTCGATTGAGGGACAGTAGCGGACCCCTCGCACCGGGTTCGCCCCCGAAGGGATCGGGGAGCGGTCCAGCCCGCTGGCGATGAGGCGATGGGTTTCCGGATTGGTCCAGGTGACGTGGCAGGGAACCTGGGAGATCGTTGGCGGGGGCGAAAAGAGAGAAAAGGGTCGGGGGTCGGGGTCACCTTCCTGTACCTCGAGCTGATCGAAGTCGATCGTTCTCCCGTCCAGCCGGGGACAGGTACTGGTCTTGAACCTCCCCAGGGTGAAACCCGCTTCGGTTAGCCAGTCGGCTAACTTGGCCGCCGGGGACTCGCCCATCCTCCCGGCGGGGAAGCTATAGTCCCCGATATGGATCAGACCTCCCAGGAAGGTTCCGGGGGCCAGGATCACCCGGCGTCCCAGAAATTCCTCGCCCAGCCCGGTCCGGACACCGGCCGCTCGTCTTCCGTCGAGTACGACCTCTTCCACGGTTGCCTGGTAAACCCTCAAGTTCGGCTCTGATTCTATCCGCCTTTTCATCGCCAGGCTATAGAGGTGTCGGTCAACCTGGGCTCGGGTTGCCCGGACCGCCGGTCCCTTGCGGGTGTTGAGCAGCCGATACTGCATCGCGCACTCATCGGCCGTTTTCGCCATCTCTCCGCCCAGGGCATCGATCTCCCGCACCAGCTGGCCCTTGCCCAGCCCCCCGATCGCCGGATTGCAGGAGAGGGCCCCGATCCGATCGGCGTTGATGGTGACCATCAGGACCGAAGCACCCATCCGGGCCGCCGCCAGCGCCGCCTCGATCCCCCCGTGTCCCCCTCCGACGACGATCACGTCATATCTCTTTTTAGTTGTCATATCTCCCTGCCATAATTGCTATCGGGATCATCGTCCGGGTCCCTATCCGCCCTGGCTAAAGTCACGGTGGAAAAAGTCGGCCTCGAAACCCGATGGTAAAGAATTGATCAAAAGACCCAGTTATTTGCTCTCTCAGTGCCTGAACGGCAACCTCAAAAACCAGGTCATTTCGAGGAGGGACGACGAAGCAATCTGTTTATTTGACAAGTTCTCGGTGATATCAGGTTTCGTTCAGATACTATATTAGAACATCTAAAGGAAAGTTAACGCAACAATTTCCCTGAAGGGAATTTATCGATGAGGCATTCCGTTGATCATTTAATTGCCGCCGCCGATTGGCTGATTTCCCTTTTTTGGATCGGAGGAATATTCCGGGATCAACCTTTCAGGGGTACTTCAGGTCCCCGCCCAGATCGCGATCGGCGGGTATTGAGAGGCGGGAAAAGTTATTCACCACTTATCCACCTCTATCCACAGGCAATTATTTCCGGTCTGGCCTCCAGGCCCCTCCCTGCGGGCCATTGCGCCTATCGACCCGGCGGATACCCCCTGATATTTAGCTTATCTGATCCAGCCGGACGATCTGTTACATTAGATTCCCGGATCAAGTTAAGGGCGGTTCTTCCCGGCCGAAATGTGGATAACTTGTGGACTAAGTGGGAAGAAGTGTTGATAAGATGTTGACAGATCACCGGAAACGATTATGATATTCCTCGTTTTCCGCACCGGACAGGTTTTTGGGGATGATCCCGGGTGCGAATAATTAAATACTAAAGCAGAAGGTGCTTTTCTATGGCTAAAATACCCGCCGCCCTCAACCTCCAGCCGGGAGAAGAGTTGGATCTCTGGCAGAAGATCTCCGATCGTCCCGACCGTATATCCCAGTATCGCCAGCTGGCTCGCCTGCTCGGGGGCCAGAATCGCTATCAGGAAGCAGTGGTTGTTTTAAGACTGGTCTTGAAAAAAATCCCGGCCGCGCGGCCCCGCGAGGCGCTGGATATCCAGAAGCAGATCCTCCGGTTCCAGGAAGCGGGCGGGGATGACCGGGCGGCGGTTCGGGGATACCGGAAGCTTATCCGGGAGTTTCCGGAGGAGTGGATTCTCTACGAACGGCTGGAGCGGATCTATGCCCGTCAGAACCGGAAAGGCGAGATGATCAAAATTTATCGGGCGGTGAAGAAGGGGAGCTCGCAGCGGGAAAGAGTTTTGAAACGGCTGGTCCGCTTGGAGACCGACCTGGGGAATCTCCAATCCGCCCGGGCCGAACTGAGAAAGCTGCTCAAAGAGTTTGGGCCTGACTGTATGCGCCTGAAGGATCTGGGCCGGCTTTACGCGAAGACCGGGGATCTTAAATCGGCGATTGCCGCCTACAAAAAGGCCTTACAACTCAAGCCCTGCAACCCCGACCTGGAACTGATAATCGGGGTCTCTCGGCGGAAGATCGGTCAGCGCCCGGAGGCCCGGAAGGCCTTCCAGGAGAGTCTCAAGCATACCCCGGGCTGGTACGGGTCTCACATCAATTTAGCCGAGATGGATATTGAAGATGGTCTCCCCCAAGCGGCCGAGAAACACCTGCGAGCGATTGACCGATGCTTTCCCGGCAACTCCCGGGTGGCGATCAACCGGGCCCGAATTCTCCTGCAGGAGAAAAAACCTGGGGAGGCCCTCGAACTGGCCGGACCGGCGGCGGCTCAGACCCCCTTTTACTATACCGACGAGCTCAGTCTGGGCCATCAGGTCCAGGCCGAAGCCCACTGCGCCCTAAAGCAGCCGGGAGAGGCTGAATACCATTCCCTGATGGCCAATCGGCTGAGAGGCAGTTCCGATTATTTCTCGACTACCATCGAGGTGACCGACGAACTGATCGGGTCCGGTGATCTCGACCTGGCGGATCGGGTAGCTGATGGTCTGCTGGAGCGCTACCCGGTTAACTCCCTGGCCCGGATCAAGAAAGCCGAGATTGCCCGCATCCGGGGGGAGATCGACCGGGCCCTTGCTCTGGCTGCCGAAGCGGCGAAAGAAGACAACCCCCGTTACCGGAAGGACAAGATCCGGGCGCTGAAACTGCTGGCCGAACTTTACGGGGAGAAAGGGGAGAAGAAGAAAGCTGAGGAGTGCTTGCGCCAGGCTCAGGCTCCGGCCGCTCAACTCCCGGAGAAATAAATCGCTTAAACTGGAAGAAAGCTATGGAGACGATCCGACTGCCCGATAAAGTCCTGACCTCGAAACTGGAAAAACTCCGTTCTGATCTCTACTCCTCTCCCGGCCGAGCCTCCACCTACAAGGAGATGGCCCGGATCTTGAGTAAAAGCGGCTCGCCCCGGGTCGCCACCCGGATACTCAGGGCCGGTCTCAGGGAACTGCCCGATGACCAGGGTTTGCTCGAGAACCTGGCTCGGGTCCAGCAGGCGGGCGGTTTCCCCGGTGCCGCCGAGAGGACCTGGAGAAAGGTGATCAGCCTCTTCCCCGAGAGCTTTCTCGCCTACGAGAAACTCGAACGCCATTATGTCCGTTCCGGTCGGCCTAAACGGGCGGTGCGGATGTACCGACGGATTGAGGAGGGCCACCCGCTAAAGGAGCAGAGCCTGGAACGGACGGTTTTTGTCTGCAAGGAAGCGATGGATATCCCCGGGACGTTGAAGGCCCTGAAGAAGCTGGTGAAGAAGTACGGCGTTGACTGCCGTCGGGCCCGGGATCTGGGCCGGTTCCATTTCAAGGCCGACCAGTTCCGGGAAGCCTCCCGGTGGCTGGAGAAGGCCTTCTCGCTTGGGGAGGGCGATCGCGAGCTCCGGCTCACTTTGGCCCTGGCCTGCGCCCGGCAGAAAAATTTCTCCGCCGCCCGCGAACAGATCGACCTGATCTTGGCCGAGAGACCCAACTCGTACGCCGCCCTGATCAACCTCTGCGAGTTCACCATCGAGGAAGGCGAACTCGACCGGGCGGCAGCGATCCTAAAGAAGATTGAGAAGCTCTACCCCCATAACTCCCGGGCCGCCCTGGCCCGAGGCGAGATCAGGTTGCGGCGCGGGGACCCGGAGGCGGCGGAAGAAGCCCTGAGGACCGGCATCCGGGGGACGGCCTATTACTACCGTTGGGAGCTGGAACGAGGCTATCGCCTCCTGGGTGAAGTTTTCCAGCAAACGGGGAGGGGGGAGGAAGCGGAATTCTGCGGGATGCTGGCCGCTGCCCTTCACTCCGCCCCCGATGCCTACCAGGCCTTTATCGCCCTGGCCGAGGAAAAGATCGAAGGCCGGGAGTTGGCGGCCGCGACGAAGGTGCTCAAGGTGTTGGAGAAGATGTTCCCGAATAATACCCGGGTGGCGCTGAACCGGGCCGAGGTCGAGGTCTTTAATGGCTACCCCGCCCGGGCGATCGAGTTGCTCAACCGGCAGTTGGAGAAGACCCCGGAGAAGTTCGTCCGGGACAAGGTCGCCGGTTATCGGATCCTCGCCCGCGCCTGCCGGAAGCTGGGTGACTGGGAAGGGGCCCGGGCCGGCCTCCGTCAGGCCGACCGGATTGAGGCTTCGCTCTCCGCTTGAGCTTGCTAAGAACAGATGATCCGATGGGATTTAATGAGATGGTTTCCCCGGCTTGCCTTCCGCCATTTTTTCTGCGAACCGAGATGTTCAAGGTTAAACCTAAATTGAGCGATTCTATGCGGCGAACTGCACCAATCTTTTGCGTCCGAACGGATATTGAAAATCCTCGCCATATCTCCTGGATATGGCTGCGGTTTTCGCAACCCGTCGGCCAGCAAAATCTTAGCACATTTCATCCGCAATAATCGCTCAACTTAGGTTAAAAGTAGGGTCATTTATATTTTATCGGGGTTGAG
>CAYXKT010000152.1:0-5799 GCA_964465735.1 uncultured bacterium
GCCGCCAGTGCTACTGCGGGGGGGGGGGGCGGGATGTTTGTAGGGGGGGGCGGGATGTTTGTAGGGGGGGCGGCCGGCGAGATAGTTGCTGATCTTCTCCGCTACCAGCTCCGAGCCCTTCAGGGTGAAGTGGAGGTCGTCGTAGAAGTGCTCGGCGGTCCGGGGGAAGTCGGCGGCCAGGTCGATACACTCGATCCCCCATTGCCGGGCGGCGGCAATCAGGATCTTGTTATAGAACTCCAGCCCGGTGGCGAGGGCTTTTGGGGTATAGTAGGGTTGACCGGGGTTGTTCTTGAAATACCCCACTCCTCCGCCCCAGAGCAGATCTTCTGCTTCCGGGGAGATATCCTTTTCCCAGAGCGCGGGTTGGGTGACGAAGATCAGCCGGACCCCCTTTTTCGAGGCCAAAGTGGCGATGGTCTTCAGGTTGGTCAGATACTCCCGCAAGCCGATCTCCATCTCCGGCAGGCTGTCGATCCGGATCGGGGAGCCCCGGCGGTTCTCCCGCCAGAGGGCGATCACCTCTCCGCGCGGATCCTGGGGCCGCTCGTCGAGAAAGCGCCGGGCCAGCCGCCGGGTCATCCGCCAGAGGCCCAGCTTCTTATAAAAGGGCAGGGGGGGGCGGATGAAGGGATAGGGGACGGAGAGGAAGGCCCGGTCAATCTGGACCAGTTCCGCCCCCGGCTGTTTTAGATAACCGGGGTTGTAAGATTCACCCTGCTGGAGGCGGAGCTGGAGGTCGTTGGCCCCGATCAAGAGTACAATGGTGTCGATATCCAGCGCGCGCAGGGGAAGATACTTGAGATGAAAGATATGGTCGCGGCTGGTCTGTCCGCTCCGGCCGCCGTTGCCGACCCAGGTCTGAAGACGGGGATAGGTCCGGTTGAGGTTGTCGCCGATCCGACGGGGCCAGGTCTCGCGCTGGTTGAGGTAGAGGCACTCGGCCGCCGAACCGCCCAGAACCAGGATCCGGTAGTTATCAGTGGGGGAGGGGTTATAGCTTCTCAGACCGAAGGCATTGGTCCGGAACCAGGCCCGGGGGCTGGTCCCGGGGAGGATCTCCTGATCCGGGGTGAAGGTCCTCTCCAGGTTGGGGGGCCAGATATAGAAGTGGTCGGGCGGGGGGCTGAGCCGACGCGCGGCCAGTTCGAGAATCGTCAGGCCGGCGAGGATGATCAGGGGGATGGCAATTGTTTTTCCAAGAGTTTTCATAAAAACTTGAGTATCGGGAGGCGGATTGGGGTTGTCAAGGTGGAACTGCTGAATTATAGTGACCGAGAAACCAGATGATTTACTACCTGCTATATAACATTGCTGTTTTTTCGGCCCTGATCCTCGGGCTCCCCTACTACCTGGTCCGGATGGCGATTACCCGGAGGTTTCGGGAAGGGCTCTCCGAGCGGCTGGGTTTTTATCCGGACGGGCTGCTCCGTCGGGGTGAGCAAGGAGCGATCTGGGTCCAGGCCGCCTCGGTCGGGGAGGTGAATGCTGCCCGGCCACTGATCGGCCTGCTTCGGAAGCAGTTTCCCTCCAGTCCGGTGGTCCTGACCTGTCAGACCGCGACCGGCCGTCAGACCGCGCGCGAAAATCTCGGTGGGGAATTGGCGGCGATTCTCTCCCCCCTTGATTTCGGGCCGATTGTCGGGCGGCTGATCCGCCGGATCTCGCCCCGGATCCTGATCCTGATCGAGACCGAGCTCTGGCCGGGGATGATACTGACCGCTCAGCGACAGGGGATCCCGGTTGTAGTGGTCAACGGGAGAATCTCCAACCGGTCGTTCCCCCGTTATCAGAAGGCTCGGCTGCTTCTGGCACCGGTCTGGCGGCGGTTGCGGAGGTTGGGGATGAGATCGGAACTTGATGCTGTCCGAATCCGGGCCCTGGGGGCGCACCCGGCTCGGGTTCGGGTCATCGGAGATATCAAGTTCGACTCCCTTGACCTCTTCCCCACCACCGGCGACGCCGGCCGGGAGAGCTGGAACTGGCCTCCCGACGTCCCGGTGATTGTGGCCGGGAGTACCTATGAAGGTGAGGAGGAGCTTCTCCTGCCAGCTTATCAGAAGCTGAAAAAAGACTACCCCGATCTTTGCCTGCTGCTGGCCCCCCGGCATCTGGAACGGGTGGGAGCGGTGGAGAGTCTGCTCCGCTCCCGGGGGGAGAATTACCGTCTTTTCTCCCGGCTATCTTCCGCCGATCGGGAAACCGGGCTTGTAATTCTTGACCGGATGGGGTTATTATCAGGACTATACCGGGAGGCTTCGGTGGTCTTTGTCGGCCGGAGCCTGCGTGGTTCGGGGGGGCAGAACCCGATTGAGCCGGCCGCGGCCGCGAAACCGATTGTCTTCGGACCCCGGATGGAAAACTTTATCGAGATTGCCGAGGAGTTGGTGCTCTTTGGGGGGGCGATCCGGGTCGATGACGAGACCCGACTGGCGGAGACGATCGGGGAAGTTCTCGCCGACCCGGCTCGGGCGACCGAAATGGGTCGCCGGGCTCGAGCGGTGGTGGAGAAGCGCCAGGGGGCCTCTCAGCGTGGTCTGGAGATGATCAAGGAAATTATCAGATGATCAGGGAACGAATTGAACGCTATTATCTAAAGGTGCTCCTGGGGAAAAAAACCGGCTTCCAGGTCCAGCTCTTCAAGGCTTTGCTGACCTTCATTTCCCTGATTTACCGGATGGCGATCCAGTTGCGCTTCTTTCTCTACCGGATCCGGGTGTTCCGTTCTCGTTCGGTCACCGCCTGGGTGATCAGTGTCGGAAATATTACCCTGGGCGGGACCGGGAAGACTCCGGTGGTCGAACATCTGGCTCGGCTGCTTCATTCGCGGGGACGGAAGGTGGCGGTGATCAGCCGGGGCTACCGGAGAAAGACCGGACCGCGCTGGCGGCGGGTCAAGGAGAAGTTGCTTGGCGCGCCGACTACTCGAATTGTCTCCGACGGAAATAATATCCTGCTGAATTCCCAGGTGGCCGGGGATGAGCCCTACCTGCTGGCGGCCAACCTGGATGGGATCCCGGTTCTGATCAACCGGAACCGGGCCAAGGCGGCTCTCTACGCTGTCCGCAGACTGAAGGCGGATACCATTATCCTCGACGACGGTTTTCAGCACCTTGGCCTGAAACGCGACCTCGATATTGTCCTGATCGATTCTAACCACCCCTTTGGAAATAACCATATCTTCCCCCGGGGGATCCTCCGGGAGCCTCCCCGTAACCTTTCCCGGGCTGATATGATCCTGGTGACCAAGGCCCGGGAAGGTCAACAGGAGGAATTGAAGTCCGAGCTCAGGAAGTACAACCAGCAGGCTGAGATCCTGGAGTGCCGGCACAACCCGGTCTATCTCCGCGATGTCCGGACCTCGATCAAGGCCTCGCTGGAGTTCATCCAGGGGACGAAGGCCGCCACTCTGGCCGGGATCGCCAACCCCTACGAGTTTGAGCAGTCGCTCCGGGAACTCGGCGTTGAGGTGATCTATTCCCGGCGTTTCGCCGATCACCACTCCTACACGCAGCAGGAGCTGATTGATACCTTGAACCGGGCTGATCAGAGGGGGGCGGAGATTCTGCTGACCACTGAGAAGGACGCGGTCCGGTTTCCCCGTCTGCCCCCGGGAAAAATTCCGGTCTTCTTCCTTCGAGTCCGGATCGATAGCGTCCGGGAAGAAGGAGATTTCGGCCGGGAGGTATTGAGATGTCTCCGGAGAAGGAACTTATAGTCCGGTCCGGATGCCGCCCGGAGCATCCACAGGCAACCTTGCCTGTGGCTTAGCCTGCACGGACAGCGATGACTGCTGTCATCCTATCGTCACTTTTGGCTATGCTCAGGGCAGGACTCGAAGGCGGGCGGGTCCGGTTCCGTTTTCCCGGTCCACCAGGTAGGTATTCTTCAACTGGCTCAAGGTCTCCCGGGCGAACTCGAGGTAGAGCCGTTTGCGGGTGATCTCCGGAACTTTCTGGTATTCTTCCAACAATTTTAAAAACCGTTCGCTCTCCCCGGTGGCCGCCTCAATAACCTGGTTGGCGTAGGCGGAGGCCTCCCGTTCTTTCCGGTCGCCCTCAGCTCGGGCTCGGGCAACCTCGGCGGTGGCATACGACTGGGCCCGGCTCTCCATCTGCTTCTTATCGATCTGGGCGTTGATGACGTCGTCGAAGAAGTTCTGGACGATGGCGGGGGGGCGGATTTCCTGGATATCGACCCGGTCAACAGTGATGCCGGTCCGGTTGCGGTTGAGTTTTTCCTGGATCCCGGACTGGAGAGATTGCCCGATCATCTCCCGGCCGCTGGTCAGGACCAGGTCAACCGGGCGGATGGCCAGAAGGTGAATGATCTCCCGGCAGACAATATCCCGAAGCAGGGTCTCCTTTTGGGCGACCCCGAAGATCGCCTCGAGGGGATCGGTGGACCGGTAGTGGAGTACAACCTTGACCTCGACGGTGTTATTGTCCCCGGAGAGGGCATAGGATTCCAGGCCGGTCAGCCCGTAGAAGATCGAGGCCCGGGAATTGGTGGCCTGGTCCTGAAAAAAATCGTCCACGACCAGGCTCTCCGACTTCCTGACCGGGACCTTGTAAACCCGGCTCAGGGGCGCGGGATAGGTGTAATGCAGTCCGGGGAGCACCTGCCGGTCAACCACCTTTCCCAGTATCTCCAGCACTCCGAGTTCGTTGGTTTTGATGGTATAGAATCCGGTACCGAGATATAAGGCGAGCAAGGCCAGAAGGACCCATTTTGTCAGGCGCCGGGCCTGCCGGGCCGAGCTTCTAAGTTCCTGGGCGATACTGGTTTGATCGTTGATCATTTCCGACTGTTCCCTGCGGGTTCTATCTGTTGTTTGCCGCCGATTTCTCAAAGAGGTAACGGAAGAGATCGGAGTCGAGTGAGAGGATCAAGGTGGTCTCCCGGCCCAAAATCCGGCGATAGGTCTCGAGCGAGTCAAGGAACTCAAAGAGTTCCGGGTCCTGACTGTAGGCTTCGCCCCGGATCCGGATCGATTCCCGGTCCCCTTCGCCCTTGAGGATTTCGGCTTTTCGCCCGGATTCAGCCAGGATCTCCGAAACCCGGCGGTCGGCTTCGGCCTCGATCTTGGCGGCTTCTTCAGCGCCTTCCGCCCGATAGCGTTGGGCTTCCTTTTCCCGGTCGGATTTCATCCGGTCGAAGACCGAGCGGGTGACGATGGCTGGATAGGTAACCCGTCTCAGCCCGAGATCGACGATCTCCAGACCATACTGGGTTTGGGCCTGGCGGTCGGTAGATTCCATAACCGCCTTTTCTATCTCGGCCAGTTGAACCTGACCGGGATCGGTATTGATGATCTGGGAGAGATTGTATTCGCCGAGCACATTTCCCAGTCGAGCGTTGATCATATCCCCCAGTTTCAATTCGGCCAGTTCCGGTGTGCCCAGGGACTGGAAGAAGAGCAGGGGATCGCTGATCCGCCAGGAGATGTAGCAGGTGACGATCAGGGGGTTCTGATCCTGGAGCATCAGCTGGATCGGCCGGGGCTTGAAGACCTGGATCCGGCGGTCAAGCCGATTGACCTTCTCCAGAAACCCAGGCTGCTTCCAGTGGGGGCCGGCGCGTTGTTCGATCCGGACCGGGTTCCCGAACCGGGTGACAATGACGATCTCTCCTTCACTGACCTGGAAGATACTGAGAGCGGCCAGGGCGATGACAATCGCCAGACTGATCGGGATCAGGAATAATTTTTTCATAGTGTTAGCGATCTCCGGAGTAAAATATTTTCTGATGAAGTAGTAATAATCAGGTAATCAGGTGGTAAGTTGGAGAGTGTAGGTT
>CAYXKT010000153.1:0-5785 GCA_964465735.1 uncultured bacterium
GTCGGCCAGCAAAATCTTAGCACGTTTCATCCGCAATAATCGCTCAACTTAGGTTCAATTCTGTATCCTGACTTCTATATTCTGTATTCTGACTTCCGACTCCTATGAATATTACCATCGGCATCTGCGGCAAGGGCGGAGTAGGGAAGAGTACTCTCTCCGCTCTCCTGATCGGCTACCTGGTGGAGAAAGGCGTCCGGCCGGTGCTGGCTGTGGACGCCGACCCCAACGCCAACCTGGGCCGTCTGCTCGGGATCGCTCCGGAGGGAGATGTGGGGACGATCTGCGACCGGCTCCTGGAAGAGACCAAGAAGAACCCGGGTTCCTTAAGCAAGTCGGAGCTGCTCCGGCTGGGATTGGAGGAGTCGATCGCTGAGGAGGAGGGGTTTGACCTGATCACGATGGGGCGGCCGGAAGGGCCGGGCTGTTACTGTTACCCCAACCAGGTCTTGCGGAATATAATCCAGTCTCTCGCCTCCGGCTACCCGGTGATGGTGGTGGATAACGAGGCGGGGTTGGAGCATTTAAGCCGGCGGCTGCTCCGGCGGCTGGATCTGCTGATAATGGTCTCCAGCCCCAGTCCTCGCGGGTTGCGGACCGCGGCTCGGATCCACGAACTGATCCGGGAGCTGAAGATCGAGGCAAAAGCCGAATGCCTGATTGTCAACCAGGGACTCGAGGCTGCCTTCGGGGAGCTTTTGGAACTTCCCCCCGATCTGCCTCTGGCCGGAGTTATCCCCGCTGATTCTCTGGTAGAGTCCTTTGATCTGGAGGAGCGCTCACTGCTTCACCTCCCCGGGGATTGTGTTGCCCGCGTCGCCGCCGGGAAAATCTTTGACCGGGTGGTCGCCCCGCTGGTGAATTAGGCTTACCCGGTAATTATGAGACATCCAAGAGTATGAGCAAGAGTCCGGAAATAGTTGAAGCCGAAATGCGAGCTCTCCTCTACGATTTTCGCCGCTATTTTCAACAGCGGAAAGAGGAGGGGGTCGATTATCTCGACTCCGCCTCTCCCGGTACCCCGGTGGTGCTAAAGTCTGGTTCCCGCCCCCCGGTTGTCACCCCAGCGAAACCTGTCACTCCGGTGGCGGCTGCTCCCCTCCCGCCCGCTTCTTCCGGGCCGGCTTCGCCGGAGGAGCCGGCCCCCCGCCGGAAGGAAACCCGCGATCCGCGCAAGCTCTACCAGCAACTGCTGGCAGAAGTTCAGGGCTGCCGAAAATGTTCGCTGGCCGAGACCCGGCAGAAGGCGGTATTGGGGGAGGGGGGGAACCGGCAGCGGGTGCTCTTTATCGGCGAGGGACCGGGGAGAGAGGAGGACTTTTCCGGCCGGCCTTTTGTCGGTCGTTCCGGGCAGCTCTTCGACAAGATCCTCACTTCGGTCTCCCTGACCCGGGAAGATATCTATATCACCAATATTATTAAATGCCGCCCCCCCGGTAACCGGGATCCCGAACCGGCCGAAGTGGTTGCCTGCTGGCCCTATCTGGAAACTCAGATCGAACTTCTCCAACCCCGGCTGATCGTCACTCTCGGTCTGCCGGCTGTCCGGACCCTGCTCGAATCCACCGAGTCTTTAGGCCGACTCCGGGGCCGGTTCCACGACTACCGGGGCATCCCGCTTCTGGCTACCTATCACCCCGCCTATATCCTCCGTTCCTATACCGTGGAGAACCGGAAAAAGGCCTGGGATGATATCAAGATGGTTCGGGACTTTCTCGCCGGCCAGAAGAAATGACCGCCCTGAACGGGAGACCGCCCTCTGATCCTTGCGCGGAAGTCGTCCTGAACCTGTCAGCCGACCTGTATTTGACCTACGCGGTCCCTGATCGGTTAGCCGGGCGGCTCCGGGTCGGGCAGAAGGTCCTGGCGCCACTGGGGAGGAGGAGGGTAGGGGGTTTTGTCGTCGCCTCCCCCGCCAAACCGCCCCCCAAGCCTCCCCGGTTTCTTTTGGATATCCTCGAGGAGGAACCGCTCTTCGACTCCAATCTGGTCGCCCTGATCCGCTGGATCTCCCATTATTACTTCTCTTCCTTCGCCCGGGCTTTCAAGACCGCTCTCCCCGCCCCGGTCCGGAAAAATATCCGGGCGGCCCCGATTCTCCAGGCCGCTCTCTGCGGCTCCCGGGAAGATCTCCGGGCGGCCGCTGACTCCCTGGCCGGGAAGGCCCCCCGCCAGGCCGCCATTCTGGACCATCTGCTTCAGGAGGAATCCGCCTCCCTCCCCGCCGCTGAACTGCTCCGCCGCTGCTCATCTCCCCGTAGCTCTCTGGCCGCTTTGGAGAAGAAGGGTCTGATTATTCAGACCGCCGCTGATCGGTACCGATCCGTGGTTGGAGAGGTGCTGGCCACCTCCCCGCTCCAGTTGACCGATGAACAGAATATAGCCTTTGAGGCGATCCGGGAAGCGGTCGATAAGGCGGCCTTCCAGGTCTTTCTCCTGCACGGTATTACCGGTTCCGGCAAGACCGAGATCTATATGCAGGCTATCAGCCAGGTTCTTGACCAGGGGAAATCCGCCCTGGTCCTGGTCCCGGAGATCGCGCTCACCCCCCAGATCGGGGATTGGTTCCGGGGCCGTTTCGGCGACCAGGTGGCGATCGTCCACAGTGCCCAGGCCGAGGGTGAACGGGCCGGCAGTTGGAGGAGGATCGCCTCCGGGGAAGCCCGGGTCGTCCTCGGCCCCCGCTCCGCCGTCTTTGCCCCGCTGCCTGACCCCGGCCTGATCATTGTCGATGAAGAGCACGAGACCACCTACAAGCAATCGGCCCGCAGCCCCTTTTATCACGGTCGGGATGTGGCGGTAATGAGGGGGAAGTTGGAGGGTTGTCCGGTGATCCTCGGTTCGGCTACCCCCTCTCTGGAGAGTTACTATAACCAGCAGTCGGGGAAATACACTCTGCTCACCCTCCGGACCCGCCCGGAGGAAGCGGTGTTGCCGATAGTAAAGATCGTCGATATGAAAGCGGAGTCTGATCGCCGGAAGTCCGCCGTCTCCTTTTCCGATCTCCTGCTGGCCGCGATCAAGGATAATCTGGACAGTGGTCTCCAGACCATCCTTTTCCTTAACCGGCGAGGTTTCTTTACCGTGCTGACCTGCCCGGAATGCGGTTACGTGGCCCGCTGCCGCCATTGCAGTGTGTCTCTGACCTACCATAAGAAGACCGGTCGCCAGGTCTGCCACCTCTGCGGATATTTTCAGCCTCCGCCACGGTCCTGTCCGGTCTGCCGTTCCCGGAAGCTGACCTTCACCGGCCGGGGGACTCAGCGGATCGAGGAACAGGTGAGAAAGATCTTCCCCACCGCCCGGGTCCGCAGGATGGATACCGATTCCGTCAGTCGTCGGGATTCCCACCGGGAGATTCTGGGAGAGTTTCGGGCCGGGAAGATAGACATCCTGGTCGGGACCCAGATGATCGCTAAAGGGCTTGATTTCCCCAATGTCACCCTGGTCGGAGTGATAATGGCCGATACCGCGCTCAGCCTGGCCGATTTCCGGGCCACGGAGTACACCTACCAGATTTTGACCCAGGTGTCGGGGCGGGCGGGACGGGGCGAGTTAAAGGGGAAGGTGATCATCCAGACCTATTCCCCCCGCCATCCGGCCCTGCTGGCCGCTGTCCGTCAGGAGTACGGGAATTTCTTCAAAAAGGAGATGAGTTTTCGGGAGGAACTCGGTTATCCGCCGTTGAATCATTTTGTCACCCTGACCGTCTTCTCCCGGAACGAGGAGAAGAGTCTCCGGGTCGCCGAGTACCTGGCCCGCCGGCTTCAGCCGATCCTGGAGGAAGGGGACGAGCTGCTCGGCCCCGCCCCGCCTCCGATCAATCGGCTCCGGGGATACTATCGCCAACAGATCCTGATCAAGACCAGCGGCGTGATCTCCACCCTCCGGGCCTTCAGGAAAGTCCTCACCGAGACCGGCCGGGACCGGGATCTGAGGGTCGAGGTCGATGTCGATCCGATCTCGATGTTATAATTGCTGGAAACCGAACATCTCCGGATAGAGGTCGGCGAAGCGGGTTTCGCGGATCTTGCCTGTGGTGTCGGGGGACAGGATCAGTATCTTCCCGCGGTCGAACTCGGCCGGCGACTGCCGGCAGATGGCCCAGGGGAAGGCCGGGGGTTTACCCGCGGTCAGACCCAGCCGGGCCAGGGCGTACTCCACCCAGGCGGACTCGATGGCCGGGGATTCTGTCTTCACTGCCCGGGGCCGATCCAAGAAGGGACTGATCTGCTCAAACCTCAACCATTGCGACCGGAGAGGGTCTTGGGTCATTGTTTGCCTCTTTTTTTCGAGGTTTAAAAGTTGCCGGATACTTTACCTCAGACGGGTGGACGGCAGGGTGTTGCATAGTAGTGTCGGAATAACTATTGGACAACCACCACCCCGCCCTATCGAGATATTCAATGCTCCAACTCTCTTGGGCAGTCAGGGGAGAGGGGTCATCCGGAAAAAGAAGGGCGGAGGTGGAAAGCAGTCGGGCGCAGGCTTGCGGCTGTTCCCGGCGCTGGGGGACTGCTGTAGGGGATCTTTACGGGATGGTGCCACTCCCGCTTGACCCCGTGCCCCGAGCCTCTTCGCGCCCTGGAGCGGTTCGATCTTGACGGCAGCCGCTTTAAGCGTAGAATACGATAATAAGAACGCAACGGGAATAGTCAGTTCTTCAGACAGGCCTCCGGTTCCAAGGGCCGCGGGTGGCAATCAGCCGCGGCCTCACCCCACTACTTGGCGGCCTCCCCATAAGGATATCACTCCACAATCAGTCCATAGAACAAAATAAGTTGGAACACTGTAGCCTTCAAAAAAGTTATTGATTATCATTGCGATCCGGGTATTTTATCCGGCTTCAGGCGGAAGCCGGAAGACGAAAGACGGAAGGGTTTCGGACCTCCCCGCAATGATAATGTCAGGATGATAAAACAGTAGAAACCTTTACAGAGCTAAAGTGTGACAAAAATTCATACTCCAGCGTGGATATTACGCGCGTGAGTATGAGCTTTTTGTCCTTCCCCAAATCTACAGAGAGCGTTTGGCGCGAGTCAGTGAGCAGTGATTCTTATTTGACCTGGGATGCCAGTCCAATTTAAGCCGGGATGCGACAACCGGCTTTCTTTAGGCCGGATGGTAAAAACCGAGAACTGAATGAATGCGATGGCCGAATATTACCGGCGAAAGAAAAAAACCGGTCGGGGCAAGATTAGGCCCCGGGGTGAGCTGATCCGGAAGATGGTCGAGGATAACTCTCTGCTGATTCTCGATCTCGGTTGTGGAGACGGTCGACTGGCGGCCAGTTACCGGAAGAGCAGCAACCGGGTCTGGGGTGTCGAGATTAACCCGGAACAACGAGCTCGGGCCGTCGGACTGCTGGAGAGGGTTCTGGAAATCGACCTGGAAGGCGAGTGGTCTCAACTCGAGGATGGAGTCTTTGACCTGGTGGTGATTAGCTCCGTGGTCGAGCATATCTTTGATTACCGCCATCTCTTCTCTGAGATAGCCCGGGTTTTGAAGCCGGGCGGGGCATTGATTGTGGCCACCCCCAACGCGGCCAGCCTGCGGTCCCGGATGGAACTGATCTCCGGCCGAGTCCCCGCCTGCTACCGGAATTTCGAGCATATCCGGCTCTGGACCCGCTCCTGGCTCCGGTCCCGATTGGAGGAATACGGTTTCCGGGAGGAATATTTCACCGGCTGTTTCGTCAGGGCTGGCCGCGTACCCAACCTCCTGTCCGCTGCCTTTCCCACTCTGGCCCCGCTCCTGGTTGCCCGCTATCGCCGGAGAGGTTAGC
>CAYXKT010000154.1:0-1678 GCA_964465735.1 uncultured bacterium
AGCACATTTCATCCGCAATAATCGCTCAACTTAGGTTTAAGGTTCATTTGCTTAAGGACGGGATTAAAAAGATGGTATTTCAAGAGAACATTGAGGGAGGAGAAAGAGTCATATTTTTTAATCCCTTCTATTCCAACACTCTCTGTATTCTTTGTGGTCATTTTTTTTGACAGAACAAATGAACCAATAAGGAGATTAACTATGATCCCATTGAAATCGCTGGAGAAATTCCTGAGGCCGATTACGGTCCTGGGGATATTATCCGCTCTCGCAGTGGGGTGCGCGACCCCGAACATCCCCAGAATTGAGGACTATCTTTCGGAAGAACAAGAGCTGCCGCCGAACCAGATGGATCCGGAGACAAAAACACCGGGAGAAGGTCGCTTCGCCCCCGCCGAAGAGTCCGCGTTGACCCTCGATAAATGCCTGCGCATTGCCCTCGATCGAAATCCCCGGCACCGTGCCGCCCAGGAAGGCATCGCGATAGCCCGGGAAGAATCAGGCCTGGCTCGAGCACCCTATTACCCGAGCCTGAGCCTGGAGGGAAGTTATAGTCGCCGGCAATCCCGGGCATTTTTACCCGAGGGCATCGGAGGAGAGGACCCGCCGACAGTCGTCGGCCCCACCAACGATTGGTCGGGCGGGGTGGAAGCCGGCTGGATACTTTTCGATAGCGGAGCTCGCGCGGCGAGATTGAGGACGGCGCTGGCCGGGGAAGGCATCGCCGGCTACCAGGCCGAACAGGTCCGTCAGGATCTGGCCCGGGAAGTACACCGGGGATTTTATGCGGTAGTCTCAGCCCAGGAAGCTATGACCGTGGCTGGCCAGAATCTTTTCCGGACGCAAACCCATCTGCAGATTGCCCAGCAGCAAGAAAAGGCGGGGGCTGTGCCGGCGGCGGATGTTCTGCGAGCGAGGGTTGAGGTCGCCGACGCACGCTTAACTTTAGTAAAAGCTGAAAGCCTGGTCCGGCTATCCCGGGGGGGACTGAACACGGCAATGGGGTTACCGGTGGAAACTGAGGCAATCCTGGAGCCACCGGCGGAGAATATCATTGATGGAGAAGAGATCGATTTAGCTGAGGCTCTTGATGAGGCGCTCCAGACCAGACCGGAGATCAAGGCGGCTCTTCACCGCGTCGGGGCGTCGCGAGGATCAGTTGACTTAGCCAGGAGCGCCTTCGGCCCCCGAGTACACGCGGCGGCGAGGTATGGCCGCCGGGACGTTGATTTCTTTCCCGATGAGGAAGATTGGTCTGTCGGGTTGACCCTGGAATGGCCGCTTTTCCAGGGCTTCTTCCGAACTCACAATCTATCCCGGGAAAAATACCAATTATCCCGAGAAGAATCCGAGGTCCGCCGGCTGATCCTGAAGGTACGGGAAGAAGTCTGGTCGGCCTATCAGGAGATGAGGGAGGCCCGGGAATCGCTTTCCGCCACCGCAGCCCTGGTGACCGATGCGCAGGAAAGTATGCGCCAGACCCGCGAGCGCTACCAGGTGGGCGCCGGCACGACAACCGACCTCCTCGACGCCCAGACCACACTGGCCCGCGCCGAGTTAATTGCCGTGGATTCCCGGTGGCAATATCATAATTCAAGCGCGGCTTTTAAATATGCCGTCGGTTCTCTGCTGAGCGCGACTTATGAATATATAAGATGACGGATGTCCCGGAGCGTGG
>CAYXKT010000154.1:1778-5768 GCA_964465735.1 uncultured bacterium
GAGCGTGGTTAATCTGGGATTTCGTCAAGATTTGCTTCCGGATAGTAAGGGATGGGCGGCAAAAAAGTTACAAGATTGTGCTGACGCAAGGGGCGAAGATGATCCGCTCCGTTAATCCCCCATAATCTCTGCCATTCGATCGAGGGACTGCAGGAATAAGTCCGGGCCCCACGCATTAAGGCTCTCCCGCTCCCGGGCGGGGATAAAACGATTGACGTCCTCTCTGGCTTTGCCCCAGTCGATTTCTTTGACCCTCTGCCTCATCGTTTCCAGATACCACGCGCGGGTCATCCGGATGGATTGACCGGCCCACGGCCCCTGCTGTTTAAGGGCATTAGCGAAAACCGCCGAATCGGGGACAATTTTTTTCGTGACGTACCAGAGAAAGTCATACCAGTCCCTACCCTTGACATACTCCCGGCAAAGCAAGGCGTGTGATTTGGTCGCGAATCCCGAGGCAAGAGTTTGAGTTGTAATTGCCGCCGTCACTGGGAAATCGATGTATCGCGTCTCGAAGCCCGACCCGTCGGGGGGATTGACATCCGCTTCCAGCTTGATCCGGATCTTTTTGCCCGGGTGGCGGGGAAAAGGAAGTTTCAATCCCTGCATCTCTGCCCCGCTGAGTCCGGTTTTCAAAAAATACTTTTTCACCGCCGTTTCCGCTTTCGATTTGTCCTGAGGTTCGAAACGGATCCCTTCATCCCGGTTATCCGCGATAACCTTCTCAATATACCGCCCCCAATCAAAATTTGGATCGGGTTCTTTCAACAGGAAATCAAGAGCTTCCGAGAAACGTCTCATTCCGTAACAGATATGCAGACAGGTCCCGCCGTGAAAACCGGCCCGGGAAAAAAACCGGGTCCGGGCAAGCGCGGCCAATACGTAGTGCTGAAGCAGTTCGACCAGAACATTCTCCTGCTCCAGAGCGTCGACTGGAGCATAATCCCGCACTCTTTCACTGATGATCTCTCCAATCACCGTTCCAACTCCGATCTCAGACCTTTGAGATATGTTTTAGTTCTTTTATTTCTCAGGCCGCTGAAGACTTCTTCGTAATCATCCAGCGGAATCTTATGAAGATCGTCTTCTTCAATGCGCAAGGAATCCGTTAGAAATCTTAAGGCGTCTTTTCCCCAGGAAACCCCTTTTCTCAGATAGATCAAATCGGCGATAGCCCTCATCGGCCCGGCGATAAAGATCCATCCCTGGTTATCGATATTCATATGCCGGACTCCGGCACGGGGTGTGTCGGCGGGGACTCTCTTAAAACTGAAATCTCCCAACGGCGTCCGGAACTTCCGGCTTCGGCGATCGGTCACACTGGTTACGCAGTGGACCGCCTCCGGGATCAGTCCATAATACGAGAGCGCCGATTCCAGGCTGATGTGGGAGGGAGAATGAAGCAAGCCGGCCAGAACAAACGGGTGGGGATGGGTTTTTCGATATGCTTCCGCCAGGCAGTAAAGTCCGGGCTTGAGTCTCAGGATCTCTCCGTTGCTCACCGCCCTGTAGATGAACTGTTTCCGGGCTGTATCCGAGGCCTCCGGCAGGAGATTTCGCACCACGGATTCAGTAAAAATTCCGCCCGGAGGAGCCAGGCGGTAAACTTTCTCGGTTAATGTTTGCATAGCTTACACCATAGAATTTGCAGAGAGGTTACGATATTCATAACCTTTTTGCAATAATATTCAGTACACCTCGCCCGGGGTGAACATACATTTTTCACTTTCTCCAGGGTGAAATGATTTGGAAAAAGGGAAACCGCGGAGATTGCAACGGACTAAGAATTCACTTTAGCCCGAAAGAGGGAAAAAGCGACTTGTTGCGGGTGCTGGGAACCTTCGATTACAATAGAAAGGCCCCGGAGGTAAACCCCCGAGGCCTTTCTACGGGAACGACGGGTGTCCCAGAGCGTGGCTGATCTGGGATATTCTCAATATCTGTTTCAGAACGGTAAGGGACGGGCACCGGAAGATACAGTGGGCAGTAAGCGGGAAAGAGTGATTAGTTTTTCAATCTACTGCCTATTCCCCATTACCTATCTCGTTACCGGAATGTCGCCCTGCGATCCGTAATATATCCTGGTGGCGTCCCGCACCGCCCAGAGATCCGAGTTCGGCCGGAAGACACCCGTATCGTCCAGCCCATTTCCTGAAAAATCACCCACTACCGGCGTGTCGGTCGATGCTCCGAAGTAATACCTGGTAAAGTTCTTCACCGCCCACAGTCCCGATGACGGCCGGTAGATTCCGATCTCCGTCGTGAACGGGCTTTCCCCGGATACAGCCCCGGAGCCATACCACCGGTAGATTCCCGGTACCGGCCGGTCGCCCGAAACTCCGAAATACACCCGGGTTGTCCCCCGGATTGCCCAGAGTCCTGTTGATGGCCGGAAGACGGCGATACCCGTCAGTTCTTCCCCGGTATAGTCGCCGGGTACCGGCAGATCGTCCCCGGTCCCGAAATATACCCGGGTTATCCCCCGCACCGACCAGAGCCCGTTACACTTCCGGAAGAGGGCGAACTCACAGATCCCGTCCCCGTCATAATCACCCGGCACCGGAAGATCGGATTCAACTCCGAAATAGATCCGGGTCAGCTCTTTCACTGCCCAGAGTCCCGTCGAGGGGCGATAGACCGAGACATCGGTTATCCCGTCCCCGTCGTAGTCTCCGGAGGCGGGCAGGTCACCGGCGCTCCCGAAATAGGTTCTTCCCAGTCCTCTCACCGACCAGAGTCCGGTATCCTGCCGGAAGATCGCGATATCCGAAATCCCGTCGCCGGTATAGTCTCCCGAATCCAGTACCAGGTATTCCGGCGTCGGATAGGGACTCACCGTCGGGATCGCGCGCGGTGTCGGACTGGTTGTCGGGGTATTCGACGGAGTCGGTGTTACAGTCGGTGTCGGGCTGGGTGTGGGCGTTACAGTCGGTGTAGAAGTGACAGTCGGTGTCGCGCTTGTGGTAGGGGTCGGCGTCGGACTTGCCTCAGCAGTCCGCCAGACATCGTTCTCATACATACCGGAATTGTTGATCCCCCCCATAATCCATATCTTATCTTTATGCGTCACTGCCGGGAAAAAACCTCTGGCGCTCCACGGAGCCGAACTGGTCGCCTCCATCCAGTCGGATCCGTCGGTTGACCACCAGACGTCGTTTGTATAGGAATCGTCATCTCCCCCCATGATCCACATTCTGTCGTCATAGACCACCGCCGGAAAATATTGTCTCGCGCTCCACGGAGCCGAATCGGTCGCCTCCGTCCAACTGATCCCATCGGTCGTCCACCAGACATCATTCCTGGTGCCGGAATCGCCATATCCCCCCATAATCCATATCCTGTCGTCATAGACCACTGCCGGAAAACTGGATCTTCCCCCTCCCGGAAGCCCGCTGCTTGCCTCCGTCCAGCTGGCCCCGTCGGTTGACCACCAGATGTCGTTCCTCGTCACACCATAATTCCACCCTCCGATGATCCACATCTTGCCGTCATAGACCACTGCCGGAAAAGAATTTCTCACGCTCCAGGCCGCCGAACTGGTCGCCTCCGTCCAGTTGGCCCCATCGGTTGACCACCAGACATCGTTCTTAAAGGAGAGCCCGGCAGATCCCCCCATAATCCACATCCTGTTGTTATAGATTACTGCCGGGAAGATATTCCTCCCGCTCCACTGCGCCGAACCGGTCGCCTCCGTCCAACCGGCTCCATCGGTTGACCACCAGACTTCGTTTTTATAGAAGGGTGACCCATATCCCTCTCCCCCTATGATCCAAATCTTATCATCATAAGTCACCGCCGGGAAACGTGCTCTCCCGGACCATGGAGCCGACCCGGTCACCTGATCCCAATACTCTCCGACTTTGGAATAAGCCGTGCCGGAATGGGTAGCCAGAGAGATAACGGTTATTAAAATGAATCCTGAAAAGATCGAAGTTACCTTACGTGTCATTTTTTACCTTATGGGTTCTATAGTGGCTATAATTAGATAAT
>CAYXKT010000155.1:0-5722 GCA_964465735.1 uncultured bacterium
CAGCCTTTCCGCCGCTGACCTCCACGCGGTGGTGATGGGAGAGTCATACCCGGGGGAGGCTACCGGTGGACTGATTTGTCTGCCGGGCGAACCGGCAGGGTTCTCTGTCCGTCAATTTTTTTCTCCGCGCCGCGCGCCAGCAAAATCACCACCCCGGCCAGGGCGATTCCGGCGATCACGTCGATGACGTAGTGGTAGCGGAGATAGACGGTCGAGGAGATCAGCCCGGTCACAATCGGGAGATAGATATAAAAGAGCTTCCGCCGGAAACGGAAAGTCAGCCAGAGCGTGATCAAGGGAATCTCAGTGTGGCCGGAAGGGAAACAGTCCCGGGGACAGGAGTGGAGACAGTAAATCGCGTTCTCCAACCACTCCCGGATCAGGACCCCCTCCAGCGGAACCCGGTGGAAGACAGTGAAGCGGGGCCCGATCGCCGGGATGATGAAGTAACCGAGATAGGAGAGGATGTAGCCCAGGGTAATCGCAAAGACCGTTTTCTGGAAAGGCAGCCTCTCCTTCTTCAGATAGAGGGTCAGAACCAGGATCAGGGGGAGAAAGTAATTGGTGGCGTAAAAGAGCTGGAGCAGCTCGGTCAGCCAGGGGGAGACAACCCGTTCCAGCCAGACAGTGGGATCGATCCCGAAAAGCCAGCGGTCGGCGGCGATCAGCCAACGGTCCTTGATCAGCATAAAGCCGGGGTTACGATCATCGTTGATCAGGTAGTGGATCATCTTGTAGCCGAAGAGGATATAGGGCAGCGGGAGCCAGTTGCGGACCGCTGCCCAGAGCCGGCTTTGAGGACGGTTTTTCTGGATCGAGATCAATGTCAACAGGATCACCGCCGGCACCGCCTGGCCGAAGAGCAGCCACCCCCAGGAGACGATCATCCCCCGAAACACCAGGATGAAGATCGCCAGAAAGATCAGGTAGGAGAAGATCAGGTGTTCGGAGATCCGGTTATAGCGTGAGGGTTTCATCGGTCGGGGGCGATCAGGCCGGACTGAGAAGGATAAAGAGATCGAGAGAGAAACCGAGCAGCCAGTGGGCGATAATCGCCGCCGTCAGCGATCGGCAGCGCAGGGCCACCAGCCCGAAGAGAATACCCCCGGGCAATGCCGCCAGAAGCTCCGGCATCGGCTTGGCGGCGTGGAGGGCGGTGGAGATCAGCGCCTGAAAAAGCAAGGCCCTGAACACCCCGATCTCGTCACGCAGTCCGAAGAGAGCGAAACCGCGAAAGAAGAACTCCCACCCGAGGTAGTAAAATATGTAGGTGAATTGGTAGAGGATAAAGACGGTAATATTCTGGCCCCGCAGGGGAAATGATTTCAACCGGGAGATAAAGAGCGGATACTGGAGCCGAAACTCCGGACTCCGCGAAGAGAGATAACCCAGGATTATCACCAGGGGGATCCCCCAGGAAAGGGCGAGAAGACCGGCTCTCCGGTCGCCCAGCCGCCAGCCGAAGGCGGGGAGATCTTCCTTGAGGATATTTTTGATGATCGCCGCCGGGAGAAGAAAAAAGAGGACCAGGGTAACCGCGAAGTGATAGAGGCTGGGGGCGAGAAAACCGAAGCTTCCTCCCTCAGTATAGCTGCCGAGAAATCTCTCGTAAAAATTCGGGGAGCCGACCAGGAAATAGAGCAGGGAGATGGAGAGAACGGTGAGAAGGATAACGCCCCCCCGACACCGGACGGAGAAAACCGATTGTCGCGACCTGTTAGCGCCTCCGCCCTTCATTGTTTTTTCACGGCGCCGCCGAGCAGCTTGCCGACCGGGCGGAGAGGCTCGATCTGGTCGCAGAGGATCTTGACGCAGGAGGTGAGCGGGGTGGCCAAAATCATCCCTACCGGGCCCCAGATAAAGCCCCAGAGGATCAGGGTCATCAACACCGCCAGAGGGTTGAGCCGAGTTTTTCTCCCGATCAGATAGGGTGAGATGATATTCCCTTCCAGATTCTGGAGCACCAGTAACACCCCCAGCAGGGTTAGAGCGGTCCAGTAGGAATCGTAACGGAAAAGCGCGACACCAAGCGGACCCAGCAGACTGACAAAACCTCCGATATAGGGGACGAAGTTGAGCAGCCCGACCAGGGGACCCCAGATATAAGCGTAATCGATACGGAAAAGTAAAAGCACGCCGGTGGCCACTACCGCCAGAATCAGGTTGATCAAGGTCCGGATGATGATGAAACCGCCGATGTCGTGGTTGATCGCCTCCACGATCTCGGCCACCCGGTCTTCATTCTCCGGCCCCCAGGCAGTGATGATGATCTCCTTGAAATCCCTCGCCCCGGCCAAGAGGAAGATCAGGATAACAAAGACCAGAAGGGTATCGGACAGAACCGACAGAAGGGAAAGCAGGCCGGTAAAGAGTTTCTGGACAACCCCGGAGAGGATGGCGGCGGCGTCGTCGGCAACGGGGGCCGGGGCCCGTCCGGGTTCACCGGGCAGGATGGCGCCTATCCGGTCAACCAGACCGCCGTAAGCATCAATGAGATGATTGATATGGACTCGAAGAGTCTTCTGATATTGCGGGATGGCGTTAATTAAGCCGCCAATCTCACCGCTGATCAACAGCCCCCCGGCCAGCACCATCCCCAGGCAGAAGACAACTATCAGGACCACGGCCAGTATGTAGGGGACCCGGAGCCGGGTCAGGGCGGCAACCAGGGGATAGAGGATGTAGGAGAGAAAAATCGCCAGGGCAAAGGGGATGAGAATCGAGCGCAGTTCCCGGAGAACCGCCACCAAGACCACCAGGGAAAGAAAAAGCAGAGGATAGACAATCAGGGGCGAACCCCCTGCTCTCTGTTCCCTGTTTGTATCTTCTGCCGCCATCGTTATCTCCCTTACTCTCCCGATGATACAGTGCGAATCATCTCACAACCCGAGAAGATCAGACAAGCCAAATACGATGAAAGTGGTGAGTTGCCGACCGTTCATAGAAAGCGCAGTCGCCCCTCCTTTGTGGACCCGGGAAGATAAGCGGGAGAGACTGCAGTCACGGCCCCGATATTAGTGTAGTATCTCAGACCTAAGTTGAGCGATTATCGCGGATGAAACGTGCTAAGATTTTGTTGGCCGACGGGTTGCGAAAACCGCAGCCATATCCAGGAGATATGGCGAGGATTTTCAATATCCGTTCGGACGCAAAAGATTGGTGCAGTTCGCCGCATAGAATCGCTCAATTTAGGTCAGAATAATAATGGCGGTTCGATGCCAGCGCCAGCAGAGATTTGACACAGCAAAATATTGACTGACAATGGATTGAGACTTGCTCCGTCTGTGCCTCGCTCGCAGCTAAAGACGACCGCCGGCAATTACAGGTTATCGTCCATTATCTCTGAAACACCAGGCTAAATCCAGCGGGAGAGCAGGGCCTAAAGATCCCGGCAAACGGATACTGTAAAGATTGACCGGTTCCAGCGGTTCAGTTTGACGGCAGCCGAACCGGGGCTCATCTGGATGATATCCCCTCGGCCGGGAAATAATAGCCGCCGGACGGACTAAAAGATCGATCCGGCGGCCTGGTGAGACCGGGGTCTGGTATAACTATCTATTCCCCCCCTGACTGCTGCATCTTCTGCAGGGCGGCCTGGACTTCGGGGTTATCCCTGTACTCCTGCACAACCTTCAGCATCGCGCTCATAAACTCGGAGGCGACCTTATCCATCCGCTCCATCTCCGCCTTCAGTTCCTCCGGCGGGTTGGACTGGTCAGCCAGTTCGGGGTATTTCTTGGCCAGCGCCCCCATCTTCTCCTGCCCGACGGAACCGATCAACGCCATCTTCTTCATCACGGCGATTACCCCCTGGGCGTTGTCGATCTTATTGACCTCGGCGACAAAACTCTCCATAACATCAATCTGTTCGTTGAGAGCTTTCTTCACCTCGCCATACTTACCTCCCCCGCCGCAGGCGGACAGCAGCAGCAAAACCGCCAGCGGGACGCAGAATCTCATCTTTTGCATCTTCTACCCCCTTCGGAGTACCGACCTGTAAAACCACTCAACCCAGGCCAAAATTTCTCCGCTGTGATGTTGGTCCCGGGATTAATTTTCACCGGGATGTTTAGAGAATATGGGGATTTTACAATTCCGTCGCGATCCTGTCAATAATTGACTCCCAGCTCGCGGCGAAAATAAAACGAGCCTTATCCTGGCTGGGAATCGTCGGTGAGGTGGTTCCGGAGAAGGATTGTCCGGGTAGCCGCAAAAGGCTGAGCGTCGCACGCTTAGAGCAAGAATCCAACCCGCGACTTGAATAATTAGTGTCCGAACGAAAATCTCCAATCACGCCGCATCTGTCATTGCGAAAAACGAAGGGCGGAGAGTTTTCCCGGATATAGCTGATCACCGCGCCGGCGGTGGTTTGATCGAGAACCCGGAACTCCCGGCAGACCCCGTCGTCATAGTAACCGGCGTTTTTCAGGTACTCGTTGGTGATAACGGTGTCGGTCCGGATTGATCGGCTTTTCGCCGATGGCGATCCGCGGGGGCTGAAGTTCGTCCGTCTTGCTCGATTTCCGCCCCGGCCTTGTCGATCCAGGGGACGGGGGGATGACGGCTGTGAGACTGGATTAGATATACATCCCCTCGACGGCCCGGCCGGCTGCGAAAAAGCTGACCAGGGCGTTCTTGAAGGGAAGGATATCCTAAACATCCTTGACCTTGACCGGACCCTTCTTCAGGGATCTCCGGATAGCGCCGATATTCTCGATCTCGGAGTCCCGCTCGGCGGCAAAGAGATCCAACAAATACCTCGACCCCCTGGCGGAGACGGTCCGCCGGGTTACGGCGCCGGGAGGAGAGATCTCTGACCGGGAAAACACATATGGGTACCGACATCAGGATTCCGGGAAATAATACCCGCACTTGCCTCCGGCCCGCGCGACATCTTCGATATCCCGGCGATCGATCGGAAAAACCCGGCAGACCCGCCAGCGGCGCCCGTGATAAATCCGGCACAGCCCCTCCGGGGTAAGCGCTTGACAGGGAAAGAGCAGGTGACAACAGGCGGCGCACTGGTGGCATTCTCCCCGCCGGAGCTGAAGCTGGGAACGCAGGTAGGCTTTCCGGAAATGGCAGATATAAAATCTCCGGATCTTCCCCACCGCCTGCCGGATGGCGGGAAAATAAAAATCCGGCCGGAGATCGGAGACTTTCCGAAAGCAATGATTGGTTATCTTCATATTAGGGAATTATTCCGAAATTCCCCGATTCTGTCCATCACTGATTTCATTATCTTTGACTTTTTTCGGGGAGGTTGCCTGGTGTAATGTTTCAGAATTAAAACCGCAGCCAAGCGGAACCACAAAAACATCTTAAAGCCCCCGCAGAGGGCGGCACAATTCCAATCTCGCTGGTGAACATTTTCTTACCTAAGTTGAGCGATTATCGCGGATGAAATGTGCTAAGATTTTGCCGGCCGACGGGTTGCGAAAACCGCAGCCATATCCAGGAGATATGGCGAGGATTTTCAATATCCGTTCGGACGCAAAAGATTGGTGCAGTTCGCCGCATAGAATCGCTCAATTTAGGTCTTAGTAATGCAGTAATTAATAACCTTGATCATATTTTCGCTTAATTTTGTGCCGGGCAAACTTCCTTCAACAGCCCTTCAGTATTGATCGCGGCGGCAGATCGCTTTTGAGAGATCCGGATATAGCCATTAACAATAATCCACAAGAACTCTTGACACCCGATCTAACTGCCACTATATTAA
>CAYXKT010000156.1:0-5698 GCA_964465735.1 uncultured bacterium
GGCCGGCAAAATCTTAGCACATTTCATCCGCAATAATCGCTCAACTTAGGTTGAATTGTGCAACAAGGGGTTAATCGCGGAGGGCGTCGAGATCGACCAGTCGGCCGTGGCTGATCAGGTATTTTACTTCCCGGTGGTTGCGGAAGGCCTCGAGAACTGAGTCATCCTCGAGGATGACCAGGTTGGCGGTCTTCCCTACCTCCAATCCGAAATCCTCCACCCCCATCGACCGGGCGGCGTCGATGGAGATCATATCGTAGAGGGTCTCCATATCGGCGGTGGTAGTCATCCAGAGGAGGTGGGAATTGAGGAAAGCGATCTCGAGCATATTGTTGCGGCCATAGGGGTAGTAGGCGTCGGAGACATCGTCCTGCCCGAGGCAGACCAGGGCACCTTCCGCCAGAAGATCCTTGACCCGAGCGTGGAGAGGTCCGGTGTGGGGGTCGCTGACCACGCCGATCCGGGCCCGCTTTAAGAGGGCGACCAGCTTCATAAAGTAAGGGTCGGGGTAGAGGGCCATTGCCCGGGCGTGATGGGCCAGAACCCTTCCCTCCCAGCCTTTCTCGATTGTTTTCAAGGCCAGCATCTCTAAAGTCCGCAACCCCGGGTCGCCGGCGTCATCGACCAGCATCGAGACGTTCCGGTCGAACTCCACCGCCAGATCGACCATCCGGTCGATGTGGGACTGCTCGTCGGTATCGGTGAACTCGATCCAGGGGATTCCTCCGACCACGTCGGCCCCCATCTCTAAGGCCTTCCGGACCAGTCCGGCGGCCTCCGGCTCCCGGACTACGCCGTCCTGGGGAAAAGCGACGACCTGGAGGTCGACGATCCCCTTGAATTCTTCCCGAGCTTTCAGCAGGGCCTTGATCCCTTCCAGCTTCGCCAGGCTGTCAACATCGGCCAGGGCCCGGATATGGGTGGTCCCGTTGAGGGCGGCCAGTTTGACCGCTCGCCTGACGTTGGGGAGGATCCATTTTTCGTCGTAGTTTTCCTTGACCTTGGCCGCCGCCTCGATGGCGGTCATTGCCTTCCCCATCCCCTCGTTATGGTAGTCCTTGAGCGCGTCCTCGCTCATCATCTGCAGGGTGTAGACCTTGCAGAGATGGAGGTGGGCGTTGAGGAACGACTCCGTGACCAGTTTTCCCCCGGCGTCGATCTCGGTTCCGGCTTTTTCCTCGATCCGGTTCGCGATCCGTTCGATTTTCCCCCCGGTGATGGCTATATCCCGGGTGCCCTCAGTCTTGCGCAGTTGTCCGTTTCTGATCAGAATATCCATAATTATCTCCTCCCTGATTTGCAATTCCCGTTATGATGGCGGTGAAATAATGTAGTATAAGCTGCTCCCGAATAAAGTAAAGACTTACCTTGGTTTTTACCGGGGTTTTTCCCTGTTGCCGACCTGCGCTTGTGATATAATGTTATAACCTGAGATCAGTTTTTCACGGTTGGCGGCCGTTGAGGAGACAAGATTGATGTTTCGGATTGAAAAGTTTCGGCTATCCCTGATCGCTCTGTTCCTGATCCTGCTTTCTTTTCCGCTCTTGGCGGCCGAGAAGGAGATTACTCCCCTGTCCGTCACCTTTGTCGATGTCGGCCACGGGGATTGTATCTGGATCAAGACCGCAGACGATGGGATCAAAGGGAACGGGATCTATGAGGGGTACAATATCATCATCGACGGCGGCCCCAGTTCCCAGCGGATTCAGGATATGATGCTCGATCTCGGTCTGAGATGGGGTTCACAGATCGAGTGGATGATCAACACTCACGCTCACAACGACCATTATCGGGGGCTGATCGGGATGCTGGAGATGTACCGGGTGAAGCGGGTACTCGATCCTGGCTATCAATCTTCGAGTTCCTACTTCGGGGCTTTTTGCTGGGCTGCCCTGGTTGAGCCTCATAGTGTTTTTTACTTTCCGGCTATCGGGATCCCCACTATTCCGGGGACTCAATCTCTGGGGCAGAGCGTCCCCCTGAAACTGGACTGGGGCGAGGAGCTGGACGTGGAGATTCTCTACAGCAACCCGGCGGTCTCCGACAATACCGTCAACGACAGTTCCTTGGTGATCCGGATGGAGTATGGAGATATCAGTTTTCTTTTTACCGGTGACCTCGAGGGGAAGACCCGGCCTGACTCCTTTGGTTACCACGACCCCGATTACGCGATCGGGGCGGAGCGGTATCTACTGGATAACTACGTCAACGAAGAGAAAAGCCGACTCGCTTCCACCATCCTCAAGATCCCTCATCACGGGAGTGAGACCTCCAGTACCAACCCCTATATACGGGCAGTGGGGCCAAAGGAAGGGATCATAATGGCCGGTAACCGCCACGGACTTCCCGATAGCTCGCTGATCAAGAGGTACGAATCCCACGGGGTGCGGATCTGGCGGACCGATCGGTTGGACAGGGGAAAGCCCGCCTCGGAATGTCACGGCGACGATCATATCCTGGTCACCACCGATGGGAAGGACTACCAGATCGGCTATCTCAAGCCCGATCCGGTGGAAGTGGAAAAGCAGGCTTTGGCCCGGCGGGAAGCCGCCCGCCGGCAGGCCGTTTCCCCTGAGAAGGAGGAGTCCGGGGAAGAGTAAAATCCTCTAATCGGGGAGACTATTCCCCATCTCCCATTCCCATTTTCCTACTTTTTACTCTGGTCAACCAGCGGGGTTGGGGAGAGGTCTTTCGGGAAGCCCATTTCTTTGTAGATCCTTTTAAAAAGCGTCTCTTCCAGGTCGTTTCTCTCTTCAGTCGACATCCCGGCCAGCTCGACCTGGCCCCCGGCAATCATCTCGTGGCCTCCGGCGTTTCCCAGTTTCCCGATTACCTTCCGCAAAAGTCTCCCCGCTTGCGCCCGAGGATGGGTGGTCCGAAGTGAGATATGGAGACAATCCTGGTAACGGCCGGTAACGAAGCACCAGGTTGTCCGCCGCAGAGAGACCAGAAAATCCGCTAACTGGGCGACAAAGCTCGGGTAGTGAACATTGCCCAGGCGGGCGGCGATCAGGGTTTTGTAGGTAAAGGCCTTACCCAGTGCCTGGTAAAGCTGCTGGAAAAACTCCCGGTTCTGGGCCGGGTGTTCTATCCGGGAGATCAGTCGGTGCCGGGCGACTGGGAAGAGATAAGTCGAGGCCTGGATATCCCGGTTGGTGACATCCCGGCCCAGGTGCTGGGTCTCCGAGATCAGGGCGTAGTAAAGCGCGGTGGCCAGAAGCGGGGGAACGGTGATCTCCGCCTCTCTGAGGTACTCGACCAGGATAGTGGCGGTCGCCCCACAGTCAGGCTGGATATCGATAAAGGCCGCTTTGGTGCTCTTCAGTTGTGGGTGGTGATCGATCACGATCAGCGGTTCAAGTTTCGGGGGAAGGTTGACGTTACCTCCCCGCGGCTGGCAGTCAACCAGGGCCACCGATGAGAACTTTTTGAAGTGCGAGGGACGCAGCCCCACCGTCTGGATCTTCAACTGGTTCTTGAAGGTTCGGTTTTCCTCTCGGCCCAGCGTTCCTCCGTAGGCGATGGTGGAAGTGATCCCGGCCTTTTGTTTCAGCAGATACTGGAGAGCCCAGCCGCTGGCTAAGGCATCGGGGTCGGGATGGTTGTGAGGCAGGATCAGTAAAGAAGACTTATCCCGACAGACCTCGAGGAGTTCGCTTAATTTATTTTTTTTAGCCATCAGAGCTGGTATGGATTTAATTGGGGTTGCTTTCGCCGGATCATCTCGGCATTCAAGGACTATTTTAGGGCCTGAACGAAAATACCAAAAATCAGGTTATTGGGAGGGACGAAATGACGGATTCTCTGTGATGGGAGATTTTCGTTCAGACAATGCTTTAGTATCGCATAGTGCCGTTCGAACTAACAAGGAGACATTTAGGTTAAAGGGCACAGACAGCAATGTCTGTGCTACCGGGCCGGACGGTTGAGAAAGGACAGAAGTTGGTCCAGGGGATAGGTATTGATCACGTCATCTTTCTCCAGCCAGGCCCGGCGGGCGGTAAAGACACCGTAGGCCATCAGTTCGAGCTGGCGGGAGGAGTGGGCGTCGGTGTTGATGACCAACCGGGATCCCAGTTCCTTCGCTCTCCGGGCCAGAACGTCATTTAGGTCCAACCGGGCCGGGTGCGCGTTGATCTCCAGGGTTACAGCCTCGCCGATGGCGGCCTTCACCACCTCATCAAAGTCAAAGGCATACGGTTCCCGTTTTAAGAGCAACCGGCCGGTGGGATGGCCGAAGATATTGACATAGGGGTTCTTCAGCCCCCGGATGATCCTTTGGGTCATCTCCTTTTTCGGCAGGTTGAAGTTGTAATGGATTGAGGCTAACACCACCTCGCACTCCTGGAGGATGAAATCTTCCAGGTCGAGTGAGCCGTCGGCGAGGATATCGACCTCGACCCCCTTTAAGATCCGGATATTCGGGCATTGTTCTCCGACTTTTTCGATTTGCCGGAGATGTTCGGCCAGTTCCTGTTCGTTGAGTCCTCCGGCGATTCGGACCGCCTGGGAATGATCGGTGATCGCGATATAGCGGTGGCCGATCTTTTCGGCCGCCTGGGCCATCTCCAGGACAGACTCTTTTCCGTCGGAAGCGGTGGAGTGCATCTGGAGATCGCCCCGGATCTCCTCGAGTTCGATCAGCCGGGGGAGTCGGCCTCGCTCCGCGGCTTCGATCTCGCCTCGATCCTCTCGCAGTTCGGGGGGGATCCAGGGGAGACCGAGCGCTCGATAGCATTCTTCTTCCGTCCGGCCGGCGATACTTTCTCCGTCTTGAAAAATCCCGTATTCGCTCACCTTCAAACCCATCGACTTTGCCCGTTTCCTCAGGGCGATGTTATGGGCTTTGGATCCGGTAAAGTAGAGGAGGGCGGAGCCGAAATCTTGCTTCTGCATTATCCTTAAATCGACCTGGAGGCCGTTCTTTAGACGGATAGCACAGCGGGTCGTCCCCTCGGCCAGGATGGCCGCGGTTTGGGGATGGTTGACAAAATTCTTGATCAGGGCGGGGCCGTCGCCGGCGACGGCCAGGATATCAAGATCGCCGACTGTATCCCGTCGTCGGCGCAGGGACCCGGCCGCAAAGATTTCCTCCGCCGTTGGCTGGAGAGCCTGGCTGATCTTTTCGGCTTCCTGGAAGCCGACGTCCAGATGGAAGCGGCCGGCGGTTTTCAGATAGTTTTCGATCGCCTGGATGATCTTGGCCTCTGATTTTACTCCCATCCGGTTCAGGTGGCGAAGTCGGCCGGACCGAGCCGCCTTTGCCAGGCCTTCTATCGAATCGACGCCGGCGTCTTCGTAGAAGAGCTTGACCTTTTTCGGGCCGATACCTTCTACTCGGAGAAGTTCCGGCAGTCCGGGGGGGAGTTTCGCTTTGAGCTCATCAAGAAATCCCAGTTTTCCGGTCTTGATGATCTCGTCGATCTTCTCCGATAGTTCGCGGCCGATCCCCGGTAGTTTGGTCAGGTCTTTGCCGTCAGATCGGGTATCGGCCAGGTTTTCCGGAAGGTCTTCGATCATCCGCGCGGCGGCGCGGTAAGAGCGGATCCGGAAAGGGTTCTCTCCCTGGATATCGAGCAGGTCGGCGATCTGGTTGAAGATACTGGCTATTGTCTGATTTTCCATAATTACTCCTGAGAATTGAACCTAAGTTGAGCGATTATTGCGGATGAAATGTGCTAAGATTTTGCCGGCCGAC
>CAYXKT010000157.1:0-5444 GCA_964465735.1 uncultured bacterium
CCGGTCAGCAGGCCGGTAATCATCCCGGCGCCGAGGAGGAACATTACCACTCCGCTGACAAAATGCATTTTACCCACTCCCTTCTTCCGCCAGCGTTCCGCTCGGGCGGTGGTAGTGTAGCCGAAATGAACCGCCGCCGCCAGAATTATCAGCGGGAGGACGAAGAAGAAGTTATAGATTAGCAGCAGCCCGACCCCTTCCCGGGAGCCGGTGGTCTGGGAGAGGAGGGTGAGGATGGCCAGATAGGGGCCGGAGGTGCAGGGGGCGAGGAAGAGCGACTCCAAAGCACCGATCACGAACGCTCCGGGGACGGAGGTCACCGAGGCCGCCAGTTTCGTCGCCTGCGGTTTCCAACGTTCGGGGACCTCGATCGTGAACCATTTGCCATACCAGAAGAGCTCTTTCATCTGCCAGAGACCGATCAGGATGGCGAAAGAGGAGACGACATAGAGAAAGACCACCCGGAAACCCCGTGTCCCCACTGTCGCTCCCAGGATCGTGTAAACCGCGAAACCCATCAGGAAGTAGGTGCCATAGACCCCGGCGATGAAGGCCAGGCCGGCTTTCAGGACTTTCATCTTCTGCCCGAGGACAATCAGGGTCCCCATCAGAAGAAGCATCAGGGCGAAATCGCAGGGGTTGAGAGAGTCGAGGAGTGCCGCTCCAATCACCGCCCAGATTGTGATCCGTTCTCTGAGCTGGAGGCGTTGCAGAGGCGAGGAGGCCTTCGCCTCGACAGCCTGACCGGCGTATTCTTCCAGGCGGCTCTGGATCTCTTCGGGTGCGGTGAAAATTTCCGGCTTCCGACGGCCGAGATAGAGGGTATCGCCGATCAGGGCCAGGTCACCGAAAAAGAGGGCGGGAGGATCTCCCGGCAGGTCGAGCATCCGCTGTATCCGTCGCAACCGGTCTTCCTGGTTCGGCTCGTTGAGATCGAAGATCTCCACTGATAGCCGGGGGTGTCGGCGGGCCAGGCTCCGGGCGCGGCTCTCCATTTTATCGGATTTCGGGTCCCCGGTCCGGATAAAAAGGAGAATCTCCACGGATGCCTCCTCCAGGAGCTGGAAGGGGGAGACATCCGCCCGGGTGACCGCCTCTTCTAAGGCTGCTTCCCGCTTCCGCCCCCGGAGGGAGACCGGCGCGCCTTCGGGATGGTAAAAAGTATCCCCGATCATTGCCGTCCGGCCAATAAAAACCATCGGCGTCGGCCCGATCACGGCACCGTAAACCTGGAGTAATCGGGGGAAGAGTTCCTTCCCTTCGGGGGTGTGGATATCGTATCTTTGGACCAGCAGCTCCGGGTAGAGCGTGGAAAGGTAATCGAGGGTCTCGGCGACCTCGACACAATCCGGGCAGCCCGGCTCAAAGAAATAGACCGCTTCCGTCCCCGGGGCCGAAGCGGGGAATAAAAGCGTCAGCCAGAGCAGTATTACCGTCACCCACCGGACGAGCGGCACCGGTTTCCGCCGCCGACTTTTCATCAGTCGTTCGATTTGATCATCGTCAGCAACATCTTGAATCGTTTAACGGCCTTTAGAGCGTGGGGAAGGTCGGCCGGCATTACTATGGACTCGCCGGAGACGAGGTGGGAAGGTTCTCCGGAGATAGTGATCTCTGCCTCGCCCTTTAATACCTGGACCAGGGCGTCAAAGGGGGCGGTATGTTCGCTTAAGCCCTGTCCCCGGTCGAATGCGAAAAGGGTCACCGTCCCGGTCGGTTTCTCCAGGATGGTCTGGCTGACCACCGCAGACGGCTGGTAGTCGATTAGTTCAGCGAGAGTAAACTTTTTCGATGGTTGTGCCATTATTCGTCCTCCATCAGGTATTTGCCAAAGACTTCCCCGGCGCTTGCGTGTATAACCAGATCGGCCTCGGAATCGAGCGGGGTGGGGTCTCGATTGATGATTACCAGCCGGCAGTCCCGCCTCCGGCAGCCGGGGAGCCCGGCGGCCGGGAAGACGCTGAGCGAGGTCCCGATCAGACAGAGCAGATCGGCTTCCCTGATCGCGTTCTGGGAGTTGGTCCAGTCGAGTTCCGGCAGTCCTTCACCGAAGAAGGTCACCTCGGGTTTGAAGACCCCGCCGCAGGAGTGGTAGGGGGCCTCGCCCCGGCGGATAATCGGGGCCAACTCGGAGGTGTCCTTTCTCGCTCCGCATTTCAGGCATCGGCAAAAGGCCGTCGTCCCGTGGACCGACCAGACTGTCCGGGAACCCGCCCGCTGGTGGAGGTCGTCGATATTCTGGGTCACTACCGTGACTTGACGTGAATTTTGCAGTTGGGCGATCGCCCGGTGTGCTGGATTGGGCTGAGCCTTTTCGACAATGGGGAGGAAACGCGACCAGAAGCGGTAAAAGAACGAGGGATCGGCGATAAAAGAGGCGATCTCGAAGACGTTGATGTTGGACGGGTCGCTGTAGAGGCCCCCCGCCGACCGGAAGTCAGGGATCCCGCTCTCAGTTGAGACCCCGGCGCCGGTGAGAAAGACCGCCTTTTTCGTGTCCTCCAGGTAGCCCTTCAAGGCTGCTGTTAATTGATTATTATGAGGCATATTCATTAGCAGATAGTATATCCCATCCTTTCCGGAAACGGAAGAGAGAATCGGGATTAGCCCGCATTAGCCTCTTGACAGATCCTCGGTGACCATTATATTGTGAATGATTAACAGTCGCAATCAGATTGACCGGATGATTTTCGGTAAGATTGAGGGAAATACGCCTGAATGGACAGAACAATTTAAGACTTTTCTCCAAGCTCGAGGGTTGACCTTTACCCCGGAGCGGAGAGCGGTTCTCGAAGCGATCTTCTCTGACCACGGGCATTTTGATGTTGAGTCCCTCCACGATCGGCTGCGGCGACAGGGGTCGCGGATCTCCGTAGCCACCATCTACCGCCTGATTCCGCTGTTGATTGAGAGCGGGATGATCCGCCGGGCGTTCCTCCACAACGGGAACCCGACTTACGAACATCTTTTCGGACAACGCCCCCACCACCACCTGACCTGTATTCATTGTGAGAAGGTGATTGAGTTTGGGGGCGAGTCGGTTGAAAAGGTTCTGGATGAAATCTGTGACCGTTATGGTTTCGTGCCCTTTGATTACCGGCTCGGGGTGCGAGGAGTCTGCGCGACCTGCCGGAAGGAAGAAAAAGGATGAACCAGTTGACCAATTTGGCTCTGATGGCCCCGGGAGATAGAGGTCGGATTACTGTCTTGACCGCTGGTCTCGGGCTGGTCCGCCGCCTGGAAGAGATCGGAATCCGAGCCGGGCAGGCGGTGACCAAAGTCAGTGGGATGCCGTTACGCGGACCGGTGGTGGTCCAGGTCGGGGGGACCCGGGTCGCCCTTGGCCACGGGATGGCGAAGAAGGTAATGGTAGAGCCGGCGTAATGAAGAAGATCGTCCTGATGGGTAACCCCAATGTCGGGAAATCGGTCCTCTTCAACCGCCTGACCGGGGTCCAGGTAATCGCTTCCAATTATCCCGGGACTACGGTTGGATTCACCCGGGGGTTTCTCACCTTCCCCGGTGATATTCCGACCCCGCAGGGGGCTCTCTTTGCTCCGGGAGAACGGGTGGAGATCGTCGATGCTCCTGGAGTCTATGCTCTGGAAGCTTCTTCTCGGGCCGATCGGGTGGCGATGGAGATCCTGGAAACGGCCGACCTGGTAATCAGCGTCGTCGATGCCACCAATCTGGAGCGAAACCTCTGTCTGACCCTCCAGCTCCTGGAAAGAAAGGTTCCGGTCCTGGTCGCTCTCAATCTCTGGGATGAGACTACCCATCTGGGGATCGAGATAATCCCGGAAAAAATCGAAGAGATGCTCGGGGTGCCGGTTGTCCCCACGACTGCCGTCTCCGGGATGGGGATCCGGCGGCTGGTCGAGCGTCTTCAGGAAGCACGATCCGGTGGACATCCCCGCCGAGAGCGTGAAGATCGGTGGCCGGAGATGGGCCGGATCGTCTCCTCCTGCCAGATCCTGACCCCCCACCGCCACACTTTTCTCGAACGTCTCTCCGACCTCAGCGTCAAGCCCTGGACCGGACTGCCCCTGGCCGCTCTGGTCCTGCTGGCGGCTTTCTGGCTGGTCCGTCTGATCGGGGAGTCGCTGATCGACTACATCGCTGATCCGGTCTTCGAGCGTCTCTATCTGCCCTTGCTCGAGCCGCTCTCGGAATGGCTGGGGCCGGGCAGCCTGCTGCACTCCATACTGATCGGGAGGCTCTTTGAGGGAGAGATCGATTTCCTCCAGTCCTTCGGGGTTCTTACTACCGGTCTCTATGTTGAACTGGCGATGGTCTTGCCTTATATCCTTTCTTTTTACCTGGTCTTAAGCTTCCTCGAGGACTTTGGCTACCTCCCCCGATTGGCCGTCCTCCTCGACGGGCTGATGCATCGGGTCGGTCTTCACGGCTACGCCATCATTCCCACCCTGCTTGGACTGGGGTGTAACGTCCCGGCGGTGATGGGGACCCGGATACTGGAAAGTCGACGGGAGCGATTTATTGCCGCTACCCTGATCTCGATTGGCGTCCCCTGCGCCGCGCTCCAGGCGATGATCGTCGGACTGGTCGGGGCTCGGGGCGGTCGTTACGTGGCGGTGGTTTATTTCACCCTCTTTCTGGTCTGGCTGATCCTGGGATTTTTGCTCAACCGGATGGTCAAGGGTTATTCCCCCGAGCTGATCATCGAAATTCCTCATTACCGAATCCCGCCCGCCGGGCCCTTCTTTAAAAAACTCCGGAGCCGGATCATTGGTTTTCTCAAGGAGGCTCTCCCGGTGGTTACCCTGGCCGTGTTGGCGGTCAACCTCCTTTACGCTCTGAAAGTCTTCGATATTTTAGCAGATATCTTTGCCCCGGTGGTGACGGTGCTTTTCGGTCTTCCCAAAGAGTCGATTGTGGCCATCTTGATCGGGTTCTTGCGCAAGGACGTGGCGGTGGGGATGCTCGGTCCTCTCAACCTGACCTCGCCCCAGTTGGTGGTGGCCACGGTTGTTTTGGCGATGTTCTTTCCCTGCATCGCCACCTTTGCCATCCTGATCAAGGAACTGGGCTGGAAAGATATGCTCAAATCGACCGCGATTATGTTTGCCGCTTCCATCCTGGTCGGCACCTTGCTTAATCTGGTTCTATAGCTTTTCATCACCAGCCAAATCTTCTCTCTCTGGAAAATCCGGAATATTTATCCCGTCCCGTTCGCTCACCAGAACTTCGCGGAAAGAGGAGGGGAGCGCCGAAATTCAATCCGGCCCGGCTCTCTCAACCAGGGAGAGCCGGGTTTTTTCTTTCCCGGTCCGCGGAAGAGAGAAAAGCGCCAAATCCTGCAGATCATCGGAAGAGTTTATCAAGGGAAAAGATTGATTGAGCGGACCCGAAGAGTTCCTTGGGAAATATTATACCTAAGTTGAGCGATTATTGCGGATGAAATGTGCTAAGATTTTGCTGGC
>CAYXKT010000158.1:0-5435 GCA_964465735.1 uncultured bacterium
GCAAAATCTTAGCACATTTCATCCGCAATAATCGCTCAACTTAGGTTTTATAGAGATTAAGTATTACCTGAAGGTTAGATTGAGTTTAAAGTGACTGAAGTTTAGAGTGGCCAAAGCTGCAAATGCCCTCCCCTCCCTCCCCCTGTTCAATCGGGAATAAGAGAGTGAACTCGGTCCCCTGGCCTGGTTCGCTTTTGACCCGGATTTCCGCGTTATGGGTGTCAACGATCCTTTTCACAATCGCCAGTCCGAGACCGGTCCCTTTTCGGCGGGTGCTGAAGAACGGTTCAAAGATTCTCTCGAGTGCCTCGCGCTCGATCCCCTGCCCTGAATCCTTGATGGATAAAATGAATGATCTCTCCTCAATCCAAGTCGAGATAAGAATCTCTCCCGGTTCGGAACTCGCCTGGACCGCATTGAAGAGTAAGTTCCACAAGACCTGGGTAATCTGGTCCGCGTCAAACCAAACCGGCGGACTCTCCGGGGTCAGGGAAATCCGCAAAGCTATGTCGGGGCTTAATTGCTTATCCAACTTCATTATTTCCACTACTTCAGAGATCAGAGAACTGAGATCCCCCGGGGTCAGTTTCGGTACTTGGGGACGGGCAAAACTCAGGAATTCCTCAACGATTTTATTCAGCCGAGTAGTCTCTTTTTTCATTACCCCGGTCAGGAGCAGGTACTCCTCAGCATTCGTTTCTTCCCGGGTATCTTCCAGCAATTTCAACGAAGTCACAATTGAACTCAACGGGTTACGGATCTCGTGGGCGACACCGGCGGCCATCGCGGCCACTGTCTTCCAGCGGGTCGATTCCAAGATGCTCTTCTCCATTGCCTTGCGTTGGGTAATATCCTGGATGATACTGACCGCGCCTTTCTTCTTCCCCGAAGCGTCAAAAAGATAAGAAGTGGAGAGCCAGATCGAGAACATAGATCCGTCTTTACGCCGGTCAACCAACTCCCCCTGCCAGGGGATGCCCTGCTCGGCCTTCTCAGCGATATCTTTCAGGATCGATTTTAAGTTGGCCTCGGAATGGAGGATGCTGATGTTTTTACCGAGCAGTTCCCGGGCCGAGTAACCAAACATCTTCTCGCCGGCCTTGTTGATACTGACGATCTTCCCTTCCTGGTCGGTGGAAATAATCCCCAGGGAAGCGCTCTCCACCAGATCGGCCATATATTTAAATCGTTCCTCGGCTTCCTTTAATTTCCCGATATCCCGGGAAATGCCGACCGCTCCCTTTTTCTGACCTTCTTCATCCAATAGATAGGATGCGGCCAACCAGATGGGAAATTCTTTTCCGTTCTTTTTCCGGCCCAGGGTCTCCGCTTCCCATTTATCTCCCGTTCTCGCCTTGCGCCGGAGATAGTCCCGGAGCGATTCGGGGACCCGTTCGGACTGGAGAATTTTAACCGGTTTTCCGATCAATTCTCCCGCTTCATATCCGAACATCAGTTCTCCCGCCCGATTGATACTGATGATCTTTCCTTCCAGATCGGTGGATAAAATACAATGGGAGGCACTTTCCACCAATTTCGCCATATATTCGTTTCTTTCCCGGATAGTCCGCTCTTCCGAGATGTCACGAGAAATACCGACGATCCCCTTCAACTCTCCCCGTAAATCCCGAATATAAGAGGTGGCCATCCAGACCGGGAATATTTTTCCGTCTTCACTCTTCCGGAAAACTTCCGCCTCCCACCCCTCCCCTTTCAGTTTCTTTTCGTGGAGCGTCCGGGTCAGGGTGGCGGGGTTTTTTTCCGAGTAGAGGATATTGATATGCTTCCCGATCAACTTCTCGGCCAGGTAACCGTACATCTTTTCGGCGGCCCGGTTGACACTGGTGATATTCCCGAAGAGATCGGTGGAGATGATCCCCAGAGCGGCGGCTTCAATCAATTCCGACATATAAAGAACTTTTTCTTCCTTCTTTTTATCTTCGTCGATATCCCGTGATATCCCCACCATCCCTTTAATCTTTCCCCACTGATCGTAGAGGTAGGAGACCGCCATCCAGACCGGGAACTCCCGTCCATCTTTTGCTCTTCTGGTCACCTCCGCCTGCCAGGTCTCCCCTTTGATTTTACTCATCTCCAAGCGCTGTTGGATCTGAGGTGAATTTTTCGAGGAATAGAGAAGACTGATATGCCGGCCGGTTATTTCTTCCTTGGCATATCCATAGAGAGATTCGGCGGCCCGGTTAAGCCGGAGGATATTGCCGAATTCGTCGGTGGAGATAATACTGAGCGAGGCCGATTCCACCAGTTCGCTGAGATAATTCAGTTTTTCTTCCTGCTCCTGTTGCCGGGAGATATCCTTGGAGATGCCGACTGAAGCGACCAGGTTGCCGCTTTCATCGTAAACATAGGATACCGCCAGCCAGACCGGGATCTCGGAACCATCTTTTCTCTTCCGGAGGAGAATCGAATTCCAATTAGAGCCTTCCTTTTTTTCCGCATCCAGGATCCGCTGAACTTCCAGGGGAATTGACTCGGAATAAAGCTGGCTGATATGTCTCCCGACCAGTTCGGAGGGCTCGTAGCCGTACATCTCTTCGGTGGCTCGGTTGACTTTGGTGATCGTGCCGTAAATGTCGGTAAAGATAACGCTGAGCCCGGCTTCATCGATCAGCTCGGAGAGATAGCGGGTCGAGAAATCGGGCCGGCCGGCCTGGGAAGATTTCAGTTTCTGCCATTGATCAAGGTTGCTTAAGAAGAGATCCAGTTCGGCTTCCTCCCGGGCGACGGAGGAATCTTCTTCCGGGACCGGGAAATATCCATAGTTGCGATAGGTACGATGCTGAAGATGAATCATTGGGTAGCCGGCCAGGATATCCCGCAATCGCCCAGCAGGGACGGATTGACGGTCATAGAGGGAACAGATCTGAGTCTCGATCGGCAGCCGCAGGGAGGCGGACTGCTTCTGCCAGGCCACGATCTCCTCCAGGCCACCCTGGGTTTCCAGATAATTGCCGGCATCAAAGACAATGAGCTGGCGGGAATATCCCTGCTTACCGCTCTCTGCGGTCTCGGCTTCCAAGCGGGTCTTCAGGTCAGAGAAACTAAAATCGGCGAGGGGATAGAATTTCATCTGGTCGGAGACCAGATGATAATCGAGATTCATTCCCAACCGCTTGGCAGCTTCCTCCAATCCACCACGCTCACGGGGATTGGCAAACCAGTAGAGACACTTTTGATCGTGTTCCAGGGCGGTCTTCAGGAAGGGAACGATCTGATCGATCTTGTCCGCTGACCCATCGTATAAAATCGCCAGTTGTTGGCTGGGGCAGGCTTCCGCTTTGATTTCTTGGTTTGCGACCATAGCCATATACCCACACGGGTTATTATTCTGATGAAGATAGTTAGAATACATTTCTCCCTCAGCGACGTCAAGCGAAGAGCAGGACGCAAGAGGCTGTCCGACCCATCCAGAATTGTCATCGCGCGAATTGGAGCGACGACGCTGTCGTGTTTCATTTTCAATGAGACGCGACACTCGGCGGGTGTTCGATTTCAGTACACCTGACCCATTATCGAACGATTATTGGGCGGCGGCGGGGGCCGTATTAAGGGGCAAATTCAACTATTTCCGCTTGAAATCGAATTATATCCGGAGATTGGCATAATATTTGCATAGTTAACTGATCTCAGGATTATCACGGAAAAAAATTAACCGAAAAGGAGACCACATCAGATGATGAGATTATCATTAACCACGGAAGTGGAGCGCCCGTCTCTGTTAAAACTTGAAACCCTACTGATTATCTGCCAGGAGGGAGGAACGACAATCGGTCGGCTTCGATCCTTGGGCAGAAATGAGATCATTTTTTCGACTGACGATAATCAGTCCATCGAAACCGACTTTTCCGCGGGGTTCAGGTGGGACGGAAAATTTATTAACATCTCGGAACTGGTAAAATACCGGGAAGACCGGCGGGATGGCGAACGGACAGTCCGGGCGCGGATCCGGACCATCGAAGGCGATGATAGATCGATGCTGGAGGAACTGCTGGCCGGGCGCGTCCGCTGAACCAAGCCCACCAATCCTGATTGTTGCTGAAAGCTTTCCGGAACACTCGGCGTTGGGCTGGGAATCAAGGGGTTATAGTTAAAACCTAAATTGAGCGATTCTATGCGGCGAACTGCACCAATCTTTTGCGTCCGAACGGATATTGAAAATCCTCGCCATATCTCCTGGATATGGCTGCGGTTTTCGCAACCCGTCGGCCGGCAAAATCTTAGCACATTTCATCCGCAATAATCGCTCAACTCAGGTTAAAAACAACTTCTGTGCCGCCCCCCGCTATGTAAGGTTTGAACGAAAACCTCAAATAACATAGAGATTGTCATTGCGATAAACGGAGTGACAGAGCAATCTCATCACAAGCCGAACAGATTGCTTCGTCGTCCCTCCTCTCAATGACCTGGTTTCTGGGGCTTTCGTTCAGACACTGTGTCGGGGGATGTTTTGTTTCATCCGCTATTATCATCCACGGATTTCCGACCGGGAAGAAGAATGTTTTGCCTGTTGCCCGGGACGGTCTGAAGAGCCGCGTTAATCGCCGGAGCTCATCGGGTGACGGGGATATCATCCTTGACGCCGAAATAAACCCGGGTTTCCCCCCTGACCGCCCAGAGCCCGGTTGATTCCCGGTAGATGCCGATCTCATCGTGGCCTTTCCCGCGGTACTCAGCCGGGAGCGGACGGTCGGTAAGATCGCCGAAATAGGCCCGGGTCGCCTTCCAAACCGACCAGAGTCCGGTGGTGGGACGGAAGATCGCCGGACCCCACCTCCCCTCCCCCGGGTAATCCCCGGGGACGGGTTTGTCCCCTTTTTCACCGAAATAGAGCCGGGTCACTCCCTCCACCGCCCAGAGTCCGGATCCGGGACGGAAGATCGCGACCGCGGCGGGGTCATCGGGGAGGTAGTAGCCGGGAACCGGCAGATCGGCACTGTCCCCGAAATAAATCCGGGTCAGATTCCTGATCGCCCAGAGTCCGGAAGTCGGACGGAAGATGGCAATCCCAACCGTGCCCTTTCCGGCGTAATCTCGAGGCAACGGATGATCACCGGAAGACCCGAAGTAATCCCGGGTTACCTCTCGGACGGCCCAGAGGCCGGAGGCGGGGCGGAAGACCGCGATCTCGGCCGTCTTGTCACCGTTATAATCTCCGGGGACGGGGAGGTCGCTTGCCGCTCCGAAATAGGCCCGAGTCAAGCCCTTGACCGCCCAGAGGCCGGAAGCCGGGCGGAAGACCGCGATATCGCTGGTGCCGTCACCATCATAGTCGAGGATGGGAAATGGAGAGCGAAATTTAGGGGAAGGTGAAGGCGATGGTGGCTTCGGGGACCGAGTCGGAGTGACCGTCGGAGGCGGACTTGGCGGCACTGTCGGAGACGGAGTCGGCGAAGCCTTTGGGGACGGAGTCGGTG
>CAYXKT010000159.1:0-5358 GCA_964465735.1 uncultured bacterium
CTCAAAACAAAGACCCCGGCCGGTTCATCCGGCAGGTGAATCAGTTCAACACGCTGCTATCAGCACCACCATTGATTTTTATTGCGATCCGGCATTTTTATCCGGCTTCTCGAAGATCCACCTTCCGCTCCTCACAATGACAATCGTAGACTTCTAAAACAGTAGCGACCTTTATAGAGCTGAAGTGGTACGATTTATTTAACCCGGCGGGCGGCAGATCAGTTGCTTAACCGGAGGGGGGACTGAGAGAACTCCTTGATCCAGAAGGAGAGAAAGATGGTGTAGTCATCATCATCCGGGCGACGCTGGAATTGAAGGGAGGAACTCCAGCAATGCAGATCCCGGTAGATGGTGAATGATTCCTCCTCGAAGCGTCCCCCCACAGTGTCGTAACGGCTGTAAACCTTGAACGCCCAGACCGGGTTGACCCGGAGGTAAACTTCGGCCGAGACCTGATTGCGGTCCTTATCGTTCCGGTAGCTATGAGAAAAGGTCACCCACCAGTCATCCTCCGGCTTAAACCAGAGATCCAGGGTATCCCGCTTGAACTGATTATCATAACTGTCGTAGAGAAGGTCCAGATTGATTCCCACCCAGGGGTAGGGATCGATCTTCAGTTTGGCCGCAAACGCTCCCAGGAGTCTCCCTTCATTATCCCGATCCGGCCGGCTGTAGAGCGGGGTGCTGATGATCAAATCGGCCAGAGTCCAGCTGGCCTTCTCTTCCGGAAGACCTCGCTTGGTCTGTAACCGATTCCGGAGGTTGAGCATAAAGTAATTCCGGCGGCGGATATTATCAATCCCGTCGAACTGATAGATATCCCGGGAAACAACGGTCGGATTGTCGATAAAGGCGTAGTCGATCGAGGGGGTGATGACGTGGCGGATCTGGTCGATGTCGAGGAATTCGGAACTGGCGGGGAAAATCCCATAGATGTCTGTGGAAAGCCCGAGCCCGGCGGAGAATGTTCTCCTCCAGAAATTCTTTTCTTCCTCCGGCTTGGGAGGAGAAGAACCTCCCGGATCCGCCTCCCCATTCTCAGAAACATCCGCGCGCCCCGGGCCTCGGGTATAGAAATCATAGCGCAACCCGGCGGCGGGCAGGACATTGAGCCAGCCGAAGAATTTCCGGGAATAGCTCAGCTGGTGAAAAGTATCGAATCGGTCGGATTCGTAGAGGGCTGAGGATTCATTCGCGTTTTTCCTGGTCAGATGGCCGTAGGAGTTCTGGCCCTGGTAATAAAAGTCGCTCTCACCGATCTGAACCTCCTGGACCTGCAGCTTGGCCTCCGGCAATTTCTCGATCGCCTGGTAAAAATCGTTTATCCGGGGTTGTACTTCCAGGCTGAGAGTGATATCGCTCCACCTCCGGTCGAGGTAAAGGTAGGAACGAGGCTGAATGTTGGCATCATACTCCCGCCGGAAGAAATCCTTGCGGATCGTGGGATCGCCGGCATAACTGAACGCGAGATAACTGCCGATGTTAAAAGGCAGTGGCTGCCGGTAATTGAATTCCAACAGGTATCTCTCCCGAGTTGAGAAGTCCCCGGCGTCATCTTCGTACCTTTGATCCTGGAGATAATAAGTCTGCCATTCTCCCCGACCTTCCGCACCCGGGTAGAATTTGCCGTCAAAACCATAAGCCAGTCCGTTGCGATACCGGTAATCGAGGTGAAAGGTGGTATTAAGGCCGGGCGCGCACCAATGATAACCGGAGAGAAAGAATAGTCCCCACTTGCTGCGAAAGCCCGGGTAGAGGAAGAAGCCCCGACAGTCGGACTTGAGCGAGCGGCGAAAATAAGGCAGCCAGAGTACGGGGACCTTCCCGAGGTAAAAGGTCACGTTATGAGCGATCAGCTTGTCATCGGGATAGATAGTCAGCTTCCCGGCTTCCAGCCGGTAATGGGGGTCCTCCTCGTCACAGGTAGTCGCGGATCCGCCGGATAATTCCACCTTCTCCTGACCTTCCGCCTCCAGAATATCCGCCCGCGCGAACCAGGGATCGTAGTATCCTTCCCCGGGCGCCATAATTCCCTCCTCGCCGAGAAAGTCGTAGCGGATCTTGTCAGTGGTGATGATGTTATCCCCCTGGGTCAAGACCACATTTCCCTCGGCGTAAACCTCCTTTCTTTCCATATAAACCGTCGCCTGATCCGCGGTCAGGAGGATGGTCTTATAACCGATCCGGACGTTTTTCTCGGCGGTGATCACCTTCCCGCCTTCCTGATAGCGCAGTTGGTCGGCTTCGCAGACGATAGCCGCCGGGGGCGAGGGGGAAGGCAAGATCACCGGTTCAACAGGCAGGGGTGATCCGGTCGGTTCCATCGTGACTTCCGACCAGGAACGAGACCGAGGAGTGGGGGCGTCGGGCCAGTAGTACTGTCCCCGGGGAACCGGGGCCCCCGACCCCCCGGGAAGGATCTGCTCTTCCTTGCAAGAAATACAGTCATCCCCAGCAAAAAGGCGGGCGGCGAGCAGGATAGTCCCGGTCAGAAGAAAGAACAACCGCCGGGAGGCATTATGCCTCGCCCGGAAAAACTTCACGAGGACAGCTCCGATCGGGTCCGGAACCAATCGATAAAAGAATCCAACCCTTCGGAGAGTGGAGTCACCGGCCGGTAATCAAGCAGCAGCCGGGCCCGGCTAACATCAGCCAGGGTAGCGATCACATCCCCGGACTGAAAGGGAAGCGACTCCAGGATCGGCTCCCGACCGATTTTCTCACCGAGGAGGTTGATCAGGTCTCGCAGGGAGATGGAATGCGCCCCCCCGAGGTTGAAGATCTCAAACTCCAGGTCAGCCTTTAGGGCGGAGAAAATGCCACCGACGATATCGTCAACGTAGGTATAGTCCCGCCGAGAGGAACCATCCCCGTAAACCGGGATCACTTCTCCAGCCGCGATCCGGCGGCAGAAGAGGTGGATGGCCATATCCGGCCGCTGGCGGGGTCCATAAACAGTAAAAAAGCGCAAGGCGGCGATCCGGAGTCCATACTGGCGATGGAAAACCCGGCAGAGACGCTCGCCGATCAACTTGGTCAAGCCGTAAGGGGAGACCGGTTGGAGGGCGGATTCAGTTTCGCTCAGCGGCAACCGGGGACAGTCCCCGTAAACCGAGGAAGAAGAGGCGAAGATGAATTTCTCCGTCTTCGCCTTGCGGGCCGCTTCCAGCAGAATTAGGGTCCCGTGAACGTTGACATCCTGGTAAAGCAACGGCCGGGCCAGGGAAGGGCGAACCCCGGCCCGGGCGGCCAGATGGATCACCGTCGAAAATTGCCGACGAGTGAAAAGATCCTCCATCCGTTCCCGTTCTCGAATATCGGCCTTGACCACTTCCAGATCGGGATGGTTGATTATCCCGGCCAGGTTGGCCTTTTTCCGGGCCGGGTCATAGTAGTCGTTAAAATCGTCGACTATCACCACCTGTCGGCCGGACTGCAGAAGCTTTTCGGCTAAATGGGATCCGATAAATCCGGCTCCCCCGGTCAGCAGTATCATTGGCATCTCCCCCTGAATAATGAAGTTCCGTCAAAAACAATAACCACAGAGAACACAGAGTAAATTCGAAATAAAACAGCTTAGTGCCTGAACGAAACCCCCAAAACCCAGGTCATTGCGAGGAGGGACGACGAAGCAATCTGTTTAGTTGATCAGGTCGATGTGATTTGGATTTTTCTTGCCGACACTACCGGCAACGACTCAATCCCGCCTGGGAAATAGAGGTTCTCCCTTCTTCACTGTCCGGTCCCAGCGATACCCGCCCCAGCGAGCGGGGAAAACAACCGCTTTCTCAATCGGCACTTTTACGCCCAACATCTCCAATCCCTTATCAGCTTTCTCCGGCATCAGCGGGCGCAGGTAGAGCAGGATGATCCGGACCGCCTCGGCACAGGTGGCGAGAATCTCCGCCAGGCGAGGGGAAGCCGGATCCTCCCGGGCCAGCACATAGGGCTTGGTGAGCTCGATATAACGGTTGGTGGCAGTCTCCAGATCAACCAGGCCGACGAGGTAAGACTGAAACTCCAACCGGGCCATCCAGCCGGGGGCGGATTCGATCAGATCCCGGGCCCGGCCAATCAGCTCATCCTCTCCCCTCTCTCCACCCGAGGCCGGCAGGGAAATGTTCCCGGAAAGGTATTTTTCCACCATCTTCACCGTCCGGCTGAGGAGATTCCCCACCCCGTTGGCCAACTCCGTATTATAGATCTCTTTGAGTTGCTCAGCGAGAAAGTTTCCGTCATCCCCGAACTTGACCGACCTCAAAAGAAAGTAACGGAGATAGTCGGGAGAGTAATCGCGGCAGATCTTCTCGATCTCTTCCTGGGAGATAAAATTCCCCAGCGACTTCGACATCTTTCTTCCCCCGTGGAGCCACCAGCCGTGAGCGAAGACAGTTACAGGAAGGGGGAGATTTAGGGCAAGCAGGAGACAGGACCAGTAAACAGCGTGGAACCAGAGGATATCCTTGCCGATCAGGTGGATATCCGCCGGCCAGTACCTGGCGAAAAAGTCCTGCTCCCCGTCGCCGAGCGGGGGATAACCGAGGGCGGTGATGTAGTTGGAGAGGGCATCAATCCAGACATAGACACTGCAGGCGGAATCGTTGGGCATCGGGACGCCCCAATTCATCAGCTGATCCGCCTGGCGGGAGATGCTCAAATCATCCACCCCCAGCTTCAGCTTACTCAAGACCTCGTGGCGGCGGCTCTCGGGCAGGATAAAATCCGGGTGGGACTCAATATGGGCGATCAGGGGATCGATCCAATTACTCAAGCGAAAAAAATAGCTCTCCTCGCTGTGACGGACCAGGGGACGGCCACTGATCAAACTTCGATAATCACTCTCCCGGGCGGCGTTCTCAGTTACATACTCTTCCTGCCCCTCGTCGTACCAGCCATCGTAAGCGCCGAGGTAGATCTGGTCGTGGTCGAGCAGTCTTCGGACCAGTTCGGCCACCCGATTCCGGTGGCGATTCTGACTGGTTCGAATGAAATCGTCGTACCGGATATCCAACCGCTTCCAGAGATCCTGGAAATGGACTACCACCCGGTCGGCAAGCTGGGCCGGGGTGATTTCTTCCGCTGCGGCCGCATTGCAGATCTTGATCCCGTGTTCGTCGGTCCCGGTTAAGAAACGGACATCTTTCCCGGCCGCCCGCTGGTAACGAGCCAGGACATCGGCGGCAATGGTGGTATAGGCGTGCCCGATATGAGGCTGATCGTTGACATAGTAGATCGGGGTGGTGATATAGTATTTCTTGCTCATCGTCTAATTTCTATCCGCCTTTATTTCCAACTAATATCTGACCTAAGTTGAGCGATTATTGCGGATGAAATGTGCTAAGATTTTGCTGGCCGACG
>CAYXKT010000160.1:0-5357 GCA_964465735.1 uncultured bacterium
AATTCGGCCGTCGACGGCCGCGTGAGGTTGATCACCGGGAAGTAGTCGGACTCGTAGCGCTCCCAGCCGACTGCGTTGGTACCCCCGTCGGTTATCACCAGGTCGGCAGACTTTTTATCCTCGACCCGGAGGAGAATCTGGACGGCCGGATGGCAGATCCAGCGGCCCGGCTCCAGGCAGATCCGGGCAGCGGCCCTGGAGAGAATCTCCTCCCGGAAGGCCCGCCCGATCGCGGAGGCAAACTCCGCGATCGGCGATGCCGGCTGATAGAAATGCTCCCGGGGATCGCGCTGGCGATTGTCGGGGTTGACCGGCCCGCCGTCGGGGCGATGAAGCCACTCCCCCGCTTCCGGCCAGAAACCACCCCCAATATCTACGAACTCGATCTCCCGCCGGTAGTCACCCTCCAGAGAGTCCAGGGCTTGGCCAAGTCGCTGCAGACAGAGAACGTGGTTTTTCGGATCAAGATTCCAGCTGGTATGGAACTGGCAACCCCGGAGCCGAATATTGGGAAAGTTTCCGGCCGCCCGAAAGAAATCGGCCAGCGCCGAGAATGGGATCCCGAACTTGGCCCAGAGCGCCCGCTCATCACTGGTCAGGCGGACCCCGGCCCGGACCGGAGGACCGTCGGTGACGATCTGATTCAGGCGTTTTAACTCGCCAAAGCTGTCCAGAAGAATCGTAACCCGCTCCCGGTGGCCAGCGGCCAGGGAAAGTTCAGCTTCAGTCTTCCCCGGTCCGCTGAAGACGATCTCCTCCGCCCCTGTTTTCAGGGCCAGCTCCAGCTCCAGACCGGAGGAGACGTCAAGACCCAGACCCGCCCCGACCAGGGTCCGCGCAACCTCGGGATGGTTATTGCTCTTGACCGCATAAAAGACCCGGACTTCGGGAAGGACGGAGGCAAAGGCGGAGGTGAACTTCTCCGCCTGCTGACGGAGAATCTTCGGCTCAAAGACATAGAGCGGCGTGCCCGATTCGGTGGCCGCTCGGAGGAATATCTCCCTCCGCTCGAGAAAGCTTTCCACGAAGTCCTTGAGGATTTCCGGGAGCAGGGGAATGGCAGCGGCATTATTCATAGTCATTAAATTGAGTATTGAGTATTGAACCTCAGTTGCAACATCCCGGCCAATTCCCGGCATTCCGCGGCCAGGTCTCCGGTCCGGGGCTCGAAAATCAGGTGCCCCAGCCGCCGGCTTTCATAGTCATCAGGGGGCATCGTTATCCGATCCCCGGCCCGGGCGGTCAGATGACATTCCCGGACCCGGGGGTCGGCGAGGAGCAGGGCGGGATCAATTTGGGAGATAATTCCCCCCCGAGGGGCCAGGAGCTGAAGTCCGGCCAGGGGGAGGTAACTCTTAAGCGGAGGGGGAGGCGGCTCAATCCCGGCGGCGAAGTCCAGAGCATAGCCGAGCATCTCGAAGCCGCCGCTCAGCCGCTCCAGAGCGACCAGACAATCGCCACCCGGACGGGGGGTGAGTTCGATCATCCGGGCTGAGCCTTCGGCAACAATGAAATCGAGCATACAGATACTCCGTTCAATCCCCAGTGTCCGGGCGGCTTGCTGTAGCTGGTGGGAAAAATCTTCAGGGTCGATACCAACGGGGAGCTCTGGCGATAGGCGATAGGCGAGGACTGTTCCGAAGGAGTGATCTTGGGCAAGGATCTTCCGGGTCAGCCGGAGGAGCTGGGCCCCGCAGCGGGGATCAATGGAAAAATCGCAGCTCCACTCCTCCCCCTGGATAAACTCCTCGATGATGAAGACGGTCCGGGGATCGATCTCATCCTGGGGTTCATACAACCTCCGGTTGGGATGAGCGGAGAGCTTCTCTCGCAAAAGGGCGAAACCCTGGCGGCAGTCGGACTCCTCTCGACAGAGCAGGACCAACTCGCTCCCCGATCCGGTCAGAGGCTTGAGCACCGCCGGCCGGCGTCCGCCGCGGATGAATTCCACCGCTTCCTCCGCTTCCCGAACCAGCCGGGCAGCCGGTCCGGGCAACCCGGCCCGCTCCCAGAGTTTCTTTGAACGATACTTGTCCCGGGACACCCGAACCGCTTCCGGGGAGACAAAAGGCAGGGAGAGATCCTGGGCCAGCTCCGCTGTCAGGGCCAGGGACTCGCAGTCAAAACAGGCGATCCCGGCAAGTACTTCGCCTCGTTCTTCGCAACGGTGAAGCGCATCCCGGGCGGCGGTATAGTTCAGCGGGCAGAGTATTTCCGACTTCGGACCCGGGTTGGGATACTTTTCCCCCCGGATCCGTTCGGCCAAGTCAGTGAGGAAAAGTGCCCGGCCGGGGAAGTTCCGCCCGATGTAGTCGATATAATCGCCCGTGGTCCCCACGACCAGGACAGGTTCAGTCATCATCCGGCTCCGGAGAGGTTATCAGGTAGAGCGGACGGGGAGTAAGATGGAAGAGGGTCTTCCAAGAGAAATTTCCGCAAAGAAAATCGACCAGTTTGTACCGCTCCCGGCAACCCCGCTCGATGTGGTGGAGGTTGATCAGCTTGGCCACCCCTGGAAAGTCGAGCTCCGTCCCCCCGGCAAGCAGAGTATAGACTCCGTTATAGACCGCCCCGAGATCGGCGGCTGCCGGCCGTCCTTCGATCAGCACTGTGGTCAGCCTCATCCAGGACCGCTCCCGAAGAGTCTCGAACAGCTCGCGAAAACTCTTGAGGAAACGGGGGTCGGAGAAATACGAACTCGACCCGAACCGGGAGATGTTCATCTCCACGATCAGGTCGAAATCCTCCGGCTGATCGTAACGGAACTCCAGACCTCTCCCCTTAAAACCATCGAGTTCCTTCCGTAGGCGGCGGCGCGACTTCGAGGAGAACTCGGCGAGGTAATTGTCAAAGTCGTAGCTGTAGTCCGGCGGAGCAAAGAGGTATCCGATCTCGTCAACCGTCTCCAGGCCTGTCCGGAGAGGCAGGTAACGCAGACAGCAGGGCCCGGGCACCCGCTCGAGCAGTCCAGAAAGGACTCCGGGGTCCCGGGCCAAAATCCGGTTCCCCTCCAACCAGGTCTTCCCGTGCCAGCTCTCGCCGGGAAAATATCCCCAGCTGCCGGCTTCCTCGATCCAGCTTAAAGGGAGAAAGCCGATCACATAGCCTTTTTCCCGGGCAACCACAAAGGCGCTCGGCCGCTGAAAGCAGCGCTGAAAACAGTCCCGAATCTCCCAGAGATCGGTCAACGACTCCCGAGGGATTGTCCGCTCCCAGATTTCCCGACCCGGTTCGAGGTCTGTAATGATCTCGAACTCAATCACCGGTTACTTCCTCAGGTTGACCTTAGTCAGGCAGTGGGTCCCCCCGAAGAACTTCAGAGCAAACTTCTCGGCCAGAAAAGGGTCGTATGGCTTGCAGCTGAAGACATCGAGATAGGCCGCGTTGGACTGGTTGGCAAAGTGGGCCGAGATCAGCGAGGTTTCGATCAACTGGACCATCGAGTAGCCGGCCACCCTTTCATCCTCTCCGAAATTGACGATCTGGGTCTCGCCAAACCGCTTCATCTCGATCAGCTCGCTAAGCTCGACCACGAAACGACGGATGGCGTCGGCGTCGCGGATGGTGGCGGGGTTACAGTTGTAAATATCGATACTGGCCGCAATCCCCCAGACTGATTTTCGGGTTGCTTCCTCTTTCAGGGCTCGGCCCCGGGCGGGCCGCATCACATTTCTCGCCTCTTTGCGCTGACCCGCCGCCCCCGATCGCCAGCGCTGAGCGGCGGTTATCATTGACTCAATCTTCTTCTCCGCGACTTTTTCTCCCGCATAGGTAGTTTTCATTCGATCTATATCTCCTCATATTATCCGCGAAACCCGAACACGATTGTCCGGGCCGACCGCGGCCCAATATATTTTGGTCAGCCCATTGTCGCCGGAAACGTTTCCGACTTGGACGGAATGCTTGCTTCCTGAATGAACCGCATCAAACCTTCCACCATCGCTTCCCTCAGTGAGGCGAAGGTTAGGTCAACTGAGTCATCAAGCGACTCGATGGCGGCAAACGAATAATAGCCGGAGACCAGCCCGACCACCGCGCAGGCAATTCGCCGCATTATCGGGGCGGGGAGTCTGCGCAGGATAAACCTCTCCAGCAACTCCTCCACCCGCTCCAGATACTTTAAATACGGGGTTTCGATCCCTTCGTAACTCTGCTCGATCGTCAACTCGCTCCGGCCCTGAAAGAAGAGGACGAAATCCTCCCAACGATTGGAGAAGAAGACCACGTGAGCCTTGATCACACCTTCTAAAGTGGACTTAAGATCGGTGGACTCTCGGCAGGTCTCATCAATTACCGCCAGGAGCTGGTCAATCACCCATTCGATCAGGTCCGTGATAATCTCTTCCCGGTTGGTAAAGTGGTAATAAAAGGTTCCCTTGCCGACATCGGCCCGGCGGGTAATATCGTCAATCGAGGTCAACTCAATCCCCTGCTCAGTGAAAAGGGTCCGGGCCGCGTTAAGGAGCTTGGCCCGAGTCCGCAGAGCTCTCCGGTTATGCCGGGTGGTCTTGCGGCCCTTGATCGGTGAAGGCGACAATATTTTAATTCCAGTTGTGTTCATTTGGCAATTTGACTGCTCGGTCTTACTCAACCATCAGAGCTATTATGACCATATAGTCAGTATTGACCAATTAGTCAACAAGAATTCTATTGTTTTTTTAGAAAAGCTTAAATCTCTACAGGCGCTCTGCTTCGGCTGCCGAAGAACGGGGAGATCCAGCCCCGGAATCAACTTTTTCAAGGCCGGAAAAGAATTGCTGGCTGGAGACTGATCCAGAGGAAAATTCATCATCCTCTACCGGCCCGATCACATTACCTCCAGGCGGATCGAAGGACAGGAGATCGGAAAAAGGGCCGTCTTCCCGAAACGGGGAAAGACAGAGATCGTCCCGGCGGGCGTTCCTCTTATCGGAAGGGCTCCAGGTGACTGGGAAATCGCCCTGGAGGGATAATGGTTAGAACCCGTAGCGGAGGGAGAGGTAGACGTTGGTGTTCTTCTGGAACTGGCCGAAGAAAGTCCAGTCGTTCTCGCCCCAGAAGATATTGCCGCCCAGGGAACCGGTCCAGTGATCGTCAAACTTGTAAGAGACCTTCGGGCGGAGATAGAAGTCCCGGTCAGAGGGGGACCAGTAACCGAAGAACGAGAGGATCAGGTTCTGGCGGAGGAGAAGGCGGGTCAGGCGGAGGGTAATGACGTGGCGAGCCTCGTCCTGGGGGGGCAGGCCTGCGGGAAGATTTTCGCGGTAATTATCATAGCCAAGCATATACTCCAGGTAATACTGGAGGCCGGCGGTAAAATCGGCCGCGATCTCCCGCTCGTAACCGGTGGAAAATCTCAGTTCGCTGTTCCGGACCAG
>CAYXKT010000161.1:0-5341 GCA_964465735.1 uncultured bacterium
GGCCAGCAAAATCTTAGCACATTTCATCCGCAATAATCGCTCAACTTAGGTAATAAGGAACAGATTCATAAAATCGAGGAGGTCCTATGAACTGTTACTACTGTTTTGCCTGTAAGAAAATATTCCGCGGTGAGAGCAATATCTGCCTTAATTGTGGCCGGGGTTCGGCGACCGCGAAAAGGGAGCTTCGGGAATCCAACCCATCGGTGGATATCTACCGGATTTACGTAGATGGGAAACTGGTTGGGAATCAGCGGGTGAAGAAAAAAGCCGAGTAGCGCGGAAGCCTCCGGTCAGGTTTCGGTTACCCGCACGGTTCCGTTGACCATCCGGGAGTTTCGCTGCATAATCCGTTCCATCTTCTCCCAGAAGGCTTGCTCGAGATCGAAGTCACCGGCAATGGCGTTGCCGAGCAGGAGAATCAGGAGGTCGGCGTGTTCCTCGATCAGTTCCCGACGGGGTTTCCCCTTGGTCAGGCACTGGCAGATCTCCCCCACCTCTTCCATAATCAGGTTCATCCGATGCGGCATCTCCTCGCCGCCCCGGGCTTTCAGATCGTGTTTGCGGTGGAATTCCCGTACTGCCTCGAGCATCTCTTTCATTGTTTGAATACGTAGTCCACGATTTTGTCGATATGGGAGTAGTAGTTGGGGAGCTTTTCTCCCTCGTGCTCCCATTCCACGTTATCTTTGATCATCTGCTTGACCGCGGCCGGTTCGTAATCCAAACCGTAAAGCAGCGAGGCCCGGTCCTTGATCTCGTACATATGCATCTTCTCGAATTCGCTTTCGTACTCGTATTTTTTCCCCGGATGCTTGACCATACCTGGCCTCCTTGGCTTTTTATTCCGCCTGGCCGATCGCGGCCGGACAAAATAAAAATATCTTCTTGCGATTATTTTAGATACCAATAGTATAATGTTATGTTTTCCGGGGGCAAGATAATTATCTCATCCGTCGGGGGGAGACAAGCCTCCCGATGATTTGACAATTGCCCGCAGATGTTATAAGATTATGGTAGAGTTAGACGCAGGTTCAATACAATACTTAAACCACGGTCCAGAGGTCGATAAATACAATGGTAGCCCGGAATAACCCAAAATCCTTGCTTCTGGGGCTCGGGTTCGACAATCAGGATGGTCAGCGTCGGATCACCCGGGGAGATAATTTCCGCCTCTACGGCGGGTCCGCGGATACCCATTCCCTGATGCAGGAGAAAGCGATCAAGTTCAACGAGCAGCTTCGGCAGAAAGGGAAGTCTCTGGAAGAGATTTCGCGGATGGAATTCCAGGAGATCGCAGAGAAGATCGGCCTGACCTCGTCTCCCGATAACTGATTCGGAGATCCTGTCTGCTCCGAAAGAAATCGGGGAGATCTTCAATGCAACTCCACCACCATACTGTACTTTCCCTGGTCTCTGGAGGGCTGGTCTATCTTTTCTCCAGTTCTCTCTCCGCCGCTTTGGCCTGTTTCCTCTCCGGGGTTTTTATCGACCTTGACCACCTTTTAGAATATTTTTACTACTTTGGCTTCCGGCGCTTTTCTGTCCGGGAATTTTTTGAGGCCGCCAACGAGCACGTCTATCGAAAGTTTTTCCTCTTGCTCCATTCCTACGAACTGGCGGCGGTCTTCTGGATCTTAAGCCTGACGGTGATCCGGCGGCCCTGGGCCTGGGGTTTCTCCCTCGGTTTTACCCTCCACATTCTTGCCGACCAGATCTATAACCCCTGTTGTCCCGCTACCTATTTCCTTTTCTTTCGCATCTTTCACCGCTTTGAAGGTGAGAGGATATTCCCCCTGGAAACTCAGAAACAGTATCGGGAGCGCCCCCGCTTCTGGAAGAGAAATATCCCGTCGCCCGGGGGAGACGGTCCGGCCAAAGATGTTAGGAAAGACTGAAATTTTCGCCGGCGACCTGAATATTTTACATATGGCCGCCCGACGAGATGCAGTGTCAAAAGTATTTATGGCAATCTATGAAAGCACAGAGAACACCGAGTGATAAGAAGGAGCAGATTGGATATCCGGTAATAACGTTTTTAGAAGGCTGAAGTGTTACCGATTATTCTATTCTCGTTCACTCTGTATCCCCTGTGGTTACTGTTTTTCTGATCGAGCTTGGTGATAGCCCGGAAAAGAGGCAATGAAACGGCCGGGGGAGCACCTTAGCCGGTTTGCTCTGGCTGTTTGTTTTTCGAGCGAGGCCGGAGGAGAAGCAGACTGCTGAGGAGAAGAATAACTGTTGTCAGGCTGATCGCGGCGCCGATCGAGAAGGTCAGGGGACGATAGAGGAATTCCACCAGATGTTCTCCCGGGTCGAGGCAGACCGCTCGCATCAGATAATTAGCCCGGTAGATCGTGGTCTCCTCCCCGTTGAGATAGGCCCTCCAGGCGGGATCGAAACGATCATTAAGCAGCAGCATCGCCGGTTGGGAGATGGTCGCCTCCAGGGTCATCCGGTTGATCTGCGCCGTTACGATCCGGACCTGCCCGGACCCCGGACCCGAACCTTTCCGGAACCGGGGCGGGGGAGCAACCTCGACAAAGATCTCCTCCGCTGGGCGGTACCCGGGATCGGTCAGTGCTGTCGGGATCCCTTCCGGGGAGGGGAGGACCCGGCCCCGGCCGGAGACCAGGGCCCGGGGGGCCGCTTGTGAGTTCTCCCAGATCTCTCCGCCGGGGACGTCCAGAACTTTCTGGAACCGGCCCGGCCCGGGAGAAGTCCCGGGGGGAAAGAGGAGGAAGCGGGTATTGAGGAGACCGATGAGGGGGGAATAAACGGTAATCATCGGGACCAGCTGGAGATCTCGCCGCGGCCGGCCCTGACTGTAGTTGAGGTACTCGAGATAACGCCGGGGAAGATCGGCCTGGTAGCCGAGGATGGAGCTGAAACCTCCTGCCATCCCCCGGTTGAAGTCGGCCGGGTCGAAGGGGAGGTAGCGGAACGGTTCTGTTTGCCTATCGAAGTATCGCGCGATCTCTCCATCCCAGCGGCAGACCCGGCTGTCAAAGCCGGTGATATAGGGACCGGCCCAGAGGACGAGTTCCCCCACCCCCAGCAGGACTACAGCCGTTGCCCACCATCTTCTTCTTCGGGGTAGAAGCAGAATTGCCGTCCCCAGCAGACCCAGGATCGTTGCCGTCCCTCCCAGACGGACCAGTCCGATACGCAGAGTCCGCCAGCTGTTTCGGGGAAAGGGCGTCTCTTTGATCAGCCGCCGGATATATCCGGGATAATCCCGGCCCGGGTCAGTCTCTTGGACCAGTTGTTCCCACCAACCCGGCTCTCCCGGAGGAGCAATTTCGTAGTGCCGGCCGAAAAGGAGTTCGTTTTCAATCCGGTTGATCCACCCGCTCGGGGGATCGGCGGAGGTGAAAAGGGCAAAGAGCAGCGCCGCCGCGCCGCCGATGATCAAGACCGCTGCCCCGACCCCGGCCAGTCGCCGGCGGAGCCGGCCACCGCCCCGGAGACGGCCGAATCCGCTGTCCCGGCTCCGGCCGAAAAGCTCGTCTGTTCCCCGGGCGGCCAGGGTGCAGAAAAAGAAGGCGGCGAAGAAGAGGAGCTTGGCGTGCCCGCGAAAGAAGCAAAAACCGGGGACGACAGCATACAGAAGTTTAAAGAGCGGGGTCCGGTCGCCGAGCGCGACCCCAATCGCCAAGGCGGCCAGGAGGGCGAGCAGGACAGTGAAACGGTCTCCGCGCAAGACCAGGGCCGCCCCCGCCAGGGCCAGGGGGATAAAACCCAGGTAACACGACATCTCCCAGAAGTAATTCTCTCCCCGGTAGAGGCTGGTCAGTGAATCTCCCAGCCAGCCGGGGAGGATGAAGGTCATCAAGTTGGCCGGGGGGAGAGAGAAAGCGTTGGCCCAGGCCGGATCCGGCTTTATCCGGAAGGAAGCTCCAGCCAGTTCCAGGGCGGGGATAATCTGGACCGCGGCTAAAGAGAGGGCGACCAGGCCGGCCAGAATTGCCCCGGTTGGAAGGATCAGCCGGCGGCTGTTTTTCGGCCTCCGCTCGATCAGGATCCGGCCGATACCATAGGCGGCCAGTCCCAGGACGGTGTAATAAGTATATTGCCAGTGTCCGGCTAAAAGCTGGAGCCCGATCAGGACCCCGCCGCCCAACGCCCGGGATAGCTTTCGGGTCCGGAAAAAACTTTCGGCCAGCAAAAAGATCAGGGGAACCCAGGCCAGGGTGCAGATATTGGAGAGATGGCCCGCGGTCAGATGGAGGATGACCGGCCCGGAAGCGGTCAGGGCCAGACCGCCCAGCGCGGCCGGGAGACGTCCGGAACCGGTATAACGGAGCCAGAGAAAGGTGAAGAGAGTCAGCAGCCAGAGGTGGAGGAGGAAGCTGGCGTTAAGGGCGGCCGGCAGGGGGAGGAGGAGGAAGATCAGGTTAGGCGGGTAGAAGAGGGCGGACTCCGGGTAGGCGGCGAAGGGGACTCCGCAGAATACGGCCGGGTTCCAGAGCGGGATCGTCCCCGAGCGCAACGCCCCAAAGCCAAAACCGCGCCAGTAGTAATAGAGCGAGGCGACATCCCCGGATTCTCGGGAGAGGACAAAAGCCTCAAAAGGAGGAAAGATCGCTTCCCGGAGCAAGACCCCGATCGTACCCAGCAGGCCCAGGATTGTCAGCCAGGTCAGGATTCGGGGGTATCTATTCATCTGGTCCTTTCACTTGGTTTTTAGTTGGCCGCCGTCCAGACGGGTTTCCTGTCTGCTGCCGGTTGCTCTCTCCCCATCCCCCTTCCTTTTGCGCCGAAGCAAAAAATCTCTGAGCCAGTATCGCTCCCGATTATTTTTCCAAAGGAAAATAATATAACATAGCTTTTACATTCTTTGACAGGCTGATATAATGAAGATATGAAAATTTCTCTACTTACCGGATATTTAAAATCCTGTTTTGGGGATGTCCGGTTCGGGAAATTGGATCAGGGTAAACGGTCTCGCTTTGTCATTGAACGGATCCTGGAATACGGCGGCCGGGAAGCGGCGGATCAGATGTTTGCCGAAGTCCTTGTGGGAAACACGGGAAAAATTCTGGCCTTATCAGGACCCAGCGAGGCTGTCCGGCAGCCCTATTTCGGCGGGGGGACCGGACCCGCTTTGCCACTTGGCCACCGCGTCTTTTCTGACCGGTATTTATTCCGCCCGGCGGAATTTGACGAACAGTTGCTTCTCCTCCGCCGGAAGGAAATTTCCCGGTTTTCCCTGGAAACAATCGCCTAAAAGACGATCAAGGTCGATACGGCGCGGTTCTTTTTAGTCATTTTTACTATGACCTGAATTGAGCGATTCTATGTGGCGAACTGCACCAATCTTTTGCGTCCGAACGGATAT
>CAYXKT010000162.1:0-5339 GCA_964465735.1 uncultured bacterium
TATCCACTAATTACACTAATTATCACTAATTCATCCCCCGCCTCGGCCCCTTATTTATCCACTAATTACACTAATTATCACTAATTCATTCCACCCCTCGGACCCTTTTTTAACCGCTAATCTCGCTAATCTTCAAGAATTATTGCCACTGGCTAATGCCAAAACAAACCCCAGAAGTCTTTCTCTGCGTTCTTGGCGCCTCCGCGGTGAAACAAACCCCAGAAGTTTTTCTCCGCGTTCTCCGCGCTTCCGCGGTGAAATAAGCCTCAGAAGTATTCCCCTGCGCCTCCGCGGTGAATAATTTTACAGGGTAACATCTCGGGGAGCGTAAGCAGTATGGAGGAGATCGTGGCTCTTTTTCGAGAGCGGTTCCCCCAGGAACTCCCGGTACAGTCTCTGGATCGATTCGTTCTGGTAGGAGACCCGGTCTTTCGCCGTCCGGTCGAGGCGGTAGAGGGTTCGGATCCGTTTTTGTACCGCCTCCGGATCAGGGGTGAAGGGTTGACCGCCGCCGTTGACACAGCCGCCGGGGCAGGTCATCACCTCGATGAAGTCAAGTTCCCTGAGCCCGGTTTCGATATCTCGGAGCAGGTCGCGGGCGTTGCCGGTGCCGGAGACCGCGGCCACCCGCAGTTTCTTCCCGGCAATCTCCAACTCGGCTTCCCGGATCCCGGCTGTCCCCCGGATTTCGGATAATTCCAGTTTCTCCGGAGGAGATCCGGTCAGCAGGAAGTGGGCGTTTCTCAGTGCCGCTTCCATCACCCCGCCGCTGGCTCCGAATATCTTGCCTGCTGTGGTCCGTTCCCCGAAGGGGGTGTCGGCGGTTTCTGATTTCAGTTGGGCCAGGTTGATCCCGCGCATCCGGATCATCTGGATGATCTCCCGGGTGGTGAGGACGGCGTCGATATCCGGCAGACCCCGCCGGGTCATCTCCGGGCGGCTGGCCTCAAATTTTTTGGCCGTGCAGGGCATAATCGCCACGCTGTAGATCCGGGCGGGGTCGATTCCCTCCTTTTTCGCGAAGAAGGTCTTGATCACCGCCCCCATCATCTGCTGAGGGCTTTTGCAGGTTGATAGGTTGGGGATAAATTGAGGGAAAAACTCCTCGACGTACTTGATCCATCCCGGCGAACAACTGGTCATCATCGGCAGCGGCCCGCCGGTCGTCAGCCGGTGGACCAGCTCCGCGCTCTCCTCCATAATCGTTAAGTCGGCGGAGAAGGAGGTATCGAAGACCCGGTCGAAGCCCAGCCTGCGCAAGGCCGTGGTCAGTGGACCGGCGGCGTCCCGCCCGGTTGGGAGGCCGAACTCTTCGCCCAGGGTTACCGAGATCGAGGGGGCGTGTTGGACGACGACGAATATCTCCGGGTCGTTGAGCGCCTCCATCACGGAGTCGATCGCGCTCTGTTCAGAGAGGGCCCCGGTGGGGCAGGCCCGGACGCACTGGCCGCAGTAAACGCAGCTGCTGACGTTCATCCCCTGGTCGAAGGCGGTGGCGATCCGGGTCTCGCTGCCCCGGCCGGAGAAGTCAATTGCTCCCACTCCCTGGACCTCCTCGCAGACTCGGACGCATTTCCCGCAGAGTATACATTTGGCGGGGTCGCGGATGATTGCCGGGCTGGAGATGTCGAGCCGGCTTTTTTGCACCTCGGCGGGGAATCGCCGCCGGCGGACCCCCAACTCTTCGGCCAGGTCCTGGAGTTGGCAGGAGCCGTGGCGGGAGCAGTAGAGACAGTCATCGGGATGGCGGGCCAGAAGGAGTTCCACGATGGTCCGGCGGGCGGCGACCGCCCGAGGAGAGTGCGTCCAGATCTTCATCCCCGCCACCGCCGGGGTGGCGCAACTGGGGGCCAGCCCATTTCTTCCTTCGATCTCCACCACACAGAGTCGGCAGGCGCCGGTTGGGGTCATCCCTTCGATATGGCAGAGAGTCGGGATAAAGACCCCGGCCCGCCGGCTGGCGGAGAGCAGGGTTTCGCCTTTTTCCGCCTCGACCTTTCTCCCGTTGATAGTAATATCTAACGTCATCATTCCCTCACAATAGCCCCGAAGCGGCAGGCTTCCAGACAGGCTCCGCAGCCGAGGCATTTATCCAGTAAAATGTAGTGCATCTTCTTCGGTGCCCCCGTGATGGCTCCGGCCGGGCATCTGGCCACGCAGGCGGTGCAACCGACACATTTGGTCGGATCAATCCGGTAAGTCATAAGTTCGACGCAGGCGCCGGCCGGGCAGCGCCGCTCGTAGACGTGGGCCTCGTACTCCTCCCGAAAGAAACGGAGGGTGGAGAGGATCGGATTGGGAGCGGACTGGCCCAGCCCGCAGAGGCTGGTATCCTTGATCGTCTCCGCCAGTTTTTTCAAGTTGATCACGCTCTGGAACCGTTCCAGCGGATTGAGACCAGCCGACCCCCGGCGGGAGGTGATGGATTGCAGGGTGCGCAACATCTGTCGGGTTCCTTCCCGGCAGGGGATGCAGCGACCGCAGGATTCGCGCTGGATGAACTCCATAAAGAAGCGGGCGACGTCCACCATACAGGTATCCTCGTCCATCACCACCATCCCTCCGGAACCCATCATCGCCCCGACCTGCTTCAGCGATTCATAATCGACCTCGGTGTCGAGATGTTGAACCGGGATGCAGCCCCCCGAGGGGCCGCCGATCTGGACCGCCTTGAACTTTTTTCCCCCGGCCACTCCGCCCCCGATGGCAAAGACGATATCTTCCAGTTTGGTCCCCATCGCCACCTCGACCAGTCCGGTCCGGGCGATCTTTCCGGAGAGGGCGAAGACCTTGGTCCCGGCGGAAGCGACCGTTCCCACCGTCCGGAATTTTTCCGGGCCACCCTCGACAACCGCCGGGAGGTTGGAGAGGGTCTCGACGTTGTTGACCACTGTCGGGCAGTTAAAGAGTCCGGAGACAGCGGGGTAGGGGGGGCGGGGGCGGGGCATCCCCCGCTTTCCCTCGATACTTTCGATCAGGGCGGTCTCTTCGCCGCAGACAAAGGCTCCCGCTCCCATCTTGATCCTGATCTCCAGATTGAAACCGCTGTCAAGGATGTTGTAGCCGAGGAGTCCTTCCTCTTGGGCCTGTCGGATCGCTTCCTTCAGACGTCGGATGGCCAGTGGGTATTCGGCCCGGATATAGACGTAAGCCCGGGCGGCCCGGATAGCGTAAGCGGCGATCGCTACCCCCTCGATTAACCGATGAGGGTCGCCCTCGATCACCGCCCGGTCCATAAACGCTCCCGGGTCCCCTTCGTCAGCATTGCAGATCAAAAACTTGTGGTCGGAGGTTGTCTCCAGGGCGATCTTCCACTTCTTCCCGGTGAGAAAGCCGCCCCCGCCTCGTCCCCGCAGACCGCTTCTCTCGACCAGGTCGCAGAGTTCGGCCGGGGTGAGGTTTTTAATGGCTCGGGAGAAGGCCCGGTACCCGCCGCGAGCAATATATTCTTCTATTTTTGCGGGGTCGATCAAACCGCAGTTGGCGAGGACAATCCGAGTTTGGGGACGGAAGAACGGATGGTCATCGAGCGCGGGAAGATCCTCTCCGATCTGGACGTCACCGGATTGATGCCGGCCGAGGAGGAGGTCCCGGGGGATCTCGCCGCCGGCGGCGGCGGCCGCGATCTTTCCGGCGTCCTCCGGATTGACCGGGCCGAAACTGAGACGTCCCCGGCCCGGGAGCAGGAGATCGACGATCGGTTCCGAAGAGCAAAGACCGATACAGCCGACTTCGAGTATCTCGGCCTCGATTTTATTGCGGGTCAGTTCTGCCTGGAGCGCGGCCAGGGTCTTCTCCGCCCCCGCTGCCAGCCCGCAGGTTCCGGTGCCGACAAAGATTACCGGTTTTTGGGGGTCCTCTCGGCGGATCCGGCGGACCCGATCCGCTGCCGCCGCCGCCGCTTCGGGGTCTTCCCGGCAGAGCGGACCCTCGGTCAGGCAGAAGATCCGATCGGGGCAGGGGGTCGCCCAGCTGTGGCGGCAGTATTTGCTGATCTGGGGAAGCGGCTCAATCATCTGATTCCTCTAATCGGTCTCGATAGCTTTTTAGCAGTTTTGGCAGATCATCGCTGACAAGATGGGCGTGATACTCGCCGTTGATGCTGATTACCGGCGCCAGGCCGCAGGCTCCGATGCAGGCCACGATCTCCAGGCTGAAAACCCCGTCGCGAGTGGTCTGGTCCGGTTCAATCTTCAGTTCCCGTTTCAGCCGCTCCAGCAGCGGACCCGACCCCTTGACGTGGCAGGCCGTTCCCCGGCAAACCTGGATATGATATTTGCCTCGAGGAGAGAAACGGAACTGGTTGTAAAAGGTGGCCACTCCATATACTTTGGCCGCGGGGAGTCTCAGGTGTCGGCCGACGATGGTTACCGCCTCTTGGGAAAGGTATCCCTGTAAATCCTGTATTTCCTGGAGCAAGGGGATCAGCGAATCCCGTCCGGCTTCCGGGTAACCGGCCAGGATCGACTCCAGACTATTCGGGGCCGGGGCCATAACCTCAGGTTTCATCTTCGCTCCGTCGGGCAAAGAACGCGATCTTTTCTAAAATGATGGTGATATCGATAGTCTCGACGGTGATCGGTTTCGGCAGTCGGATCAGGACCGGGGCAAAATTCAAAATTCCCCGGACCCCGGCGGCCACCAGCATCTCGGCGGCTTTCTGGGCTTGGGACTCCGGGACGGTCAGGATCGCGACCCGGATCTTCTCCTTCGCGATAACTTTTTCCAGGTCCGTGAGCGGGTAACAGTGACAACCGCAGATTACCCGCCCGGTCTTGCCGGGGTCGGTATCGAAGGCGGCGGTGATCTTCAGTTTCGGATGGTGGCCGGCGAAGAAGGGGAGAAGTGCTCGCCCCAGGTTGCCCAGACCGACCAGGGCCACCGAGTCTCCCTCAGGGCTGTCGAGAAAATTTCCAATGGCGGTAATCAAATCGGCGATCCGGTAACCCTTCTTGGTATGGCCGGAAAAACCAATCTCCATCAGGTCGCGCCGGACCTGAGTCGGGGTAACCCCGGTCTTTTCCGCTAATTCGTGGGAATAGACCGATTCCGGGTCGCTGACGGACAGATCCTGGAGAAATCGCCGGTAGATGCTGAGCCGTTCAATATTCTTCATTATTATCCCTTATTCACAAATTGAGGTATGGATTTGCTGAATTGTGAAACTAATCACAGCAATATGCCCCGATAGACCCCCGATGTCAAGTCGAAATAGGGTTATAATTGTCCTGGTTTGCTTTAGAAGTCGGATAATTACACCTTTAGGGCCCACAGATCACACTAATTAACTCAAACCTAAGTTGAGCGATTATTGCGGATGAAACGTGCTAAGATTTTGC
>CAYXKT010000163.1:0-5245 GCA_964465735.1 uncultured bacterium
GCGGGAGTAGCTAATGAACTGATTCACCCGTCACGCGAGGTGACGGGGGTCTGGGAGGTGGGACCGGATGGCGGTAGCTGATGAACTCGTTCACCCGTCACACGAGGTGACGGGGGTCTGGGAGGTGGGACCGGATAGGGGGGCCACATCATATGCTGTATAAAGTTTGCCCGTAGTTGAATAGATTGGCATATGCCCTGATTGAATGCCGAGTGAGCCTCAGTTAAAGAGGAGATGTAATTCCCATTTTAGGCGGAAACCGACAGGTGTCTCTTGAGTAAATCGAAATGGAGGATGATTGATACCGTTATGCGGCTACCAGATGTTATATATTTCTATCGGATCGCGAATTGGCGAGAGAAGATATCCTGCCTCCGTTTCCTGGGCTATACTTTCCTGGGTTATCTGCTGGCACCCGGGTTCCGGGTTGGTCCGGCGGCCCGGAACACGTTGGTGATGGCGGCCATCCTGACTTCCAGTTATGCCCTCAACGACTATTATGATTCTCGGATCAATGGCGAAAGCAATTATCTGACCCGCCTGATTCGAGCGGGGCGATTGCACCGTAAAACCGCGCTTCTCTGGTGCTGGCTGCCCCTGACTTTGATCATTTTCTTGCCGATAGCGAATGCCGCTGTCATTATCCTGACCCTGAGCCTGATTGCTCTTACATTCTTGTATTCAATCCCCCCCGTCCGCTTGAAACCCAGAAGAGTCTGGGGTTTCATTACCCCACCGGCTTGCGCGGTGATTATGCTCCTCCAGGCCTATGCGCTTTTTGCCCCGATAAGTCTCAGTATAGCCGCGCTGGCCCTTCTGGTCCTCTTCTTTCATCTTTACATAGAGACTATCCATCAGATATCCGATTCCGTGGCCGAGGGGGCGGGAAAGGATCGGGTTGAGGCTTATCTCTCCCTGCTTAAGCTTTGGCCGACGCTCTCGTTAGTGATTTCCGCCGTCCTCTCTTTCTTCCAGCCGGTATTTCTGATTTCCGCCGGCTTCGCGGTAGTGAGACTGATCGCGTTAAAAAGGGTGGATGTTTCCCAGCAGATCTCGAAGATCCGGAAGAATATCCTGACCCCGATCTGGTCAATATACGAATTCCTGGCCTATGGCCTGATCGGATTCTTCCGCCTGATCGAATTTTAGGCTCAAAGCCCGACCCCGGCGGGAAGGTCTCCCTTGAACGCGGATTATGCTGAATGCGAGTGCCCACGAAATAATCTGTTTGTTTTGTAATGAGATCGCTTCGTCGCACCGTTCCCCGCAGTGACAAATGCGATATGAAACCTCACATTAGCTGGTGGAAAACAGTGAGCGAAAATTGATCGATGGTCGGATATCGAGCAGAGAAACGGAAAAAAGAACTCGCGATGGAGTGGGGGGGTAGATATTTATCTTAAAGTTAATGTCCTGCCGGGCAATCAGTAACGATGGTATCAGAAAATAAGTTTGAAGGGTGATGATAATTGGCACATAACTTGCTATGAAGTAAACAGGGATTGAATCAGATCTACTAATGTTGGGAACTCGCCCAAATAAGATTATGATTTTTACTTACCGTCAGGGATTTGAGACGAAAGGACAGATTGTGAAACAAAATACAAAGTTAAATCGCGTAACGTTACTGGTGACGTGGATCCTTATCTCCCTGGTCTTTTCGGCCGCCTCGGGTTTCGCTGCCTCCTGGATTACTTTTGAAGGTAATCCGGCGAGGCAAAATCAACCGGAATGGCTGGTGGAGCAGGAAGGGAATAATCGGGTAGAAATTGAATTGAATCTTCCCGGAATGTCAGTCCGCGAAGTCGTCGAGAGAGCGACCAGTTTTCATTTAGTGAATATCCCGGGCGCGGTAGTCGAGGGGATGCCGGGAACCCCGCCGGAATATTGTCTGCGGAGATTTGTTCTGGTGCCTCCAGAGGGCGAGGTAACGGTAGAGATCGAGGCCGGGGAGCCCCAGTTTCTGACCGGTTATCAATTATATCCCGCTCAACCACCGTTACTGGAAGGCGAGGTTAAACCTTTCGCGTACGACGAGGAAAGCTATCAGGAGGATAAGTGGTATCCAGGGCGATTAGTCGAGGTCAGCGAGGAGGAATATTACCGGGAATGGCGTTTGGTCAGGGTAACCGTACATCCGCTTCAGTTCAACCCCGCCGCCGGCGGCATAAAGGTATATCCTCGAATCAGAGTGACGGTCAGCACGGAGGTGGAAAAGGCTGACGGGGCGGGCAGTTACTCCTATTCCGTCCAACCGGATAATATCTTGAGCAGAGTGGCGGTCAACGCCGCCTACTTTGAGGGGGGAGAGGTAACGGAAAAGATGTTAGACGATGTTGAATATCTGATGATTGCCGCTCCAGAGTACTTCGGAGACCCCAACCTGCGGGAACTGGTCGATTATTACAACAATGAGGGCGTGACGACTTCGCTTGTCTCCACCGCGGAAACCGGGACCACGGTCCAGCAGATAAAAAGCTACATCCAGTCAGTTTACGATTCCAGTACAGTCCTCCGTTTCGTCTTGCTGGTGGGGAGCATAAACGATATCCCCTATTATACTCATAGCAGTATCCCCGGGGATTATCACTATTGCTTACTTTCCGGCTCCGATGAGATACCGGATGTCAGCCTGGGAAGGTTCAGTATCAAGAATACCAATGAACTGGAGCGAATGGTTAAAAACAGTCTCAACTACAACCGCGGCTATCCGAGCGGCGATTGGTACTCCAGGATAGCCCTGGTTGCTCACCGGCAGGAATACCCGGGTAAATATACTGCCTGCAAGGAGAATATCTATAATAGTCTGCAAAATTCCAATTTTCAGGTCCAAAAGATTTACGGTGGGGCCGGCGGCAGCAATGCGGATGTGACGGATTCTTTCCGTAGCGGTGTCGGTATTGTCAACTACCGGGGCCACGGTGGCGATTATGAATGGCAGCCCTGGGACACCAATAATGCCGCCTGGACAAAATCAAATATCGGTGCCTTAAACAGCGGAGATTATCGGCCGCTGGTGATCGGCAGTGCGTGTAATAATGGTAACTACCTCGTTTCCAGCCGGTGCCTGGCGGAAGAGTTTGTGCTCTGCGAAAGCGGTGGTGCCTGTGGCTACTGGGGCTCCACCAAACCTTCCTACACGGTTTCCAATCATACGATGGATGAGGAAATTTTCGCCGCGATGATCCCGCCTTACGAAATATCCAATATCGGTGAAGCGTTGCAATACAGCTTGATCAAGTTAGTCGAGCAGTACACCGGTACGTTAAGGCTCAATATCTGGATGTTCGTATGGTTTGGCGATCCCTATATTCCGATTTATGATGAGGAGCCGGCACCTACCCCCACCCCTTCCCCGACCCCGATACCTTACGAGATTGTCACCGATCAACTGCCCTCCGGGACGGTGGGCGATAAATACCAGGCGCTTTTGGCGGCGGAAGGGGGTGTGTCACCCTTTACCTGGTCAATAGCCGAGGGAGCTCTTCCGGGCGGGTTGAATTTGAATACGACTTCGGGCGCTATCAGTGGAGTTCCCCTGTATTCGTCCGTGGGGTCAAACAACTTTCGGGCTCGGGTGGTGGACTCCTCAGGTTTTCCCGGTGGAGGCGAGGAGAAGGATTTCGACATCTATATATTCTTAAAACCCCTGAGATTGGTGGATGTTCTCCCTGCCGACGGGGTTTTCGGTAATTTGTATCATTATACTTTTAAAGCTGCCGGTGGCTCAGAACCTTATCTCTGGTCGATAGTTGAAGGTGATCTGCCCGCGGGGTTAACTCTGGACCCCTCAACCGGGAATGTCAGTGGACAGCCGATCGATACGGAGACGGGCTTGTTTACAATCGCGGTGGAGGACTCGCAACGCGTACCGGCTCGTGAGGAAATTTCTACGGCTATTCAGATCAATCAGCCGGACAGGGCCCTGGTGGACAACTTCGCCAACGACCACAGCGAAGAAGACGAACCAGGCGCCAGAGACGGGCTCTGGTGGGACCGGGGCAATGCCCGAACCTACCAGCTCGGGATCTCGACCGAGGTTTATAAAAGCGGCGGCGCGGCCCTAAAAGTGGACTGGGCCAAGGCCGCGGCCTGGGATCAGTTCCAGTTCGACCTGATTGGGGATGTGGCCAACTTTACCAATTGGTACGCTCCGGAAGCGGGGAAGGACGCGGTCACGGAGTTCTCCGTCCGCTCCAGTGTCCCCGGAGTGAAGCTGCGTTTTTGGCTGGCAACGGGAGAGAGTTCGGACCAGTGGACTTTTCCCTCCAACGATTACCTGATCGAGAAGTCCGGGGTCTGGCAGACGATCCGGGTGGATTGGAAGACCCTGAATAACGGCAATGACTTTCGTCGGATCCGCCACCTCAAGCTGATAGTCAATCCGGGTGAGAGTGGGGGGAGCGGCACACTGTATCTTGACGATTTTTATGTTATGATCGGGGAAGAACCATCCGCCACGCCGACTCCGCCCCCCGGTCGGACCCCGCCCCCGGTACCGTCACCGACGGCGGAGCCTACGTTGACCCCGCGGCTCAGCCCGACCGCAACGGCGACCCCGGTCCCCGACCCCAGCTCAACCCCGCCGCCCTCTCCCCCGGAACCGACGGTGACCCCGTGTCTGACCCCGATCCCCTCGGTGACACCCACCGTGCCCCTGCCTCCGACCGCGACTCCGACTGCCGCCCCGCCTTCCGAGTACGAGGAATGGGTTGGCCAATACCCGGGCGTTGGGGCAGAGAGTGATCCGCTTGACGACCCCGACGGCGACGGTTGGAGCAACCTGGCCGAGTATCAATTAAATCTGATGACCGGCCGGGAGTCCGATCCTTCCGATCCCGGGTCCGGCGGCCAGGCGGTCCCTCTCTCGCCCGGCTGGAACCTGATCTCGATTACGGTTGACCGGTGCTGGTACGACTCCAGCCTGACCGGGGGCGAACCTCCCTCGGTGGCCGGCGAGTTCGTTGATGTGGCTGGTTCGCCCCCGGTCTGGGGCCAGGTCTTCGGGAGTATCGAGGGGGAATACGAGCTGATCCTCAACCAGGCGGCGGGCGATAGCACTTTCAACCCCGATCTGCCCTGGATCAGTACCCTGGACTGGATCGGTCCCGACAAGGGATTCTGGGTCAAGATGCGCCAGGAGGGACAGTTGATCCTGGAAGGCAGCCGAGTCAAGGCGGGCGGGGGCGGATATCCCGCCCTGGCGATTGCCCCGGGGGCGGCATACTCCGGTTGGACCTTGCTC
>CAYXKT010000164.1:0-5163 GCA_964465735.1 uncultured bacterium
ACCTAAATTGAGCGATTCTATGCGGCGAACCGCACCAATCTTTTGCGTCCGAACGGATATTGAAAATCCTCGCCATATCTCCTGGATATGGCTGCGGTTTTCGCAACCCGTCGGCCGGCAAAATCTTAGCACATTGCATCCGCAATAATCGCTCAACTTAGGTGTCAATAAGTTGAGATTGCTTCCCGCCACACTTTACTATCGGCTGAAAACTGCCGCTCACAATGACGGACTTCCATCCCTTATTCCTGTAACACTACGCTATCCTTATTGCTGCCCGGAGACCGACTCAGCGGCATCCGGCAGCAGACCGACCGGAAGCAAGGTCCCGGCGCTGACGGAGACTTCGATACCAGACGTTCATCGGCTCAAGCCGACCGCAGATCTGCGTATTGTTCCAGAGCAATCCGCCGAATTCATAGCCCGCCCGGGCAAAGGTGATATTCATCCCCGGGGAGAGGGAGCGGGCAATCGTGAAACCGGTGAGGTAACCGTCAGCGATAAGATCCTCTTCGATCCGCTGCAGCAGGAGACCGGCCAGGGACCGACCCCGGTCCTCTCCGCGGGTGGCAAAATCCGTCAACTCGGCCGCCAGTGATGGGGGATCTTTCTCCGCCGAGGCCAGGGCAATCAGCCGTCCCTCCTCCCAGATCCCGTAGTAGTCGATATGGGAATCCATTGTTCGAAGAAGATATGCGGGGTCGTGGATCGGAAAGGGGTAGGAGACAAAGACATCCCGGTAGAGTTCGGCAGCCGACTCGACTTCCTCCCGATCAATGCGCCGCGGGGCGGGTCCGCCGGCCGAAGCCGGCACCGACCCCACCCGGGCCTCGGCCAGTTGCCTGACCCGGCAAGCTTCGCTCCGGTCACCTTCCCGACGGGCCGGATCGAGATAAATTCCGGCAAAAAACGCCGAGGTCCCTCCCCGGTAGTACCCCTCCACCTTCCCTTCAATCTCGTAACCGGAGGTCAAAAATACAGTGAGGGCTCTTTGAGGGATTTTAGCGAAAACCTTGGTATAACCTCGTTCTCGGGCAAACTCGATCAGCCGGATCGGGAGACCCGGAAGGTCCTGGTCGGCCAGGGTCATCAGATAAACGCGCTGGTTGGCCGGGCCGTGCTGAATCAGAGAAGAGCCAAACGGCTCGATCCGGTCGAATTTGCTCATTCGGACATCGAGTCCTGAGATTCGCCGTTCTCCTCCCGCCGTTCGATCCGGGGATTCCCAGCCGGAACCAGAGAGACCGCATCGTCGTGGTCGGAGAGAAGTTTCTCGATCCCCAGTGCCTTATACTCCTCGGCTTCCTCCAATTTCAGCGAGAGCCGGCAGTCATCGCAGTTGCGATCGCAGAAGATTCTGCGATAGGAGTCCGGCTCCTGGTAGGTGGTGATCACACCTTCGAAGTTGCGCAGGATTACCTTGTTGGTATTCCAGGAGATCAGGTACTGGGGCATCACGGGAATTTTCCCGCCGCCGCCCGGAGCGTCGATAACATAGGTCGGGACGGCCAGGCCGGAGGTATGGCCAATCAGGCTCTCGATGATTTCGATCCCCTTCCCAACCGGGGTCCGGAAATGGCTTAACCCCTCGGACATATCGCACTGATAGAGATAATAGGGCCGGACCCGGTTCTCAACCAGCTTGTGGACCAGTCGCCGCATAATCCGCGGACAGTCGTTGACCCCGGCCAGCAGCACTGTCTGGTTGCCCAGGGGAATACCGACATCAGCCAGACGGGCCAGGGCTTTCCGGGAGGAGACGGTGAACTCCCGAGGATGATTAAAATGGGTGTTGATCCAGATCGGGTGGTGACGTTTCAGCATCGCTGTCAGGTCTTCAGTAATCCGATAAGGGAGGACCACCGGGGTCCGAGTCCCGATCCGGACAATCTCCACGTGAGGGATCTGATCCAACTCAGAGAGGATCCAGTCCAGGTAATCGTCGGAGAGCATCAGAGGATCGCCGCCGGAGAGAAGAACATCGCGGACCACCGGAGTTTGACGGATATAGTCGAGACCGGCCTGGAGAACATCGCGATCGGGGATGAAGTCACGATCACCGACCCGTCGCTTGCGGGTACAGTGGCGACAGTACATCGCGCAGAGATTACTGACCTGGAAGAGCACTCGGTCAGGATAGCGATGGGTAATTCCGGAGACGGGACTGTCGCTGTCCTCGGCCAGGGGATCGGACATATCCTCCTGATGTACATCAAGCTCAGCGGTTCGAGGAAACGACTGGAGGAAGATCGGATCATCCTCGTAATCCTCGGCGTCAATCAAGGAAAGATAATAGGGGGTAATACAGAGGGGGAAACGTTGTAGCGTAGCTTCCAAGCGGCCCCGAAGGCCCTGGTCAAAACGGATCCCCAGCAGTTTTTCAAAATCGGCAATCTCCCGGACTGCGTGTTTTACCTGCCAACGCCAGTCCTGCCAATGCCGAGTGCCATTATGAGTATCCAGCTGTTGGGCCAGATCACGGTGTCGGATTTCAATCATAGAATTCTCCTGGTAGTGGCCGGACCGGCCACCGACGAAACGCCACTACCTTACGAGCCACCCGACTCCCAAGCGGACACCACACCAGCTCCCAATCAATCCAGCCGTAAAGCTTAAAACTATCACTCCCGGAGAACCAAGTCAAGCGAATTGCGACCACTCCCAACCGGGGATGGGCCAACTTACTGATTTAGTCCGATGGCTGGATTAAATGACGTCTCGGCGACGGGGGTGATGAAATAAGTCGATCCGGGGTCAGGAAGGGAAGACTTCGTCCCGGAAGAAGTCAACCAGGGCCTGTTTCCGCCGCTGTTCCTGGACCTGGTGGGGCATCAGTGCCTGCTTAGGCCAGCGCAGCAATGCCATCTCATAATCCATCAGCGACCCGTAGGCGTCATCGAGATACCAGGCATAAAGGAGTCCGAAGAGGAGGCCGGGGGGGAGGAAACCCTCCCGATCATTGATGGTAATCCGATAAACCAGGGGATCTTGCCGATCCCGGACCATCCGGGCAAGCAGGAGATAGCGGCTCAACTGGCGGTCGTCCAACCAGCATTCCCGGAGACCGGGCGGACGGAGACGAATCTCGTAGCAGTGGAAGCCGGGATCGGGGGCGGTGCGAAGCTTCAACCATTTCCGGCTCTCCAGGTAACGGCCGAGGAGGGACTCGCCGAGCGCGATCAGCAGATCCTCCCGGAGCCGTTGCGGCCGGCGCAGAAGCCGGCGATGGATCTTCATCTCCCGGTCCTCGGGGTCGAAGTAGCCCAGGACGTTGTCCCACTTAGTACAACGGCCCCACTCCCCTTCCTCGACCAGGCGGACACCCCGGAAGCCGGAGAAATGGCCAGGCGCGATATCCCGATTCTCCCAGGACAGATCGAGCATCACCTGGCGAAGTTCTTTCGGCTGGAACCGTTTCTCCCGGAGAGCGGAGGCGATCTCCGCCCGGTATTGACAGAGTGGGACGCCGGCAGCAGTCGCGCTCGGCTGGATCCGGGGCAATCCTTTCGGTTCGGGTTCCTGGCCGGCGGGACAAGACCTTATCCGATAAAAATAATAGAGAGTCCGGACAGCGAGGGCGAATTTGACCGGGTCGTGTTGGATGGTCGAGGGCCGCTCCGGCCGGGGCGGAGGGAAGAGCATCGCTTCCACCGGCCGGAAACCCATCGCCTCCACCCGGCGCCGGTCGAGGTGAATGGGGATCTTCCCCTCCAGGGCGTAATTCCTCAGAATATTGGCGGGGACGTGATCGAGACCGGCGCTGAGCACAGTCTTAAAGAGCCCCTCCGTCCCGCCGGGGATGGTCCGATCATAGGCCTCGATCAGGTCGGAGACCAAAAAACTATGAGCGCTGGACCGCGGGGCGATATCGGTCTCGCCTTCCTGGACCCAGAAGTTGGCGGCCAGGATCTTCGCCGCCCGCTGGTTAGCTCGGACGGCCGCCGCCAAAAGAGGGATCTGGAGTAGCGGGATCAGACTGGTATAGAGACTTCCGGGAGCGTAAACAATCAGGTCCGCCTCCCGGATCGCTTTCAGAACCGGTGCCGGGACCGTCGGGGCCCGGATAAACTCAGCCTCCACCCGCTCGACCGGGAAGCCCCTCCGGGCCCGGGCCGACTTGTACTGCCCATAAACCTCGACCCCATTGACGTAACGGAACCTCAGCTGGCCGGGAACCGGCGTAGCCGGATGGAGGACCCCGGGATCGACCCCGATCAGCCGGGAGATAAAGTCCAGACCTCGGCGGATCGCCCCGCCGGAAGGCGGACGATCCGATCGCCCCGCCGCCCGAAAGATCGCCGCGGTCAGCAGCAGGTTGCCCAGGCAGTGGCCCTCCGGCCGGACCGTCGGGCCCTCACCCCGGGGCGAGAGATAACCGGTCAGGGAGGCCAGGGCCGCGGCCAGTTCCTCCGGACAGGCGGTCAGCAACGAAGCGGGAGCTGCCAGGAGGGGATTTTTCATAACTCGGCGATCAGCTTCCCCCTCCGGGAAGCGATAATTAAAGATCGCCGCCAGGATCCGGACCAAATTGAGGACCTCCCGGTCGTCAATCTTCCACCGGCGGCCAAGATTCTCCGCGCGGACCAGGGAAAGGCAGCACTTGCGGAGATCTCCGATCCCGATCATCGGCAACTGTTGTAAAAGTCGCCCGGTAGAGCCGCCGTCATCAGTGGTCACCACCACCGCGGCCAATCGGGAAAAAGCTTCCTTGAGACCGACAGAGGGGCGGTCCGGCCACCCGGGGAGACGTGATTCCCCACCCACTATGGTGGAGAGACCGGTCCCCCCGCCCAGGACCACCGCCCGGACTTCCCCCGTCCGGAAGCGGAGAACCTCCTCGGCCAGTTCCCTCTCCTCCCGGGGGGACAATCCGCCAGCCGTAGCGCTCTTCAAAACGACCCGGACCAGTTCAGCTGCCTCTTCCCGGCCCGGCCCGAAGGATGATTCTATGGACCCGATAGTGCTCATTGCCCCTTAATATAGCCTGAGATCTACCGACTGTCACGGCCCGTTTCCCCGGCCATCCGGGAGGAGAATCACCAGCCGAAAAAGATCTCCGGTTATACCCGGAGCACTATCGACTAATCACCGGCCCTCGGCCTTCTACCTTCAACCTAAGTTGAGCGATTATTGCGGATGAAATGTGCTAAGATTTTGCCGGCC
>CAYXKT010000165.1:0-5146 GCA_964465735.1 uncultured bacterium
TCCGTATACGGCTGGGGCGGCGGGGGAAAATTTGAGTTCTGAGATTATTCCGGGGGCGGGAAAAGTTCACAATTTCAGGAGGAGATATGAATCATCAGCAGAAAAGTCACAAAGGTCACGAAGCCCAGCGCAACAATCAGGAACACCCCGAGCATAGTGGGCACAGCGGTCACGATCATACCGCCCATCACCGGATGATGGTTCGGGACTTCCGTCGGAGATTCTTCATTTCCCTGGGGGTAACCGTTCCCATCCTTCTGCTTTCTCCCCTGATTCAGAGTTTTATCGGCCTGAAGCTGGATTTTACCGGGGCGAAGTATCTCCTCTTCGCCCTTTCCACCTTTATCTTCTTTTACGGCGGCTGGCCGTTTCTCTCCGGTCTCTTCTCCGAGCTGAAGAAGAAATCGCCGGGGATGATGACCCTGATCGGCCTGGCGGTCTCGGTGGCTTACTTCTATTCATCGGCGGTGGTCTTCGGGTTGAAAGGCAAGTTCTTCTTCTGGGAGCTGGCCACCCTGATCGACATTATGCTCATCGGCCACTGGATCGAGATGAAGTCGGTCTTAAGCGCCTCCAACGCCCTCGAGGAGTTGGCCCGGCTGATGCCGGATGAGGCCCACCGGATCGAGAACGGAGAGATGGTCGAAGTGAAGCTTTCGGAGGTGGAGAAGGGGGATCTGCTCTTGGTCAAGCCGGGAGAGAAGGTCCCCGCTGACGGTGTGGTCAAAAAGGGAGAGAGCTACGTCAATGAGGCGATGGTCACCGGAGAGTCGGAACCGGTCAAAAAAGGCGAAGACGAGAAAGTTATTGGGGGGACGATCAACGGAGACGGCTCGCTGGAGATCGAGGTAATGGGGACGGGAGAGGACTCCTATCTTTCCAAGGTGATCGGGTTGGTCCGCCAGGCTCAGGAATCAAAATCGAAGAGCCAGAATCTGGCCGACCGGGCCGCGTTATGGCTGACGATCATCGCCTTGAGCGCGGGGGGAGTAACCCTGGCCGCCTGGCTGACTGCGGGTCAGGTCTTCTCCTTCGCTATGGAGCGGATGGCTACGGTAATGGTGATCACCTGCCCCCACGCTCTCGGTTTGGCCATCCCCCTGGTGGTGGCGGTCTCCACCGCCTTGGCCGCTAAAAACGGCCTTCTCATCCGGAACCGGAACGCCTTCGAAAACTCGCGGAAGATCAGCACCGTCCTCTTTGATAAGACCGGTACCCTGACCGAGGGCAAATTCGGGGTCAGCTCGATCCGCCCTCTGGCCGAGGGCTGGGATAAAAAGAAAATGATCCGAACCGCGGCCGCCCTCGAGCAAAACTCCGAGCATCCGATCGGGGCCGGGATCACGGCCCGGGCGAAAGAGATGGAGATCGATCCGCCGGAGGTCGCCGACTTTCGGGCGATCAAGGGGAAGGGAGTGGAAGGGACGATCGACGGAGAAGAGTTCAAGGCGGTCAGCCCCGGCTACCTGGCAGAACAGGGGATCGAGATCCCGGAGGGACCGGATCAGGAAGGAATCGCCACCGTGGTCTATCTCCTCAAGGGGAACAAGCCGGTGGGATCGATCGCCCTCTCCGACCGGATCCGCCCTCAGTCCCGGGAAGCGGTCAACCGGCTCAAGGCAGCCGGGATCAAGTGCTGGATGATCACCGGCGACAACGAGCAGGTCGCCCGGAAGGTCTCCAAAGAACTGGATCTGGACGGTTATTTCGCCGAAGTCCTCCCCGACCAGAAGCAGGAAAAAGTGAAGGAACTTCAGGGAGAAGGCGAGTTTGTGGCGATGACCGGAGACGGGGTCAATGACGCCCCCGCCCTCGCCCAGGCCGACGTCGGGATCGCGATCGGTTCCGGGACCGACGTGGCCGCCGAGACCGCCGACATCATCCTGGTCAACAGCAATCCCGAAGACGTGACCGCGCTCATCCTCTTCGGGACGGCCACCTACCGGAAGATGGTCCAGAACCTCTGGTGGGCGACCGGTTACAACTTCTTTGCCATCCCCCTGGCGGCCGGGGTCCTCTACGGGGCCGGGATCCTGATCTCCCCGGCGATGGGGGCGGTGCTGATGTCGCTCTCCACGGTGATCGTCGCGATCAACGCCAAACTGCTGAAAGTTAAAAAGAATATCTGATCTATACGAGGAGGAGAAATACTACGCTGAAAATCGGAGGTATTTTAAGAGAACATTGAGGGGGAGAAAGAGTCATTTTATTTGATCCCTTCTTTTGTAATGCTCTCTGTGTTCTCTATGGTTATTTTTTTGACAGAACGGGATTTCAGCCGATAAAGTATGATTATTTGGATTGTTCTGATAATTCTGGTAGGAGTGATTATTTATCTGATTTCCCAACGGGTAAAGCCGGGTGGTATCGGTGGCGGGGCCGGGGAAAAGCCTTGGGAGATCCTGAAAAAACGCTACGCCACGGGGAGATCACCGAAGCCGAGTTTGAAGAAATGAAAAAGAATCTGGAAAAGGAGGAGAAAGAGGGATGAGAAGAAAAAGGATGATAATCACGGCCGGATTCTTATTAGGCCTTATTATTTTTTCCAATGGTTGGGCGGAAGAATCATCCGGGAAGGTGGCAGAGGGAGTGAGGGTAATTGAGATGGAGGTTTTCCGCTACGGGTACCGTCCCGATCCGGTAGTGGTGAAAGAGGGAGAGAAGGTTCGCTCTCTAATGACCGCTACCGATGTTACTTATGGGTCCGCTATTTCCGACCTGGCCGTGCCGGTTTTAAACAATTGGGGGAAGAAAAAAAGGAAAAAATTATGATTCTATTATCGGAGGGGAGAATAAATAAGGGAAGCAGACGGATCGGCTGGGGAGAAGCGTCCTCTCTTTTTTTTACCCTGGTACTGCTTTCGGTTTTATCTCTCTCCTGCCGGGCGGCCGATGAACTTTCTGGGATCCGCCTGGAGAAGATCGAGCTTCCCGAAGATTTTACTATCAAGGTTTTCGCCGACGATCTTCCCGGCGCCCGTTCCCTCAATCAGGGGGAGAAGGGGACGGTTTTCGTGGGGAGCCGGGATCGGGGGAAGGTTTACGCTCTGGTCGATGCGGACGGTGACGGTCGTTCCGACCGGACCCATCTGATCGCCGAGGGGCTCAATGCCCCCAACGGGGTGGCTTTTAAGGACGGGGATCTCTACGTGGCCGAGATCAGCCGGGTGATCAAGTTTCCCGATATTGAGAACCGTCTCGACAATCCTCCCGCGCCGGTGGTGGTCAACGATAGTTTCCCCGACGATACCCGCCACGGCTGGAAGTTCATCCGGTTCGGTCCCGATGGCCTCCTCTATGTGCCGGTGGGGGTTCCCTGCAACGTCTGCGATCCCGCCGATCGCCGCTTCGCCTCGATTATGCGGATGAAACCCGACGGTTCCGACCTGGAGATCTTCGCCCGGGGGATCCGCAATACCGTCGGTTTCGACTGGAATCCCCGAACCGGGGTCTTGTGGTTTACCGATAACGGCCGGGATTGGATGGGTGATAACCAACCGCCAGACGAGCTCAACCGGGCGCCGGAAAAAGGACTCCACTTCGGTTTTCCTTACTGCCACGGCGCCGATATTCTCGATCCCCTCCACGGAGAAAAAGACAGCTGCGGGAAATACGTTTCCCCGGTTCAGGAGTTGGGCCCTCACGTGGCCGCCCTGGGAATGCGGTTTTATACCGGGCAGATGTTTCCGGAAGAATACCGGAACCAGGTATTTATCGCCGAGCACGGTTCCTGGAACCGGACCGTCCCGATCGGCTACCGGATCACCTTGGTCCGTCTGGACGGGGAGAAGGCCGTCTCCTATGAGGTCTTCGCCGCAGGGTGGCTGCGGGAAGGGGATGCCTGGGGCCGGCCGGTCGATGTTATGGTGATGCCCGACGGCTCCCTGCTGGTCTCCGACGATAGGGCAGGAGCGGTCTATCGGATTAGCTATCGCGACTGAGGGGGGCAGAATATAAGAAATCTCTGGCTAAGCTATATGAGCGCATTCCATTTTTATTGGTGCCACCTAATGCCGTACAATAATTTCCATTAGGGTTTTTCGCTTGCCTCCGGCTGGGGGAGGATACACCGGCCTTAAAGCCGCCGCCGCGATCCGGCGGAGGGTCTGGGCGCAGACAGGAAATAAACGGGCCGAGAAGTTCCCGGTCCGGATCGTCGAGCCGGCCCCCGGATGGAGATCGTCCGGGAGACCCCGACCACCGCGGTCATCGACGGCGGCAACGGGATGGGCCACGTGATCGGGAAACGGGCGATGGGGATGGCGGTCGAGAAGGCCGGCGAACACGGCCTGGGGATGGCGGTCTGCCGCAACTCCAGCCACTACGGGATCGCCGGCTACTACGCGACGATGGCCACCGGGCGCGGGATGGTCGGGATCACCGGGACCAATGCCCGCCCCTCGATCGCCCCCACCTTCGGGGTGGAGAATATGCTCGGAACCAACCCCCTGACCATCGGGGCCCCCACCGACGAACCCTTCCCCTTCCTGATCGACTGCGCCACCTCGGTCACCCAGCGGGGCAAGATCGAGGTCCTCGACCTCCTCCATAAAAAGACCCCGGACGGCTGGGTGGTCGACCGGGAAGGCAATGTCCTCACCGACTCCCACCAAATCCTGGAATCCCTGGTCTCCGGGTCGGCGGCCCTGCTGCCCCTGGGCGGGCCGGGAGACGGCGGCGGCGGCCACAAGGGCTACGGCTACGCCGCCGCGGTCGAGATCTTCTCCGCCGCCTTCGCCGGCGGGAATTTTATGAAAGATCTGACCGGACTGAAGGACGGAAAGCCCATCCCCTACCGCCTCGGCCACTTCTTCATCGCCGTCAACCCGGAGTTCTTCCTCGGCCTCGAGCAATTCCGGAAGACCGCCGGGGAGATCTGCCGGAAGCTCCGCCAATCCCGAAAAGCCCCCGGGGCGGAGCGGATCTACACCGCCGGGGAAAAGGAATACCTGGAGGGACTGAAGCGGGAGAAGGAAGGAGTCCCGGTGCCCGAAGCCCTCCAACAGGAGATGGTCCGGATGCGCGACGAACTGGGTCTCTCCCAATACCGCTTTCCATTCGAAGCTTAAGCCGGCTTTCAAGCCCCATTTATATCCCAATCCACAGATATCCCAGTCATTGCGAGGAGCGGAGCGACGAAGCAATC
>CAYXKT010000166.1:0-5138 GCA_964465735.1 uncultured bacterium
TTTTTCAGTCGGGCGGTTACGTGGGCGGTTCTTTTTTCCTCACGGCCGGCGGCTTGGTAGGCTTGCTCGGCGGCGGGGGCGAGGGTTTCTTCCAGGTAATAGCGCCGGAAGGGAAACCGCAGGAAGAGCTTATTGTCCGTGGCATTGAGATAGCGCACGGTGACCTTGAGGTAGTTTCCTTCCTCGGGGCGTTCCTTTTCCAGCCGGTCGATCCGGGCAAAACCGTCTTCGTCTTTCCGGAAGACGGCGTAGACCTCGTCTCCCCATTCGAGAGCCGGTCCCAGTTCCAGCGGGACGGTTTCCTCTTCGAAATCGAGGGCTATATAGCGGCCGCGGAAGGCGTCGTAGGGGTCAACCGGGGTGGTGCGGAGGCGGATTTTCGTTCCGGTGCGGCGGATATCCTCCCATTTCACGATCCGGGCGGCGCAGACCCCGATCTGGAGGATTGCCAGGGCGACGAACGCGATAAATATCCAGGTCTTCTTCTTCATTTCCGTCGATCGGTTGCTTTTTTCCGGAGAAGGATGAAATTGGCCAGGAGGAAGCCGATCCCGGTGACGATGAAGGCCACTCCCCGGACGGTGAAGCCGAGGTCGCTGTCGAAAAACCGGACCACGATCAGCAGGCAGAGAATCACCAGGCCGAGGTTGATCAGTCCGATGTTCCGCTCCTTGATCCCGTGGAGAAGGTTGGCCAGGCCCAGGATAAAGATGTAGGCGGTAAACAGGACGATGTTGATCGGGATCATCCATCCGGTGGTCCGGGCCAGGATCGTAGCCGCCAGGGCCAGCAGCGGCATCACGCCCAGCAGGCTGCCGGAACCCCGGGACCGGGCCCGGCAGAGCAAGAACAGGGCGACGACTCCGGCCGGGAGGATCAGGGCCGGGATTATTTCCGGCTGGAGCAGCGGCCGGTTATGTCGGATGATTTCTTTCCAGGGGCCCCGGAAGGAGGCGGAAAAGGCCAGGAACAGTATCCCGGTGCTCCCGATCGCGCGGAGAGGCTGGAGGAAGACACGGGGGGGAGCGTCAGCGAACCAGATCCTTCCTATCAGGTAGGTGAGGGCGAAGAGCGAGCTGAAGATCACTATCCAGTAGTCCGCCAGCGATTTATTCAGGATGATCCCGGTGCCGATAATCAGGCAGATGGTGAAGACGGCCCGGAGCAATGCCGGCTCCGTCCGGTAGGGATCGGGCCGGCCGATATTCCGGATCCGGGGAAGCGGGAGGGCGATCAGGAGCCAGAAGAAGGCCGGGTGGCCGCCGGCGGAGCGGGCCATCCCGGCCCAGACGGTGATGCCGATCAGGTAGAGGAAGATGATCGATCCGCTGCCGAGGAGATAGACGATGGGGATGGAGAGGAGCATCCAGGTGAGGGTGAAGGTCTCGGGGTCGGAGGAGATGTGGTAGGTCTGGGAGACCAGGGCCAGGGAAGAGCCGATCGCCAGCATCCAGAAGATCGAGACGCCTTCCTTCCAGCCCCGGGAATCCTTCCCCCGCCCAAGCCCCCAGCCGGCCAGGGCCTGGGCGGCCAGCAGGGGCAGGAACGAGATCACCGCGCGGGCCGGCCGGGAGAGTTCAGCCCAGTTATGGGCGAGCAGGAGGATGATCCCCGATCCGATCAGGAGGGCGGCGAGGATGGCGAAGGCGTTGGCGGCGAGATGCCGGCGGGCGTCCTGGTCGAAGCCGCCGTAATAGTCCCGGAGCCGGTCGGCGGCGTCCGGGGAGAGGATATTTCTCACCACCAGGTCCGGCAGTTCGGCCGCGAGCCATTTTACGTACTGCTTCCTCAAGGGCCTCTTCTCCGTCCAGGTTTGGCGAGATAGGCAACGGCGGGGAAAATAGTCTACAGTTTTAACCCCGGGCAGACCAATAAATTTGTCGGTGGTATTTGAATTGTCCGGTGATTTTAATCGGCGACTTGTCCCTCGCAACGGGAACCTGATTCCGGACAAATACGCAGGAACCCAGCCTCAATGTCTATTCAAGAAGTGGTGCGTTACGCACCACTTTATCGGAATGGCCTATCCGGCAACAACTTGCAACCACCCCGCGCCCAAAATCGGCGGCATCACGTTGACAGAAGGTGTGAATTGCCGGGTTGCCAGAGTGAAGCCAAGGAGATCGGCCGCTGTGGGGATCTCGGCAATCTTTCGGACACCGCCGACCTGGGAGACGGGAGGGAAACTGGGAGGGGTCGGTGCGGGGGAGGAAGAACTCAACCGGATCCTCGGCTGAACCGAGACCACCCTTCCCTCCCAGGGTACCTTGGCAGCCTTGAAATTCATTTTCCCGACGCGCTCCTGCCTCTCTCGGTCAACTGAAAATATGCCCGACCTCCGGGATCGTTAATGGTCTTGATCAAATCGTGCGACTTCAAGAGAATGGTTGATTCATACATAATATTTTCGGGGAGCTGACTATATTTTACCAATTGTCCCAATGTCATAGGGTACGCCAGTTCTCGCATCACGGACAATAACTTCTCCGCGTTTTCATCACAGCTCGGTAAGCTGGTGGCGTTGGATTTCGTCGACACGTTTCTCGGGAACTCCCGCGGCTTCGGCGAAGCGGGGCCAGCGATGGACGGCGTCAATCACCCGATCCAGTATCTCGCTCCCCCGGGGTTTCTTGATTCCCGCCGCGGTCGCCAGCGCCAGAAGGTCTTCTCTTTCCACCCCCTCTCTCTTCCCGTTGATGCTCATCTGGTGCCGGCTCGTCCATTCACCGGTGGGGTTCCAGGCGTAAGAGATGTCAAAGGCGGGAGACAGGCGCCACTCGCCACGACGGTCCATAAGAAAAGCGATGTTCTTGACGTGGTCATCGCGGTTGCGTCCGACCACGTTGAAGAAAACGCGCAGTACCTGCTGTTCAACGTCTTTTTGAGGAAGTTGCATCCGCCTGATGACTTCAATGGCCTGCTCGTAAGAATAACTTGCGGGCTGTTGGTAGTCGTAGTGCGCGAGAGCGCCGAGGGACTGCATATGCAGCTTGCCTCCCTGGGCTGTCCGGTCAAACCGTCTCGTCATAAAGTGGCTCCTCCCGCCTTCGTGATAAAGCCGGCAGGCAGTCATCTCTATTCCGGCGTCAAGGGCCATCAGATGGTAGGCGTATTCAATCCTGCCGTATCCCCGGGGCGTGGAAACCTGCGCGTCCCGCGTACTGGTTATTCCGTCGAACTTCATCAGCCAGTGCTCGAAGCCGGTCCCGGGATGGAATTGGCCGGACCGGATCTCATTGGTCGTCGGGTTCCAGGCGAGAATTGCCTTGGCCCAGGCTCCGCCGGCGGATGTCCCGACTCGGAGGATATCAGTGATGGTTTCGCTATCATCCTGGCCGGAGAACACGCCGCCCAGACTGGTCCTTTCGTCAAGGATCCTGTTGGCAAGGCTGACGAGACCTGCTACCTGGATGGCGTGCGTGCTTTCCGGGGGGGCAAGTGTAGCGGGTTCGAACTCGAGTGCCCCCATACCACGGACCCCGATATAGCAGAGGCGCTCAACCGGATGGAAGCTGGCGGCAGTACGTCCCTGGGAGGCCAGCCAGGCATCAATGACGGCGTTACCGTACCTGTCAGGCAATGAATCCGCCAGCAGTCCCGGCAATCCCCTGAAGGTGTTCCGGGCGAGGGAGGGGAATTCATAAGGGAACTCGGCCAGGGGCATCACGAGCGGGGACGGTTGGATGCCGCTTTCGAGGAAGTCGGGCGAGTACTGAAATACACCGATCTCCCTGTCTTCGAGCCAGGTGACGGCACCGATCATACTGCCCCAGAGGACCACACGCGCGTCATTATTCATTGCCGCCCCTTTCATCACCCCACGACCATATCGGTCGTGGGGGGCTCGTCTTCACGGGGCGGGCGCGCCGGCGTTGCTCTCTACCAGCTCCGACTCTTTCAACCGGCCTCACGCTGGGGTCGGGCAACAGGGCTTCCAGGCTATGCTGAATCTTGAGCGCGATCATAACCCGAATGAAAGTATCCAGTGAGACTCCTTGCCCTTTCTCGAGTCTGCCAATGGTTCTCAGCGACAGACCGGCCGCCGCGGCGAGTTGCTCCTGGGTCATATTGCGGGAGAGTCGAATGCTTTCCAAGCGTCGGCACAGGGCAGCTTCAATTTGAGTGCTTGTTGCTATGCTGAAATCTGTTTTATACGCCATATATTGCTCCTTATCGCTATTATTCTGCTTTAATGAGCAACTTATTGCTTTTGCCTGGAGGTGTCAAGGGAGAATTCGCCAACAGCGATATTTTGCCTCTCAGGGTCATTATCGTCGCTTTATCGGAAAGATAATGCCTGTTGGGAAGCGCCGCACATATTCCGGAATCAACTAATCTTAAATTACGATTCTCCCGTGCCGGGAGGATTTTGCCGATTTTCCCTTGCTGACACCGGAGGGAATACTGAGATCGGGACGCCATCCATAAATTTTCCCTTCCAACGGGAACCTGACTCCGGAACCGCTGGGGGAAAATCTTGCCGTCCGGCCTATCAATTGAGCAACCCCAACGGACAAGGGCTGATTCCGACTGTTCGGTCAGATGTGCCACGTGGCACATTCCGCCCAGCGATAGGTTTCGTGGACGATGGGGGATAATCGAAGGCTCAGTCTTCCTTCCGGTCGGTCGCTGCGGCGGCGGACGGGTTACGGGGAGTCGCTTCCTTCGTATCCGCCGAACCCGGACGAACGTCATCGCCGGGGTGAGCGGGGTCCGGGGCAATATGGAGAGTCTGGCGTGGGGAAGGCGAATTCAATCCCCGCCCGGTTGTAGCGGCGGATCAGTTCCCGGTTCACATAAGTGCAGTGGTCGAGTTAGTCCCAGTAGGCGGCTGACTTGTACCAGTAGATCACCAGGATATTGAGTGAGTCGGAGTTAAGTTCATTGAAAAAGATCCGGGGGGAAGGGCGGGGTCGCTGTTGACGGGACCGTTGATCTTTTGGCTTCCGGGATCGTCTTCTTTGACCGAGAGAATATCCCGGATGATCTCCATTGCTTCATCAATCTTTTCCGGGCTGGTGTCGTAGGTAATTGTAACCTAAGTTGAGCGATTATTGCGGATGAAATGTGCTAAGATTTTGCCGGCCGACGGGTTGCGAAAACCGCAGCCATATCCAGGAGATATGGCGAGGATTTTC
>CAYXKT010000167.1:0-5054 GCA_964465735.1 uncultured bacterium
CTCCTTTATTCTCGCTACATTGGCAATTCGACTGGGCATCCCCCGCCTCCAATCCGATTCATCTTCTGGTGACCAACTGCCGGAGAGTTCATCAACGAAGGTGTTCGATTTAAAGTCGACAGGTTTCTGGATTGGATTATGCGAGACTATGCTTATATATTTATTTTGGTCTATAAGAACGAATTTAGTGCGTTGGCAATTATAATCGGGGCGAAAGAGTTCGTTAGAAAAGAAAAGATTCAAGAGAATCCATCGTATTACCTACTAGGCACCCTGATCAATTTAGGGATGGCTGTTATATTTTCGCTGGTAGCTCGAAGGGTTGTAGCATTACTCCTAAATTCCCCGTTATAAGCCCGACGAACTCAACCGGACGCCGGAACAAGGACTCCACTTCGGTTTTCCTTACTGCCACGGCGCCGATATCCCCGATCCCCTCCACGGTGAGAAAGACATCTGCGGCAAATATGTTCCCCCGTTCCGGGAGTTGGACCCCCACGTGGCCTCCGAGCAAAAACAGCGTTAGAAGAGATGGATTTGCCGGGTAGATCCGACCAGGACCGGAAATATGCGCACCCAACAGATTCCTCCGCGGAGAGAAGGGGGAAGGTAGAAAATAGTCCGAAATTTAGGGAAACCGGCCCTGGTAACTTCTTCGCTTTATGGGATAGTTATCCGCGTATCACCAACCTTAACCCGAGGAACTGACAAAAGGTTTTTTCCAGTTCCCAACCGAAATGGAGGTGAAGGAGATGAAGAAGTTGATGCTGTTTATCCTGCTGGCGGCCTGTTGCAGCCTGGCCACGGTCGGCTGCCAAACCACCGAAGGTGTCGGCGAGGATATGGAGAACGCGGGAGAAAGCGTCCAGGACGCGGCCGACGAGATGTAAGACCGCTTCCGAACGGACCGGGGGGATGGCTCAGGATTCCGGTGAACGTTTCATTCGAGTTCCGGCTCCATCCCCCCGGTCACCGGGGAGAACGGATTCGGGCCGACAAGGCCGGAATGGTTATCTCGAAAGGCAACCTTCGTACCGAGCGGAGTTGACAATTGCAGATCAACAAATCCATCGAGGGACAGATTGAGGCCCTGAGAAAGTCTCGGGGACATTATACCACAGAATTGTTGTCGGCAATCCCCCTGATCGCGGAGAAGCGGACCGAGGCGGCAGTCGGGAATGATTGTCGTGACCTGATCCGGATTATTCAGGCTGCCGATTCCATCCTGAAAACAACTCAGGCCACCGTAATCAAGCATCCCTGGAGGGCTCTGGCCGGCACTACCGCTTTCTTTTTTATCCTGGGGGCGACCCGAACGAAAAAGTAGAGAATGACTGAGATTATTTCTTCATCATCAATCCCAATCCAAACCCACAACCCAACCAAGGTAAACGAAATGACCTTTGTCGAAATTCTTTTGCTCCTGCTGCTGGCCGCGGTGATCGGATTGATTGGCCAGGCCCTGGCCGGATTCACCGCCGGCGGCCTGCTGATCTCAATCGTCGTGGGATTTGTCGGGGCGCTGCTGGGGCGCTGGCTGGCCGGGGAACTGGACCTGCCGGTACTGTTAAGCGTTACGATCGATGGAGAAGCCTTCCCGCTAATCTGGTCGATTGTCGGCGCGGGACTCTTCAGCCTGATCCTGGGCCTGCTGCGGAGTTCGGCCCGACGCTGAATACCGGACACCGGAATTCCACTATCGCAATTACATTATGCCGGAGCCTTCCCGCGGGGGACAAATTTTCCCCATCGTGTCATCAGGGGGACGGCTAATCTGAATGTAACCAAAGCAAGGAGGTTATTATGCTGAGATGGGCCCTGATATTTTTTATCATCGCCGTGATCGCGGCCGTCTTCGGGTTCGGGGGAATCTCGGCCGCCGCCGCCGGGATCGCCAAGGTCCTTTTCTTCATCTTCCTGGTCGTCTTCATAATTATCCTGATCGCGGGGCTGGTCGGAAGGCGCTGAACCACGCCGTTATACACAGGAGCCTCCTTTTGTATACACGGGGGCCGCCTTTTGGGGATATAGCCCACAGTGTACCTATTGGGCCTTCCTCCAAAGAAGCAACAAGCCCTGGAGAAAAGAGCCGAAAACCAGGGGGAAGAAGGATTCCGCGTATTTCTCTCCAGTGCCCTGAACCGAATTAGTCATAAAGAAGCTTATAGGGCGTTCTCCGCTCTGCGCCATCACTTTTTCCGGCTCCAGCGTGGGGATAGTGATCTCGGAGTTTATTTTTGCGCCCGCCGACCGCCGCTATCTCCCCCGCTCCGCGCTCTTGCCTCGTCAAAACGCTGGCGACCTCCCCCCGGACCTTCCGTTATGGTCTTGCGCTGGCCTTCCGGGCAGTTTTCAGCAATAATGTCATCCCCAACATCGTTCTTCACCTCGTAAACGGGGCGGCAGTCGGGGGAAACCGCCAAAAGCAATTTCTTATCAATAGCAAGGAGGGGAAAACAATGGACATTCTCAGGCTTATCTTGGCAATCTTCATCCCGCCGCTCGGTGTCTTTCTGCAGGTAGGAATTGGGCCGCAGTTCTGGCTCAACGTCCTGCTCACGCTCCTCGGTTATTTGCCGGGCATCATTCACGCGGTGTGGATCATCCTGAGCAAATAATCGCGTCGGGGGTCTTTATCCTGGGCAGACAATGAAGAAGCCGCATCTGCTCCAACCCACCTGGCATATCCTGCGCGAAACCATCACCGGGCTCTGGCGGGAGAAAATCTGGCGCAAGGCCGCGGCCATCGCCTTTTATACCCTCTTTGCCACCGGTCCGATGCTGGTGCTCGCGCTCCACGCGGCCCGCTTCCTGACCGATAACGACGATGTGCGGTCAAGCATCATAGAATGGTTGCGGCTCATCACCGGCGAGAGGGGGGCCGAGGCTATCGGCGAGCTGATCAAGAACTTCTCGCTGCCGAAGTCCGGTCTGCTGGGCTATGTGATCGGCGCCTATATGCTTTTCTCCGGCGGCATCAACGCGATCGGCCAACTTCGCCAGACGATTAACTCCATACTGAAGGCAGAGGATGGAGATCGGGGAGATCGTCCCGCGTGGTTTGCGGTGGTAGTTGATGCCGGTTTTGTATTGGGCATCGCGCTCCTGGTTCTGGCCTCGGGGGTGGCGGCAGTGATGTTTTATTATCTCCGTGCCGTCCTGGAACTTGACCTCCCGTCTATGTACGCCATCTCTTATGCCCTGGGAACCTTACTTTCCCTGGTCATTTTGATGGTCGCCTTGTGCTGCATCTACCGCTATCTCCCGGCGCGGAAGATCTCCTGGACGGCCATTGCTTGCGGCTCGCTGGTGGCCGCCCCCCTGTTTTTGGCGGTACGCTTCGTGCTGGTAGCCTGGTTTTCCCAAGCCAACCTCGAATCGGTTTACGGCTCCATCAGCTTTATGGTGGTGTTGCTGCTCTGGGCCTATGTTTCCGTCCAGGTGGCGCTGTTTGGAGCAGCCTTTGCGGGATCCGTGGAGGACCGCCGACGGCTCAACGAGGAGAACTGAGCGTCCGCTCCATCATTCCCGATGGAGTCTCGTTAACATTTTTGCCACATTGTGGTACTCAACCCCAGATAAAGGTGGATAAACTATGCCCCACCTTTTTATCGATCATCTGCTGAAAGATCACCAGGCAATTTTATACTCCTCTTATTCTTTCCCCCCGTCCGCGAAGCGGGAGAGATCCTGGATTTTCTTTAAATCAGCCGATAATTTCAGCGCGATCTTTGCTCGTTTCCGGGCTGTCCGGGCGTGGCGGATGGCCGCTGATTTCATCTCTGCATCTCCGGTTGCGGCCAGCGTCCTCAGGGCTCTCTGGAGTGTTCCGGCGACCTCAACCATCCCCGCTCCATCCCGACCGATCGCGGTGAAGGCGTCGTCAAACATATCATCCGCCTTAAGCGCCGGAAATTCCACCCGGTCATCATCCCCTTCCGGGCTGACGGTATCGTCCGGCCGACTCCAGAGGATGAAGATTCGAACCAGGACCCCGATAATGTCTATCGCCGTCCCGGGATCGTTGATGGCCGGAGACAGGGCCCGTTGGGCGATCTGGGAGAGGACCAGCAGTCCGAACCGAGGGTCCTCATCAAAGATCCGTTTCTTCCCGATCAAAAAAGCCTTTTTGAGTTTGTCCCGGCCGCTGCCGGTCTCCTTATTCTCGACCAAGTAAAGTTCGGCCAGGGCTACCTCGGGGGTAATGAACGCGCCGGGCGAAACCATAACCTTCACTTCCGCTCCATTTTTTTCCGCCCATTGCCCGATGGCGGCGACATCGACCCGCTGAAGGTAACCGACCGACTCCGAATAGATCGGCCGGCCGCTTACCTGGCGTTCCGATCTGTCCTTGGCGTTATGACCGGCGACGTCCCGCCGCCGCTGGAGGGATTCTGTCGTCGCCTGCTCCACCTTATCGATGGTGGTTTGGAGCCGTCCCAGCCGGGCGATCCGATCCACCCAGCGTACGAAGGTGAAGATTACCAGCGCGAAGACGATGACGATCAGGATAAAGAGGACGAAACGTCCGCCGGACTGGAAATAGTCATTCGTGGCGGCGATTAAGGCGACAATGCTGAAGATAAACGAGCCGATAAAGGTGGAGAGGGCATTTTGGGATCGGTCATCGGCGATGGCCAGGATGAATGATCTCGGCGTCGCATTCCGGCTCACTGAGGCATAAGCGGACAACATCGAGGCCACCGCGAAAGTCGCGACAATCAACATACTGGAAGCCATCAACGTCAGTAACGTTTTAATCGATCCGAGTTCGGTTTTTGGTAGAAACTTCGCAATCTCCTCGATATCGGCGATCTTCGCCAGTAAGACCCCGACGACGGAGAGAAGACAGATTATGAGCGGTTTGACCCAGAGGCGTTCCTTGATCCTATTGACCAAGAATCGAATCCGTCTGGCGAATTTATCGTCGGGCATATTTTTACCTCTCATCCTTTCCCGAGAGAATGCGAATAAGAACTCCCCTTACTCCACCGGCAAGCCGCCGCAGGGCGCCAGCTCCGTCTCCGGCCGCGGCCCCTCCACTTTGGCGGAGA
>CAYXKT010000168.1:0-4933 GCA_964465735.1 uncultured bacterium
TCGGCCAGCAAAATCTTAGCACATTTCATCCGCAATAATCGCTCAACTTAGGTTTTACTCAGTTGCCTGGAGCAGATCGAGGAAGCAATAAATCAACCATTGAAATACTAACGGAGTTAAATTATGGCTACCAGAGCGCAGACCATCAAGGTGGGGGTTTTTGTCCTGATCGGGTTGGCCCTGACGGTGTTGGTCTTTATCGTCATCGCCTTCCAGGGAAAAAAACCCCGGGATATCTATTATATCTCTTTTCCCGATAGCGTGAGCGGCCTGCAGCGCGACGCTGCCGTTCTCTACCGAGGGGTTTCAGTGGGGAAGGTGGAGAATATCCGGGTCCAGGAGAACAACGAGATCATAGTCCAGGTCGGGATCGAGACCGATACTGTGACCCTGAGGGAAGGAGTGGTGGCCAAACTCGAACTCGGCGGACTGATGGGGGGGATGGTGGTCGAGCTCTCCGGGGGGAATTTGGCTGCTGATTACCTATCTCCCGGTTCGACCATCCCCTCCCAGCCCTCCGTCCTGGAGAACCTGGTTGAGGATATCCCTACCATCCTCGAAGATATCAAGAATATTCTGGGCAATATCGACCAGGCCCTGGGTGGGGAGACTCCGGAACGGATCGGTTCCCTGGTGGTGAATGTCGACCGTTCGGTGGTCGTTCTCAACCGGACACTCGAAGAGTTGTCCGGGCTGATCCGTCTGGCAAAACGAGATCTTAATGAGCAGGGTTATGAGTTGAAGCGGTCGATGCGGAGTTTTCAACAGGGAATGCTGGAATCAGCGGCCACGATGCAGTATCTTCGTGATGATCCCTCTTCCCTGATGTGGGGGAAGACGAAACCGAAAGACACCTACGCCCGGTGATCAGGAGGCTGATGATGAAAGATTTTCTATCCGGTATTCCAATTTTGGCCTGGTTGGTCCTCTTCACCGGTTGCAGTTCCTACCTTCCGACCGAGTACTACCTGATCCGGGTCCCCCCGACTCCGGCGATCGAGGCGGAGGCGCTCCCCCTCCGGCTTGATGTCGGTACTGTCCGGGCACCGCTGCGTTATCAAAATGAGATAGTCTTCCGACGGGGTGATTACCAGGTGGGATTTTATGAGTACAGTAAATGGGCGTCGATCCCTTCGGAGATGGTTCGCCGGGCCTTGATCGATGCCCTCAACCGTTCCGAGCTCTTTTCCCAGGTGGATCTGATCGGGCGGAACTCGGAGGCCGACCTCAGCCTCCAGGCCGAACTGGAGAGTTTTGACCAGGTGATTGACGGGGACGATCTTCGGGCGGAATTTTCTCTGCTGCTCGAAGTGGTTCGGACAGATACCGGTTCTCCGGTCTGGAGTTACCGGGCTTGGGCCGAGGTCCCCCAGAGAGGGGAGGGGCACCTGGCGGCGGCGATGAGCCAGGCGGTCGGGGAAGCACTGGGAAGTGCGATCAGGGAGCTGGGTAAATCGGAAGAGTTGCGGCGCCTGGTTCCGCCGGCGAAACTTGAATAAAAATCTTAACGATTAAAAAGGAATGCTAATGAATCCGCTCCACCCCCAACCTGAACTTGCTATCGGGCAAATCCTCCACGGTTTCCGGATTACCCGGGTCACCCCACTGCCGGAGATGCGGGCGATTGCCTACGGGGCCGAACATATCAAAAGCGGGGGACAGCTCCTCCACCTCCGTGCTGATGATCCGGAGAACTTCTTCGCCATCGGTTTTCGCACACCGCCCCCCGACGATAGCGGGTTGCCCCATATCCTCGAGCATACGGTGCTTTGCGGTTCCCGTCGTTACCCGGTTAAGGATCCCTTTGTCGAACTGCTCCGTACCAGCCTGGCTACCTTCCTCAACGCGATGACCTATCCTGATCGGACCCTCTACCCCTGCGCCAGTATGAACGAGAAGGATTTCTTCAACCTGGTCGGAGTTTATTGCGACGCTGTCTTCTACCCCCGGATCAGCCTCGAGCATTTCCGCCAGGAAGGCCGCCATCTGGCCTTTGTCGATCCCTCCGATCCCTCGGGATCCCTGATCTATCGGGGGATAGTCTATAACGAGATGAAAGGGGTTTACTCCGACCTCGACGGGATTATCGGCCGGGAATTGATGAAAAATCTTTTCCCCGCCAACGCCTATGGACGCGATTACGGCGGTTCCCCGGAAGTGATCCGCGAGCTGACCTACCGACAGTTCAAGGAATATCACCAGACCCGTTACCATCCCTCCAACGCCCTGATTTTTCTCTTCGGCCCGATTCCTACCTCTCGCCACCTGGCCTTTCTCGACCGGGAGTATCTTGGTGCTTTCGAGCGGGCTGAGATCGATACCGCGATCGCTCCTCAGCCGGCCTGGCGCCGGCCCCGCCGGTTTCAGGTGCCCTATCCGATCGGCTCCAGGGAGAGTCCCTCCGCGAAGACCGCGGTAGTTGCGGCATTTCGGACCGGGCGGAACATTCGGCCGGTCGGGACCCTCACCCTCCATATCCTCGCGCATTATCTGCTCGGCAATGCCGCCTCTCCGTTGCGCAAGGCCCTGATCGACTCCCACCTGGGCGAAGAACTGGCCGACTCCGGTTACTCCTCGACCCAGCGCGATACCTGCTTCTCGGTCGGTCTCAAGGGGACCGAAGAAGACCGGGCGGAAGAGATACTCGACCTGATTCTAAAGACCTGTGCCCGTCAGGCCGATCAGGGGCTGGATCAAGAGAAACTGAGATCCGTTTTTCACGCTTTTGAACTCTCCGCGCGGGAGATCAAAAGCCACTACCCCCTGAGGCTGATGGACCGGGCCTTTGAATCCTGGGCGGCTTCCGGCGATCCCCTGGTCTGGATGCGGATCAATCGGCATATCCGGGAGGTGCGTCGCCGCTGGGAGACTCAGGACGGCTACTTTGAGAAACGGTTGCGACGGTTGATAGTGGACAACCCCAACCGGGTCTTGCTGATCTTCCCCCCTGACCCCGGCCTGGCCGACCGGGCCGAGCGGGCTGAACAGCGACGGATGGGGGAGCTGAAGGCGTCCCTCTCCCCGGCGGAACAGGAGCGGATCGCTTCCGAGGCACGGGAACTGGAGCTGAGCCAGTCCGCTCCCAATACCCCCCAGGCTCTGGCCACGCTTCCCCGGCTCACCCCGGCCGATGTCCCTCCGGAACCGTATATTCTCCCTACCACCGTCCGGAAAGTCGGCGGCCGTCCTTTTCTTGCCACCGACCTTTTCAGCAATGGGATTACTTACCTCGCCCTGGCCTTCGATCTCCGGGGGCTTCCCGGGGAGGATTATCCTTACCTCTCTCTTTTTGCCGATGCCCTGACCGGAATGGGTGCTGCCGGTTACGACTTTTCGGTAATGGCTGACCGGGAGGCCGCCTCTTCCGGAGGAGTGGATTGCGACCTCTCGATCTCCGGGACCGCCTCCGACCATCGGGCGGTCTACCCCTACTTGACTGTCGTCTGCCGTGCCCTCGACCGGAAGCTCCCCGAGATGCTCTCGATGCTAGCCGATCGGTTGACCAGTTGCGATCTCTCCGACCGCGACCGACTCCGGGACATCATCCTCCAGGGCAAGGTCAGCCGAAAGAGCCAGGTGATCCCGGCTGGAAACAGTTTTGCCGCTTCATACGCGGCCCGCGGACTGAGCCGGAACTGTGCTCTCAACGAACTGCTCAAAGGTCTTTCCCAGGTCCGTCTCTTTGACCGGTTTCCGGCTGACTTTGGGCGTTGCTCCGAGGAAGTCGAGAGTCGCCTGAACTCGATCCGAGATTTTCTTCTCTCAAGAGACCGCCTCACCCTCTCGGTGGTCGGGGGAAAAGAGGCCCGTTCCGAGGTTGGCAGATGGTACGAGTCGCTGATGGCCGGGATGCGCCGGGAGCCGGTTACCTCCGGGGAAGTGCCGGAGGCCCCCGCGGTCTCCCTTTGGGAAGGGATCGCCGTCCCGGCCGAGGTCGCCTTTGTCGCCCGGGTCCTGCCGGCAGTCCCCTACACCGACCCCGCCGCCCCCGCACTGCTTTTGCTTTCTCAAAGCCTGAGCTATGGTTATCTCTGGGAGAAGGTCCGGGTGCTGGGCGGAGCCTATGGCTGTAATGCCCAATACGACGCTTCTCGGGGGGTCTTTGTTTTCTCCAGTTACCGTGACCCGAATATTGTCGAGACTCTCCGGGTTTATGATGGGGTGGGTGACTATATCGAACGGGAGATGGATCTGACCGAGTCCGGGGTCGAGCAGGCAATCATCGGGGCAGTCAAGAACCTTGACCGCCCGATCCGTCCGGGTCAGGCGGTGGGGCTAACCTTAGTCCGTCATCTGAGGGGGACTACCCCGGATCGGTTGAAAGAATTCCGCCGGCGGTTGCTAACTCTGACCGGGGAAGAGATCCGCCGGGTCGCTGCTGAGATTATCAGTCCCCACCTTCCGACCTCTCCGTCATCTGTCATCGCACCCCGGGAGAAACTTGTCGCGGCCGCAAAAAAGCTCGGCCAAGAATTCTTTATTACTGACCTCTGAAATCCGTTATTCTTCGGGAGTCGGGGCTCAGGGGGTTTTTATAATATCTTAAATTTGCATCCTCAGAACAATGGTTATAACCCAAACTGATCTCGATTAATCCAATATTGCGCGAAATCGGTGCCGTTTGGGGTGACTCGTAAGATGGTAAGGATGTTGGCCAGGAGAGCAGCACAGGAATTTTTGTCTCCGACCAGGTTTTTACAGGCAGTAATGTCTGCCTTCTTATCGTCGGGACTGAAATCAGTTCAATCTGAGAAATTTAGATAGTGCCTGGACGGAAACCCCCAGAAACCAGGTCATTGCGAGGAGGGACGACGAAGCAATCTGTTTCTTCTGTGCTGAGCCTGCTGCGTCACTTCGTTTCTCGCAAGGACAATTACTTTATACCTAAATTGAGCGATTCTATGCGGCGAACTGCACCAATCTTTTGCGTCCG
>CAYXKT010000169.1:0-4856 GCA_964465735.1 uncultured bacterium
TCCAGGTACCCCTCGCTGGGATGACAAACACCGGGATCGAGAAGCTCGCCGATTTCCAGGTTCCTTTCGCTGACGACGGAAACCAATCCCCCGATGTGGTCAAAGTCGGGATGGGTCGCAATCACCGTATCCAGCCGCTTGATCCCGCGTCTCCTCAGATAAGGCAATATTATTTTCTTACCCTGGTCCTCGAGTCCAAAAGCTCCTTCCCCGGTTCCCCCGTCAATCAGAATATGTCTTCCCCGAGGCGTGAAGATCAAGATCGCGTCTCCCTGTCCGACGTCGAGGAAGACTACTTCCAGTTCCCGGGGCGCTTCTCCATCGGTAGTCGAAAACAGTTCCGACGAGGCGGAAATAGAGAAGAGGATTAACGAGAATACGATAACGTACTTTTTTCCTAATGCCCTCATCATATTTTCCAAGATTTTTTTCAATGGGATTTCAAGGCAGAAAAAAATCCCGGATGGGCAAGCCATCCGGGGCAAAGAAAAGCAGTATGTAAGTTGCTGTCAGAGAGAGAGAGAGAGAGAAGAAATATTATTTATTAGCCCGGGAAACCTAATCATAGTATCAGCCTCCGGGAGTAGAATTACTATGGATGCGTTATTAAGTCAATAATAAATTGAATTATTTTTACAAGTATTTTACGGACTAACCAGACAGGTTGTCAGGTAATTTATCCGGGCAATGGGGATAAAGACTGCGACTGGAGCCCAGGAAACCGGAAGAATCTGGAGAAGAGACCTCGGCCGGCGGACAGATTTTGAACCGACCTCCAGTCCCTCCTCGACCGGGCGGGGGAGAACTTCTCCGGCCGCTGACCCCCGGGGTGACGGTCAGTACCAGCTTTTGAAGTAGCCGGCGGCCTCCGCCTCGGCCCCGGTCTTGAAGGATACCCGGTCCTCGGGGGGGACCCGGGAGCGGTAGGGGCTCTCGGGGGGGAAATAGATCAGGCTGACCCGGTTGGCGATTACCATCCGCGCGGACTCCTCCGGCACCGGATATTCCGGGTAGACGGCCTTGCCGGGGAACTCCAGGCGGATCTCCCGGCCGTCGCTGAGCATCAGGATCGTCCCCTGGAGATCGGTCCGGTAGATCTCGATCTTCCGCTGCTTCAGGGAACGCATCACCTCCTGGGTCGGATGTCCCCAGCGGTTCGACTCCCCGCAGCTGATCACCGCCGATTGGGGCGAGACCGCGCTCAAAAAACGGGTGGAGGTCGAGGATTTGCTCCCGTGATGCCCGACCTTGAGGACCGAACTCCTGACCGGGAATCTCCGGCTCAACATCTCGGCTTCCGATTTCTCCTCCGCGTCCCCGGTGAAGAGAAAGCTGATGTCTCTGTAGGTGAGCCGGGCCACGATCGAACTGTCGTTGTTGTTGCTGGGGAGATTGGCGCCGGGGTGGATGATCAGCAGCTCGACCCCGCCGAAGGCGTAGCGGTCCCCCGCCCGACCGAGCTTGAATCCGGTATCCGGAAGACCCTTGACCGCCTCCATATAGCGCTGATAGGTGAGCGTGGTATGTTCCTTCCCTGAATCGAGTACCGTGGCAACGGGAAAAGTCTCCAGGACCTTCAGGAGACCGCCGATATGGTCGCCGTCGGGGTGGGTGGCGATCAGGAGGTCGATCTTCTCCACCCCGGCTTCTTTCAGGTACCCGACCAGCTGGGGGTAGGCGCCCATCGGCCCGCCGTCGATCAGGATGGTCGATCCGTCGGGACATTGGACCAGGGCGCTGTCTCCCTGTCCGACGTCGATGAAGTGAACCCGGAGAGGGTTGGCCCAGGCTTCCCGTTCGGCGAGACGGGCTTGCGCCTCCCGGAGACGTGGATCGGCCTGCCGAAGCCGGAGCTCGACGGCCTCGGGGTTCCAGTCCGGACTGTCGGCCCGCAGGCGCTTCCAGGTCTCCAGGGCGGAGCGGAAGCCGGCGGCGGCGGCCGCCGGTTCCCCGGCCTGGAGGTCGCGTTCGGCCCGGCGGAAATGGTCGAAAGCCTGCCGGTAGAGGTCGGCCGGTTCGGGGGAGTCAGCCGATGCGGTGGGGATTGCAACTCCCAGGATAAGGAGGACGGAAACCCAAAACCGGATTCTTCCCCGAAGGTTGCTCATCTTACCGATCGATTCCCAGCCTGACAATCCGGTTGATTTAGGCCGTCTTTGCCTGGCCGCGCTGCAGCTCTTCCTCGATCCGCTCGGCTAAAAAGACCTTGAGCAAGGACTGGTAGGGTACGTCACGCTTGTTGGCCAGGACCTTGAGGGCGACGATGATCGACTCCGGCAGGCGAAGCGAGATGGTCCTGGTGGAAGGCTTGAGATTGGAGAAAACAGCCCGGCGGGCATTACGCCAATCGAGAAAGTCCGTCGAGTCGTGAGCCGCCCAGAACTCCCTCTCCTCTTCTTCCGTCTTGAAGACGGGGATTTCCCGCTGCTTCTTCATAACCTGTATGCCCTCCTTTCTTTCCGGCTCATATCCCGCGCGGAGATCACTCGCAATAGCCGGATTCTCATCGTAAAAGCGATAAACAATTCACGCCCTTCATCCGTCCGGCCCAGCGCGTAATACCGCTTCTCCCTCCGGGCAGGTTCCCGGCCCGGTCCGATCAGAAACGGCAGGTTGAAAAAAACCTGCTCCGCTTCCTGCGGCGCGACCCGGTGACGCTCCCAGTTTTTCTCGGCGTTACCCCCGCTCCAGTCAAATCCCTCGAACTCGGGCAGATTATCTGTGTTCAACTCAGCCATAATGTATATGATGAACGTATACGTGTCAAATATTCTTCTCGCCGACTATTCTATTTTCCCGCCAGATCCGCTGGAGGCGGGCGATAACCACCCCGGGATCGGGCGCGGACATTATGGGTCGGACAGCGGCGAAGTTTTGGGCTCCCTCCTCCAGGACCCGGGGGAGGTTTTCCTCGTTGATCCCGCCGATCGCGACGGCGGGCAGGGGGGAGGAACGGATGATCCGCCCCATCTCCTCCGGGCCGAGGACCGGATCGGGCTTCTCCTTGGTCGGGGTGGCGAAGACCGGGCCGACCCCGATGTAGTCGGGGCGGAGTTTGATCGCGGCGGCGGCCTGTTCGGCGTTGTGGGTGGAGAGGCCGAAGATTGCCTCCGGCCGAGTTAAGATCTTTCGCGCTTCGGACAGGGGCATATCCTCCTGTCCGAGATGGACCCCGTCGGCCCCGGACGCCGCGGCGATCTTCGGGCTGTCGTTGATGATCAGGCGGGTGGCGGTGGAGGCGGTGATCTTCCTCAGCTTCCGGGCGATCTCGAGGATCTCGCCTTCGGAACTGTCCTTGACCCGGAGCTGGAGGTAGCGGACCCCGACGGCGACCGCGGCCCGGGCGCACTCCGCATAGCCGGCGACAGGGGCGGTGAGAATGACGTAGAGACTGAAGATTTCCCTCATTGTTCCGATCCGGGTCCTCCGGAGGTCTCCGTTGGCGGATCCCCCTTATCTTCTTTCAGGAGAACGGCGTTCCCCGAGGCCTGGGCCTCCTTCAGCCAGAAGATCAGAGTGTACGCCTGCCAGCTGCTGTCCCAGTCGGTCTTGAGGTCGAGGACCGCGTCCGCACCCAGGTCGCGGCTGTCTTCAGGACCATCTCGGCGGCGGCGTTGGTGGTGGCATAGTTTCGGAATAAATGGAAGCTTCCCGGATGGCTGGCGCTGCCGGTGATGACCGGACAGGACTCGAATCCGAGGAAATAGATCCCCCAGATATCGGAGTGGACGTGGGCCACCGGCCGGGCGCCGCAGTTGCTGAGAGCGACACCGGAAATGTCGGACGTGGAGACGACACTTGAACAACCGGCAACGAGGAGCAGGGCCCCGCCGGCCAGAATGATTTTCGCGCTTCTGAATACGGACATTATATCTCCGGGAAGTGGTTTTCCGTTTGTCACGGCGGTTAATCCGTTTTACTTTTCCTGAGCTTTTTGCGATTATACACCGCAAGCGGGGGCGAAAGCCAGTATTGTTCCCCGCCCGAGACCGGCCCCGGACCGAGGGCCGTCAAATTAACGGGAGGCGGATATGGACCAGGTTGACCTGACTATGGAAAAGGCGGTGATGGCGGCGGCGGAGTTCAACCAGTTCGACCAGGCGGCGACCGACCGTGTGGTCGAGGCGGTCTTCCGGGCGGCCTTCAACGCCCGGGTCCGGCTGGCCGGGATGGCGGTTTAGGAGACCGGGATGGGGGTGAAGGAGGACAAGATCCTGAAAAACGTCCTCGCCTCCCTCCTGGTTTACCGGGATATCCGCGGGGAGAAGACGGCCGGGGTGATCGGAGACGACAAGCGGCTGGGGATCACCGAGATCGCCCAACCCCTGGGGCCGATCTTCGCCCTGACCCCGGTCACACCAACCCGACCTCGACGGTGATCTTCAAAATTCCAATTGAGATTGTCTTTGAGTTTAATATGTTGACATATTTTTTGAGAGAGTGAGGCGTGAGTCTCATTTAGGGCGAAACGCCAGTCTCATTTAGGTTGGGACACGACAAAAGACGTTGGCCGCGAACAGGTAATATCCTTGCTTCAAGCGGTGGTCCATTACCGGTCAGACCTCCTTCTCTGCCGAATCGCAGGTATGGCTTAGCTCCCCTGGTAGATAAGCGGGAAGGGGATTTTTGCGGTTGACTACCTTCAATCTGGGGGGAGCCTCCCCGTGGAAGCGGAGACCAACGCCCGGGAACGGTGGGACTTTCGATCGGCATAACCAGCGCTTCCACCCCGGCGAGGGGTTCCGAACCCGATCCCTCGAGACGGCCGGGTCTGTCCCGGTCTCTTCACTCCACCGGCAATCCGCCGCAGGGCGCCAGCTCCGTCTCCGGCCGCGGCCCCTCCACTTTGGCGGAGA
>CAYXKT010000170.1:0-4749 GCA_964465735.1 uncultured bacterium
CCAGCAAAATCTTAGCACGTTTCATCCGCAATAATCGCTCAACTTAGGTTAAAGTCTATCTCAGGCTCCGTCACTTATAGAGATAGATCCACAGATCTGAACTGCTAAGCATAATCGGCCCGAAATGTCCGTCGGCAAATTTTTCTTCGCTATTTTGAAGAATCACCCAGCTTGTTTTACTTTCTGCGGTTTGGTCCCCTTATTTTCAACAAATATGATGGATAGCCGGGGCTAACACTATGAGAGGCGCAGATTGGAGAAATGTATTCGAGGCGAAAGTTTAAACGATACCGCCCGGCGATCATTTCCGGGTTGCTCTTCTGGTCGATCTTGCTTCCTCACTCGGTCCTGGCTGAAGCCGTTCTGCCGCCGGCCGAGGAGCCGGCCGGTTACATCGCCCGCCTCCTGATCAACGAGGTTCCCTTTCCAGGAGAGAGAGGTTATGTCAGCGAGGCCAACACCCGGGCCGGGATGCTGGCCGTGCTCTGGGTGGTGGAATCTCGCCTCCGGCATATCCCCGGAGGCTACACTCAAAAAGAGGTGGCCTCGGTCCCGGCCAAAGACGCCATCGAGGTAATCACAGCGGGGGGTGAGAAGGGGCAATGTGACGGTTTCTACCGGGATTGGGAGGGGAAGCCGGTCTTCTCTCCCCGGGTGGGGGAGCGGATTGGCAACCTTGTGAGGATCGCCGGACAGGGCGAACCGGGGCGCTTTGCCCGGCTGCTGATTTATGGTCGGGACCTGGCCGCGGCTTACCTCCGGGGCGGTATCGCCGAGGCCGATTGTTTTGCCGCCCTGACCCGGGTAGGAAAAGTCGCGGTTACCGGCCGAGCCTATTCCTGGATGATGGATCGAGACTACTACAGTCCGGGGGGACAGTTCATCCGGATTCCGAATACCGCCGATGGTGTACTTGGGGGCAACCGTTTCTTTACCTTGAAAAGGCGCTGAATGAAAATGAGAGTTGAGATTGCTTTATTCTCTTTTCTGGTCCGGGAGTTATGGCGATGATCTGGAGATCAGTGAAATTGGGATCCGTGGTTATTCTTCTGATGGCCGCTACTCTGCTTGGTTCCTGCTGTTCTCCGCAGGCAGCTGTTGGGCCGCCGCCGGCCGACCCGGCATTGAGCGAAAAGGATTATCTCCTTGAGGTTATCCGTCACCTCTACCGCTGGTATCTCGATGAGGTTGACGTGGAGAAGGAGGTGGATCGGGACCATTTCGTCTTCTGGTTGCGGGAGATCCGCCCCGAGCTTGACCCCGGAGACTTGAGCTGTTTCGGCGAGATCGTCATCCCCGGACTGGATATCTACATAACAGTGAAGAAGTCGGACTACGAGATCGAGTATTCACAAACCCGGGTGAGTTCGGACGTTTATAAGATTGTCAATGTCGCCCGCTACCCGGCGCCATCGGTCCGGCCCGAGGAATATCGGGAGGTCCTGCTCTCTCACTCCGAACTGCGCGAATATCTCTTTCGCACCCGCTCCCGGGTGCGCTACCCCGAGGCCGCTCTTTTAAAGATGATGCGGGCGGCAGTATACCAAGAGCTTAAAGACGAGTATCAGATGGTCCCGGCGGCCGACGAACGCTTCAGCCGGGTTGTCCATCTATCTCCGCTTTCGCCGGTGGCCAACGAGGCCTGGATCTTCTGGGAAGCCGGTCGGCTGCTGCTCCACTTTTCCTCGGATCTCGATCTGGAACACCCGGAGATCTGGGCGGCCCAGCTTCCGTTCGTCCGGGCTTATGATATTGACGAGCAGACCGTGGTCTCGCTCCACGAGGCTGTCGGGAGTAACGCCTATCTGACCCGGGACCAGGTCGGCCGGGCGCTTTATAACTGTATAATTCTCGGTCGCCGTCTTGAGTTCTCGCCCCCCGCTGAGTAGCACAGTTAATATTGTCTGTGGAGTTCGGCTCACAGGCAGGCCACCCAGGCGGACTGATCTTGGTTTTCGCAACGCTGAGGTCTTTTATGAAATCAGCAAACTGGACCGGGTCCGGGTGATTCTCGACGAGATCGAGCGGGCGGCTGCCCAGGTGCCCCTTCTGCCGTTATGTGGTCGGGTGGTACCCGAGCCGGCGGTCTTCGGGATCAGGAATTACCGTCAGATTGTTTATTCTCCGTGGCGGATTATTTACCGGGTGGCCGGTCGGCAAGTGTTCTGGTCCGCCGTTCTTGACCGCTGCCGGCATCTGGAAGATATCCTCCCGGCAAGACTCCTTAGCGAATAGTTTTCTCTCTCTCTCTGACTTGTCTGGTGCGGGGGAGCTCGAGCACTTTAGCTTACCGGGATCGATCTTAGCGGGCCGACAGTCTCAGCCGGTCTCCAGGCCGTGGGAGACGCAGTAGTCTTTGATCAGTTCCAAAAACCGGTCGCCGTAACGGTCTTTCTTCGCCTCGCCGACCCCGGTGACAGTGAGGAAAGCGGCCGGGGTGGAGGGGCGGAGCCGGGCCATATCCCGCAATGACCGGTCGCCGAAGACGATATAGGCCGGGACTCCATCTTCGGCGGCGATTTCCTTTCTCAACTCTCTTAAGGCCTCGAAGAGGTCGGGGTCAACCCCCTCCCAGGAATCCCGGACCGGTTTGGCGGTGGCCCTCTTCAGCTTCTTCTCCGGGGGTTTCAGCAGCTTCGGGGTTTCCTCACCCCGCATTACCTGCCATCCCGCCTCGGTGGCCCGGAGAACCTTGTAATCCCCCACCTTCTCCAGGTAGTCCTCGTCGGCCAGCTGCTCAATGAAACCCCGGATCTGAGCTCGAGAGTATTCGGAGAGGAGTCCGTAGGTGGTGAGCTGGTCGTGGCCGTTTCGGAGAATTCTCTCCTCTCGGGAGCCGCCCAAAACCAGGGCGGTGTAGTCGGCCCCGAAGCGCCCTTTTAAGCGGACGACGCAGGAGAGGATCTTTTGGGCCACCACCAGGGAGTCCTCCAGCAAGTTCAGTTCTCCCAGACAGGCGTCGCAGGCCCCGCAGTCCGCCTTGGTAAATTCTTGGCCAAAGTAATTAAGCAGCGACCGGTGTCGGCAGGAGAGTCCGGTGCAGTACCGGTAGATCCGGTTCAGCTTCTCCAGGGCGATCCTGTGAGCCTCGGGTGGCAGGTCCTGAATCAGGTGTTTCCAGATCATAAAGTCAGCTCCGGAGTAGAAGAGGCAGCACTCTGCCTCCAGCCCATCTCGTCCCGCCCGGCCGCTTTCCTGCTGGTAGTGTTCCAGGGTTTTGGGCATCGCGGCGTGGATGACAAAGCGGACATTGGACTTATCAATCCCCATCCCGAAGGCGATGGTGGCGACGATGATCTCCGCCCGTTCGGTGATGAACTTCTCCTGGCTCTTTTTTCGTTTGGAGTCGCTCATCCCGGCGTGGTAGGGAACAGCCCGGTAGCCGCGAGAGGTCAGTGACGCGCAGAGTTCTTCAACATCCCGCCGCCGCAGGCAGTAAACTATCCCTGACTCTCCTCGGTGGCGATCGAGCGTGGCCCGGACCTGGTCGAGGCGGGAGGTTCGCCGCCGGACCCGGTAAACCAGGTTGGGTCGATCGAAGTCGCCGATCAGTAACCGGGGTTTATCCAGCCGCAACTGGCAGGCGATATCCTTCTGCACCGGTTCGGTGGCGGTGGCGGTATAGGCGTGGATGGCGACGCCCGGGAACCGTTCCTTCAGGTTTCCCAACTGTCGATACTCGGGTCGGAAATCGTGTCCCCAGTGGCTGATGCAGTGGGCCTCGTCGATGGCGATGAAGGAGAGGGGGATCTCTCCCAGGAAGCTGGTTCCGCCGCCGATCAGCCGCTCCGGGGAGAGGTAGAGAATCTTGAATTCATTTTGCCGAATCCGGGGAAAAATGTCGGCTTTCTCCCGGGAGGTCAGGGTACTGTCGATCCGGGCCGCCGGGACGCCCCAGCCGGTCAGGGCGTCAACCTGGTCTTTCATCAGAGCGATCAGAGGGGAGACAATCACCGCCATCCCCTTCATCGCCATCGCCGGGGCCTGAAAACAGAGTGACTTCCCGCCCCCGGTGGGAAGGATAACGATCGACTCCCGACCGGCAAGGACGCACTCCATCGCCTCTTCCTGGAGCGGGAGGAAGGAGGAGAACCCCCAGTATCGCTGGAGTATCTGATTCAAGCTTTCTGTCATTGCACCTGGATCGGTAATTCGCCCGGGAAAAATCCCACTTTGAATATCTCGGCGGCCGGCTACTCTTGATACCCCATCTGTCCTCTCTCGTCAATGGACGTTTCTTCCCGCTCGTCCAGGTCATTGGAAACGGGGTTGGCAAACCCATCCCTTTTCTGCCCCGTCGCTGGGGTTAAAGGCTTGATCAGGATTTGCCTTGCCCTGGGGATAGCTGATGGGAAAAACGAAAACGAGTTGGCGTCTTTCACTGATGTCGGCAGGATATTCGCCATCCCGACTTCCCGGAGTCAGCCTCGGGAAAGGGAATCTTTATCCGCTATGCACCCGGGAGAAATAGAATCCAGAAAAAAGAACCGGTTTCCGGCTGTGATAGCCGAGCGGGTTCTCCGGGCTGATCCGTTGCTGCTGCCCGATTTTGAGGACGGGATCCTCAAGATGACCGATTGTCCGGAGGATGAATTCCTCTGGTTGGCCCCCGAGATTGCTCGATCGACCCGCCGATTCATCCGGGAGCGGGGCCGAAAGGTCCTCTCCCAGCAACCGTTTTTCTCTGCCCGGTTCATTCTTTTACCTAAGTTGAGCGATTATTGCGGATGAAATGTGCTAAGATTTTGC
>CAYXKT010000171.1:0-4499 GCA_964465735.1 uncultured bacterium
CCGTCGGCCGGCAAAATCTTAGCACGTTTCATCCGCAATAATCGCTCAACTTAGGCTGAAATAAACCGGGTTTGGACCGATCCCGATAGCGATTAGGAAAATCCCCTTCAATCCAAATCTCGGGCGGTGAACAAATCAGGTTTGGAGTTCAACCCGGAATCATCGAGACAGTGCGACCCGGGTCCGCGGCGGGGAAAATTCCTCTTCAATCCCATTCAATCGTCTGTTAGATTAAAAGTGGGTGAGGGGGGGGCAAATATCAGGATCGTATGTTTATCCGGAGAGAAGAAATGCTACGTTATCTAACAGCCGGGGAGTCGCACGGACGGGGCCTGCTGGCCATCCTTGATGGCTTGCCCGCGGGACTGCGGATCGACCAGGATTTTATTGACTCCGAACTTCGGGCTCGCCAGGGCGGGTACGGGCGCGGGGGGAGGATGAAGATCGAGGACGACCGGGCGGAGATCTGGTCGGGGGTGAGAGAAGACCTGACGATCGGCTCGCCCCTGGGGGTGGTGATCAGGAACCGGGACTTCACCATCGACGAACTCCCCCCGGTGACCGCGCCCCGGCCCGGTCACGCCGACCTGGCCGGGGGGAGGAAGTACGGCCACCGGGATCTCCGCAATGTCCTCGAACGGGCCAGCGCCCGAGAGACAGCGGCCCGGGTCGCCCTGGGAGCTGTAGCCCAGCTCCTCCTCAAGGAGTTTTCGATTGTTTTTGAGAGCTGGATCGTCTCCCTGGGGGGGATCGTGGTCCGGGAGCTGCCGGCAAAGGAGAGGGAACGAAACCTGGCCGCCTCCCGTCTGGGCTGTCCCGATCCGGATGCCGAGAAGAAGATGATCGAGTTGATCGACCTGACCCGGGAGTCCGGCGACACCCTGGGCGGGGTCTTCCGGGTGGAGATTACCGGCGTCCCCCCCGGCCTGGGGAGTTACTCTCAGGGAGATACCCGGCTCGACTCTCGCTTGGCCGGAGCCCTGATCTCCATCCCGGCGATCAAGGGCGTGGAGATCGGGAACGGCTTTGCCGTTGCTGCCGAACCGGGTTCCCGGGTCCACGACGTGATCGCCTGCAGCGAAGACGGGATCTGCCGCCCGACCAACCGGGCCGGGGGGATCGAAGGCGGGGTCAGCAACGGGGAGACGATCGTGATCCGGGCGGCGATGAAGCCGATCCCCACCCTCTCCCGGCCCCTGCCCACGGTGGACCTGGAGACCGGTCTAACGGCCGACGCCTCCCGGGAACGGTCCGACGTCTGTGCCCTGCCGGCGGCGGCGGTGGTGGGGCGGGCGCTGGCCGCGCTGGAATTGGCCCGGGCTTTCCTGGAAAAGTTCGGCGGCGACAGCCTGGAAGAGATCCGGCGGAATTATTCCGGTTACCTGGCGACTAAAGAGGTCTGACTGTTCTCCCCGGGGGCCAGGGCACTGAAAAAGGAGATGAGCGTGACCTCCTGTGCGGTGCTCTATCGGGCCGGGCCGGAAGGGAGAAACCGAGTCTGTGCCGCCAATATCCAATGAAAGAATTGAAGAACATAGTTCTCTTCGGCTTTATGGGGACCGGAAAATCGGCGGTCGCCCGCCGACTGGGGGAAGTCCTTCAGCGTCCGGTGATCGAGATGGACGACTTGATTGAAGAACAAGAAGGGATGGCGATCAGTCAAATCTTCGCCGAACGGGGGGAAGATTATTTTCGGAGCCGGGAGCGCAAACTGGTCCGGGAACTTTCCCGCCAACGGGGGAAGATTATTGCTACCGGGGGTGGGGTGGTTCTCGATCGAAAAAATATCCGGGATCTCTCCCGAGATGGGCGGCCGATCTGCCTGACCGCCCGGCCGGAGGTGGTCCTGAACCGGGTGGCCGGCGAGAGCCACCGCCCGCTTCTGGATCGGGCTGACCGGCTGGAGACAATCGAGAAGATGCTGCGGTCCCGAAGAGGCTGTTATGAAATAATCCCGGACCAGATCGATACTTCCGATCTCAGTCCCCAGCAAGTGGTGGCCCGGGTCCTGGACCTGTTGGGTAAAGGGGAATAGATACACCGCTCACCGCTCACCGATTATCTATCACTGATTACCGAAAAACCGTTTCCGTGAAAAACATCCGTCCGGATAGAGTGATCCCTCTCTTCCTGGCTGTCTTTCTGGTCGGGTTCTCCACTTTCTCGGCTCAGATTGTCTTTTTACGGGAACTGTTGGTTTTTTTTTACGGTAACGAGCTTTCCCTCGGGGTAGTCCTGGGCTGCTGGCTTTTCTGGACTGGTCTGGGCAGTCTGGGACTGGGAAAGTTCTCCGACCGTTTCCGTTCCCCGGCCGTTGTCTTTTCCCTGCTTCAGGCCCTGCTGGCCTTGGTCCTGGTCCTGACCCTACCGGCGATCCGCGCCGCCCGGCTTGTCCTCGATCTCGCTCCGGGAGAGATTGTCGGCTATGGGCCGATCTTTTTGGTCTCCTTCTCGGCGCTTTCTCTGACCTGTCTCCTCAACGGTTTCCTTTTCGCGCTGGGCTGCCGGAGCTATGACCGGATTGCGCTCGGGGAGGGCGGGGACCCCGCTCTGCGCCCGGCCCGCGGTCTGGGGATGGTTTACGTAATGGAGGCGCTCGGTTCCACCATCGGGGGGCTACTGACCAGTTTCCTCCTGATCCGGACTCTGGACTCCCTGCCTCTGCTTTTACTGCTCGGAGGTCTGAACCTGGCGGCTTCCGGGGTGCTGCTCCTCTCCGATCCGGACCGGCGTCGGCTGAGATTAGGGAGAATAATCTGGCTGGCGGCGGTGACAGCGGCCGCTGTCCTGATTTACAGCCGGGCGGGAGCCCTTGACCGGATCTCCCGGGGATGGCAGTGGCGGGGTTTCGATCTAAAGCGAGTCGAGAACACTATCTACGGCAATCTGGTGGTCACCGGGCGGGAGAACCAGTTCAGCCTCTTTGAAAACGGGCTCCTGCTCTTTACCTATCCCGATGAAAATACGGTCGAGGAGTCGGTTCATCTTGCCCTCCTCCAACACCCCAACCCTCGTCAGGTTCTCCTTCTCGGGGGTGGGGCCGCCGGCGGGTTGAGAGAGGTACTCCGGCATCCTGCGGTGGAGGAGGTGACCTACCTGGAACTCGACCCGGCGATCATCAGCCTGGCCGAAGAGTTCCTTCCTGCCGAGGAGAGCCGATTCCTTACCGACCCCCGGGTGAAGATCATCCACCGGGACGGCCGGATATATTTAGACCGGGAAGGGCGGGACTACGATCTGATTATCCTCAACCTCCCCGACCCGCTCACTGTCCAGATCAACCGGTTTTATACCCGAGAATTTTTTGCCCGGGCCCGGGACCGTCTCCGGGCGGGCGGGGTGATCGGATTCAGGGTTACCTCGTCTCCCAATTACGTCAGCGGGGAGCTGCGCAACTTTCTCGGCTGTCTCTACCGGACCCTGGAGGAGGTCTTCCCGGCGGTGGTGATCATACCCGGCGGGGTCAATTACTTTGTTGCCTCCGATTCCCCTGATTACCTGACCGATGACTATAATCTGCTGGAGGCAAGGGTTCAGGAGAGAGGCCTCGATCTTCGCTATGTCCGGGGGTATTACCTCTCCGACCGGATGAGCCGGGAACGGGTCGATGATTTGCGGGAGACGATCGAGACCGCCCCCCGGCGTCAGGTCAACCGTGACCTCCATCCGGTCTCCTATTTCTATAACCTGGTCTTCTGGTCGAGTTATTTCACCGGCGAGACCGGTGGCTGGTTCATCCGGTTCCTCCAGGGGGCACTGGTTCTTCGCTGGTGGTGGTTCGCCCTCCCGGTGGTCCTGGCCCTGTCGGCCTTTCCTTTCTTCCGTCATCGGAGCCGGCGGACCCGGGGCGGCTGGGTCCTCTGGCCGGTTTTTACCTCGGGGTTCTCGGAGATCGTCTTCCAGGTGGTGGTCCTGCTCGCCTTCCAGATCTTTTACGGCTACGTTTACTATAAGCTGGGGTTGCTCCTCACCCTTTTTATGGTCGGCCTGGCTCTGGGCGCGGGCGTCCTGACCATCCTCCTGCCCCGGGTCCGCGATACTTACCGGCTCTTTCTGGCGACCCAGATCGCGATCTGCCTCTACCCTCTGCTCCTCCCGGTGGTCTTTTCCGGGCTGGCCTCCGGTCGGTCCGGGCTGGTCGCCGGCCTCGGGGAACATCTGATCTTTCCGCTGTTGCCGTTATTGGCCGGTTTTGTCGGGGGCTTCCAACTTCCCCTGGCGGGAAGGATATATTTAAAGGAGCAGAAGAGAGTGGGGATGGTGGCCGGCCTGACCTACGGCGCCGACCTCTTCGGGGCCTGTCTGGGGGCGGTGGCGGTCAGCGCCCTGATCCTTCCCATCCTCGGGCTCTACGCCACCTGTTACGCCGTCGCCCTGGTCAACCTCGCCACCCTGGTCGTCATCCTCGGCTACCGCCGGACATAATCATCAATTAAAGTACCTGACACCTAAGTTGAGCGATTATTGCGGATGAAATGTGCTAAGATTTTGCTGGCCGA
>CAYXKT010000172.1:0-4430 GCA_964465735.1 uncultured bacterium
TTTGATCCCGGCGATTCTCGCCGGGCTATGATGTTTTACCCCTTTGGGGTAACTGAAGGGACGTGAACGGCGTTTAACATCAGAGCCCGGGGTGCAACCCCGGGATAAAAGACGCCGCCATCAACTCTTAGCAGCACTCCAACGGAGTGCCGGATCATAATCCGAGACAGTATTTCCTTTGGGAACCAGCGTAATTTTAGTAGGGCAATTTACCTATTATATCAGATGCCGGTCTCATCTGCTATGAGACGCGACACGACCTGGTTTACGGGGTTTTTGTTCAGGCGCTAATTAGGGGGAAGACGGCCATTGTCAGGAAAATAGGTGTCAACTATTAATCAATGAACGGATGGTTATGGACCAGGCGACTAAGATTCAAGACGGAATTACGGCCCGGATCGCGATCCAGGGTTACCGGCCCGACGGGACGATCTTCTTCTGGAACCGGGGGAGCGAAGAGGTTTACGGCTATCCCGCCGCCGAGGCGATCGGGCAGAACCTCGGCGATCTGATTATCCCCGACTCGATGCAGATCCTCTACCGCCAGGCTCTCCGCCGGGGCCGGGCGATCCGGGAATTTGGGGAGTTCTTACCGGCCGGGGAAGTGGTTTTAAAGAACCGGGCGGGAGAGCCGGTCAAAGTTTACTCGACGCATATCGCTGCCCGGGTCGGGGGCGATTCCTATCTGTTCTGCATCGATCTTGACCGGCCCAGCCGGGCCTTCGAGGAGTCTTTTCGCCGGTCCCGGGAGAGATTGAAGCTGCGAATGACGGAACGGACCCGGAAGTTAAAAACCGCCAACGCCGATCTCCGGCGGGAGATCGCGGTCCGGGAGCAGGTCGAGATGGAACTGCGGGAGAGCGAGGAACGGTTCCGCTTGATCTTCGACAATGCCCAGGACGCGATTATGATTGAGACCCCGGAGGGGAAGATCTTAGACGCTAACCGAGCGGTTTCCCGACTTCTGGGCTATTCTCGAGACGAGTTGCTCGGTCTGACCGTGGGGGATATCGTCCCCCCCGACCTGCACTCCACTCTCTCCCCGGTGATCCGTCCGGAATCGGCTCGTCCGGGGTTCCTGATTGAGACTGAGAACCTCCGCCAGGACGGTACCCGGGTTCCGGTGGAGGTCGCCAATACGATTGTTAATATGGGTGGAAAAGAGCGGGTGGTGGCGATTGTCCGGGATATCTCGGGGCGGAAACGGGCCCAGGAGGAGCGGCAGGCGATGGAGAAACAGTTCCGTCAGGCCCAGAAGATGGAGATGGCGGCGGCTCTGGCTGGAGGAATGGCCCACGATTTCGGCAACCTCCTCAACGCTATCCGGGGTTGCGTCGAGATCATCAAGGAGCAGCTCGACGGGGAAGATCTGCTCCGACTGGAGTTTACAGAATTGGATCGGGCCGTCGGTCAGGCCTCTAACCTGGTCCGAAAGCTCCTCTCCATCGGCCGCCGGGGACCGGCCCCCCGGGAGGCCTTGAACCTGCCCGGTCTTCTTGAAGAGCTGGGTCCGATGCTGAAGCGGGTCTGTGATCCCGGGGTCCGGCTGACCTTGAACCTCGAAGCGGAGAAAGGAGAGGTGGCCGCCCCCCGGGGTGAGATAGAGCAGATCATCGTCAACCTGGTTCTCAACGCTCGGCAAGCGATCAGCGGATCGGGGACGATCTCGATTGACCTGAAGACCGTCGATCTTAACTCTTCCCCGGTCCCCCGGATGATCGGGAAGAAGCCCGGCCATTATCTCGCCCTGACTGTAACCGATACCGGCCGCGGGATGACGGAAACCGAGAAATCCCGCCTCTTCGAACCTTTTTTTACCACCAAGAATACCGAGAGCAACTCCGGCCTGGGGATGCCGGTAGTTTATGGGATAGTGGAGAACAACGGGGGGTTTATCCAGGTCGAGAGTTCCCCCAAGCAGGGCAGCGTCTTTACTATCTACATCCCGGTACTTGAAAGCCGGGCCGATCCGGCCCCTCGGCCCCGGATTCTGGTGATGGATGACGATGAGGGATTCCGTGACCAGGTCGTCAGGTTCCTCAACCAGTTCGGCTTCGAGGTCTTGGCCGTCCCGGATGGACGGTTGGCGGTTGAACTCTACCAGCTGGAACAGGAGGCCGGCCGTCCCTTTGACGCCGTCCTTTTGGCCTTGATCGTTCCGGGAGACCGTTCCGGCGCCGAGACTCTCTACCGGTTGCAGGAGATCGACCCCGGGGTGAAGGCGATCCTCTGCAGCGGTTTTACCGCCGACCCGCTGATGACCGATTTTCGGGAATACGGTTTTGCCGCCGCCTTAGAGAAGCCCTTGAAGCCTGCCGAATTGAGCCGGACCCTCAAGCAGATCGGTGTCTGCCCTTCTATTGCCGCCGGATAGCATATTTTATAGGTAAGGGGCATCCTGATATTATCTTGTCAGATCCCCGCTGGCCGGATAAATTATACTGTTCCTGCCTTCCGGTCAATCTCACCGCCGATGGCGGAGACGCATCGCGATTGTCCCCGCAGAACCCTCTTTTGTTTGGTGTTTTCTGTGACTTTCGCTCCAGGCTGAAATTGTCATCAGTCGAATCCTCAAGATGAAAAATCTCAGATGACCGCATTCAACCAGCTATTTGAAGATAGCATCAAAAAATGCTGGCAGAGCCCGGCTTTTACTGATTATGCCGGGCAGACCCTGACCTACCGGGAGGCCGGCCAGCAGATTCTCCTCCTCCAGGCGATCTTCCGTCACCAGGGGGTCAACCCTGGGGAGAAGATTGCCCTGGTTGGGATCAATTCGATTAACTGGGCCCTGGTCTATCTGGCTGTCGTTACCTCTGGAGCTGTAATCGTGCCCATACTCCGCGAGTTTCACGACGAGGACATCCAGCATATCATCAGCCACTCCGGGAGCCGGATCCTCTTCGCTACCGACGAACTGGCCGGCCGGATCAATGAGGAGCGGTTACCCGGTCTGCGGGCTATGGTATCCCTCGACTCCCTAAGTCTTCTCACTTGCCGGGATCAGCACCTCCCGGAAAAAATCCGGCGGATTAAAGAAGAGAAATTATCTGAGATTGAAGCGTTGACGGCCGAAACCTTTTCACTTCCTCCCGGCCGAGACCTGGAGGAGATGGCCGCCCTGACCTATACCTCGGGGACTTCCGGCTTCTCCAAGGGAGTGATGCTCCCCTACCGATCTCTGTTAGCCAACGTCAACTTTGCCCGGGAGAATTTGTGTCTGCGTCCTGGCGATCGAATCCTTAATTTTCTCCCCCTGGCCCACGTCTATGCCGCCAGTTTCGACTTTCTCTTTCCGTTCACTCTTGGCTGCCATATCACTTTCCTGGGCAAGATGCCGACGCCGAAGGTATTGATTAAAGCTTTTGCCGAGGTACGCCCATCTCTGACTCTCTTCGTTCCCCTGATCATCGAGAAGCTTTACAAAAAGCGGCTGGCTCCGCTGCTGCGGCGCGTCCCGATCAGCGTTCTTATCCGGATTCCGCTTATCTCCAGTCTGATTGGCCGGAAGATCAAGGCGAAGCTGAACGAGACTTTCGGAGGCAACTTCCAGGAGATCATTGTCGGGGGCGCCGCCCTCAACGAAGAGGTGGAGGCGTTTATGAAGAAGATCAAGCTGCCATTTACCGTCGGCTACGGGATGACCGAATGTGGGCCTTTGATCAGTTACTCTCCCTGGTACGAGCACCGGCCGCAGTCGGTGGGTAAGGCCATCTCCAGCCTGGAGTGCCGGATCGACTCCCCCGATCCCGCCCGGCAGCCCGGGGAGATCATTGTCCGGGGGTCAGGGGTGATGCTCGGATATTATCAGGACCGAGAGGCCACCGTTGAGGTGCTCGGTGAGGATGGTTGGCTGCGGACCGGAGACCTGGGGTTGATCGATTCCGCGGGATTTATCTATATCAAGGGTCGTTCGAAGAATATAATCGTTGGATCTTCGGGTCAGAATATCTATCCGGAAGAGATCGAGAGTCGGCTCAATGTGCTTCCCTACATCCAGGAATCCCTGGTACTCGAGGAAAACGGCCGGCTGGTCGCTTGGGTTTACCCGGACTGGGACGCGCTGGATGCTGGGCAGGGGGGAAAGGAAGACAATCGGGGCAGGCTGGAGAAGAAGATGAGGGAGAACCGGGAGGCGGCCAACCGGCAGCTTCCGGCTTATTGTCGCCTGGCTGAGATCCGCCTCCACGGTGACGCCTTCGAGAAGACACCCAGTCACAAGATCAAGCGTTACCGTTACCTGACCTGATTTTCCCCCGAGAAAAACATTCACCGCCAAGACGCAAAGAACGCAGAGTTACGCAAAGGAAAAATTTAGAGTATAATAGGTGTGAGAAGAATAGAGATCTGGCAAATTTATTAACCGGAGAAATCCAACTTTAACCTAAATTGAGCGATTCTATGCGGCGAACTGCACCAATCTTTTGCGT
>CAYXKT010000173.1:0-4327 GCA_964465735.1 uncultured bacterium
GACGCAAAAGATTGGTGCAGTTCGCCGCATAGAATCGCTCAATTTAGGTTTAAATTCCCTTAATGCACAAGTCAAGCCATACCATTTTTGTCCCATAAGGGATATTTCGGGGGGAGAAGCAGGATATCTCTTCCGGTTTCCGTCCGTGCGCTGTAAAAACTCTATATGAAGAAAATCTGGCGACAGTTCAAGGTCTTCAACTGCTACCTGGTCCCGTACTGGTCGCTCCAAGCGCTGGTCCTCCTGATTGTCGTTCTCCTCTCCCTGCTCGGTCTTCTGGGACCGGCTCTCTTCGGGGTGACCGTCGATCGGGCGTTTCTTCAGCGCGATCTCTACCTCTTTCGCTGGCTGCTCATAGCCGGGTTGCTGCTGACAATTCTCCAGAGTTCCCTCTCTACCATCCAGTCCTATCTGACCGCCTATATCGGAAGGATGCTTACCTTTGACCTGCGGCGGGATTATACCCGCCATCTCTTCCGCCTCTCCTTTACCGATATCCACCGCCGTTCGACCGGCGAGCAGCTCTACCGGCTGGATACCGACATCGACACTGCCGCCGGTCTGGCCTCGGAATCGATCCCCGAGATCATCGTCAATGCCAGTCGGGTTGTCTTTCTGCTCGCCATCTGCCTCTACTGGAGCTGGGAGTTGACTCTGGCGGCGATCGTTCTCTCCCCGCTCTTCTATCTCCACAGCCGCTACTTCGGCCGGAAGCAGAAAGCCGTTACCCGGGTGGTGAAAGCAGAGTCCCAACAGGCGCTGACGGTGATCCAGGACGCGGTGGCCAACGTCAAGCTGATCAAGGCCTTCGGGCGGGGCGGTTGGGCGGTGAAGAATTATCTCCATCACCGGCTCCGGATCATCCGTTTCGGCCTGCAGAAGGTCCGGATTGCGATCGCCGGCAATCTGACCGCCGGGGTTCTCAACTCGGTTGTCCTGATCGGCTTTACCTATTATCTTGGTTTGAGAGTAATCTCTGGGCAGCTCTCCCTGGGTGAGATGATTGCTCTGACCATCTATCTGACTCAGCTTTTTGTCTCCCTGAAAGGTCTGGGCGGACTCTATCGGGGGGTGATGGTCAAGCTGGTCTCCTGGGAACGGGTCCGGGAGACGCTCAACCTCCCCGAAAAATATGAGTCGGAGTCGGCGGTTGCCCTCCCCGAACTGTCAGGCGGGATCGAAGTCCGGGGGGTCTCTTTCAGTTACCGCCCGGGACAAGAGGTCCTCTCCAATCTAAGTTTTTCCCTCCGGCCTGGGGAGTTTGCTGGTCTGGCCGGCCCGAGCGGTTCGGGGAAGACCACTCTCTTTCTCCTGCTTCTGCGGCTGATCGATCCCGAGCGAGGCGAGATCCGGTTTGACGGCCGTCCGCTGAACTCCATTTATTGGAAATCAATCCAGAGTTCGCTGGGAATTGCCCTCCAGGAGGCCTTTCTCCTCAACCGTTCAATCCGGGACAACCTTCTCTTCGGCCGGCCGGAGGCAACTGAAGATCAGATCCGTCAGGCTCTCCGGGCCGCCGATCTCGAGGAAGTGATCGGGGAGCTATCGGAAGGGTTAGAGACGATGGTTGGTGAGGCGGGGTCGAACTTCTCTGAGGGGCAACGGCAGCGGCTGAACATTGCCCGGGCGATTTTGGGCCGGCCTCGGATTCTTTTCCTCGACGAGGCTGCCTCGGCAGTCGGTTATGACTCCGAGGGACGGATTATCTCCCGGCTCCGCCGTCTTCTCCCCCGGTCCACGATCATCTCTGCCACTCACCGACTTGGTTCGTTGAAGACGGCTGACCGGATTCTGGTCCTCAAGGCGGGGAAGTTGGTCGAGGAAGGGACCCACCGGGAATTGGTCGATCGGGAGGGATTTTACCGAACTCTATACGAGGCGGAGATTAAGTGAAAAAACCTTTTCGACATCTCAAACGGCGCCGGTTTTTGATCTGGTTTCTGACTCTGCTGCTGATAGCCGGTTTGGGGGCGATGATTGGGGGGGTATTCTGGTCGGTTCGGATGAAAGTCACCTATAGAGCCGAGCTGGTCTCGGAAGGGGCAGAAATCTTTCAGGCGACAGTCCCCAGTCTTTCGCTTCAGGTCTTCCCAATCGGCGAACCGGTGACCCTGAAACTTTTGACCGGGGGTGAGTCTTTTGGGATCCTGCGGGCGGTCTCCCCCGGACCGGAGCGCACCGAACTCAGTATCGCCTTTGCCGATCTTACGGACCAGTTCGTCGCCGGGGAGATTACTATCCGTTCGCAGCGTCTTCTGGCGGCCTTTGTCTCCCCTGCCTTTGCGAACTGATCGGCATTTTTTGAGGAATTATCTGAATATTTGATTGAAACCTAAGTTGAGCGATTATTGCCGATGAAACGTGCTAAGATTTTGCTGGCCGACGGGTTGCGAAAACCGCAGCCATATCCAGGAGATATGGCGAGGATTTTCAATATCCGTTCGGACGCAAAAGATTGGTGCAGTTCGCCGCATAGAATCGCTCAATTTAGGTGAAAGGAAGACCGCGAGTTATGAGTCTCTTTAAATGTCGGGAAGGAAGGGATCAGGGGGAGGATGGGGGAACCGCGCCAATGGCTCGGGATAACCGGAGGGGACCGGGATTAGCCCTGGTTGGATCAGCACTGGCGACCGGTGCGGCCTATCTCTGCCATTACACGTTTGTTGAAGACTTATCACCAGCTTCGCTCTCTGCCCTGGCGGCTGCCCTGGGACTGACCGGGGCATTTTGTGTCTTGACGGCGGCGGCGATCGGCGGTATAAGGCAATTGGTAATTAATCCGGGAAACCGGTTCCGGCCGGTATTGTCCTTGGTTATCTGCGTGATCTCGATGGCCGCTCTGATCTGCTTGCTGGTTGGCGGGGTTTCACGATGATTTTTATCCCCCTCCGTGGGGATATGTGCCTGTGGCGAAATCGGATATCGCACCTGGCTACGGACCAGGGGATTGGGGGTTCGAATCCCTCCAGGCACGTCAATCTTGGGCTGAAATATAGAGAAAACGCGAAGCGGGGTCGGGGCTTCGCGCTTTTTTTCGAGTGGTATTGATGGAAGATATAAATCTGCTTTATGATATCTGGATGGGTCAGGCGATCCGGGAAGCGGCGAGAGCCCAGGAGAGTGAAGATATCCCGGTTGGCTGCGTGATCGTCTATAAGAATCGGATCATCGCCCGCGCCCATAACCAGATAGAACTTCTCAAAGACGCCACCGCCCACGCGGAGATGATTGCTATCACTCAGGCGGAGGAGTATATTGGGGATTGGAGGTTGAACGAGATGACCCTGGTGGTGACCAAGGAGCCCTGCCCGATGTGTGCGGGGGCGATCCTTCAGTCGCGGATCTCGACCGTGGTTTATGGAATCCCCTCCCCCCGTGAAGGTGCCGCCGGATCGGCGATTGATCTTTTAAATAACACCGCCCTGGGCAGTTCCGTAACCTGCATCGGAGGAGTCCGCAGAGAGGAATGTCTGGCCCTGCTTCAGGATTTCTTCAGAGATCTGAGGGATCCGATGAAATCAATTACTTGAGGAACATCGAAGCATCCGGCAGAATGACGATCGATTAACTGTCCTTCTGACGGAGAATCCTTTCAGTTCTCGGGGTAAAACATATTAAAATACTGGGAAGGGTGCCGGAGCGGTTGAACGGGGCGGTCTCGAAAACCGTTGAGGGCGTGAGTCCTCCGTGGGTTCGAATCCCACCCCTTCCGTAAAATCCGATCACTATCGGAACAACGGAGAACTCCTCGCCTTGCAATGAACGAATATTCAGTCTATGTTCTGTGGAGCGCAGACTGAATAAAAGATATATTGGTTGTGCCGGTGATCTGGAAAAGAGAACTAATGAACGCAACCAAGGGAAGCAGGGATCTGCGAAAGATGTATGCCTTGGCAGTTGATTTATTCTGAGAGATATCAGAGACTGGGAGAAGCCCGGAAGAGAGAGATATATTTGCCAGGACGTTCCGGCCGACGTTTCCTGGATGATTTATTTATGGAGAGGTGCGAGAGTGGTTGAATCGGCTCGCCTGGAGAGCGAGTGTACTCCGAAAGAGTACCCAGGGTTCGAATCCCTGCCTCTCCGTAAGAAATAATCAAAATCTAAAGTTATGCGAGAAAGACAGCCGAGGGGTCTGCCTCACCGCCTGAAGCCGATTACCGGAGTCAGCGCCCAGATTAGATCGGGCAAAATCCAGGTAATCCTGGAGGGAAGAGAAGGCAAGGCATAAAAGCAGTTTTCGCCTCAGGTGAAACTTGTCCTGATTTAATATTGAACCTAAATTGAGCGATTCTATGCGGCGAACTGCACCAATCTTTTGAGTCCG
>CAYXKT010000174.1:0-4314 GCA_964465735.1 uncultured bacterium
GCAAAATCTTAGCACATTTCATCCGCAATAATCGCTCAACTTAGGTATCAGATTCTCCTCTCTGAGCCTCTGTGGCAAAAATAGCTCCCACCTCCGTGGTTACATCTGATGAGTGTTTTTCTTGAACAAGTCCGGCAACTGAAACGAGAAGAGGTAGCGGCCGCCAAAAAGGTGGCGCCTCTGGCCGAACTCCTGTCTCGGGTCCGAGATCTCCCCAAGAGTAGGGATTTTCGCTCGGCCCTCCGCGGACAAAAGACAGCTCTGATCGCCGAGGTGAAGAGATCCTCCCCCTCCGAAGGAAAGATCGCCACGATCTCCAACCCGGGCCGCCTGGTCCGCCACTACCAGAAAGGCGGGGCGGCGGCGGTCTCGGTCCTCACCGAAAACAGCTGGTTCGGCGGTTCGCTGAATGATCTAACGATGGTGAAAGCGGCAATCGAACTCCCGGTTTTGAGGAAGGACTTCCTCGTCGCCCCCTACCAGATCTACCAGTCCCGGGCGGCCGGGGCCGATGCCGTCCTTTTAATTGCCGAACTTCTGGAGCCGCCAACCCTGGCCGACTTCCTCGGCCGGGCAGAAGAAATCGGCCTGGCCTGTCTGGTCGAAGCCCATTCCGAGGAGGCGCTGCAGATGGTACTGAACACCCCGGCCGGGATCATCGGGATCAACAATCGCAACCTCAAGACCCTCTCGGTCAATTTGGAGACCTCGATCCGCCTCCTCGCCCTGATCCCGGAAGATCGGGTTCGGGTGGCCGAGAGCGGAATTAAAACCGCCGAGGACATCCGCCGGTTGGCCACCGCCGGGGCGGATGCCGTTTTGATCGGCGAAACCCTGGTCCGAAGCGGGGATCCGGAGGCAAAAACCCGGGAATTACTATCCTCTAAATTTTAAGCGATGCTTTAATCGTGACACTTTAGCTCTATAAAAGTCTCTACTGTTTTATCAGCCTGCAATTGTTATTGCGAGGAACGAAGTGACGAAGCAATCTCACCACAAGATAAACGGATTGCTTGGTCGGGCCTCCTCGCAATCAGACCTGGTTTCTGGGGTTTTCGTTCAGACCCGAACTAATGTCCTATCTCCCCGGGGGTTCACCCCTGGGCTATGATCTCGGCCCCCGATGGAATTTTCCGGCCGGAGAGCGAGGTTTGCCTCGAGCCTTTTTGCCCATAACAGCCGGCGGGTGCTGAAAGGGGTAACAGATCGAAACCTATGACGACTTTTGATCAGTCAAAATACCGGCCATCGATTATGCGCGAGATCAAAATTAAAATCTGCGGCCTGACCCGGAAAGAGGATCTCCTGGCCCTCAACGGTTTGGAGATCAACTTCGCCGGCTTTATCTTTGTCCCCGGCACCCCCCGTTACCTCAACCCGGACCGGGCGGAGAAGCTGATCCGACTGGTCCCCGAAGACATAAAACGGGTCGGGGTCTTCCTCGACGAACGCCCGGGGACTGTACGAAGGCTGGCCGCCGCCTGCGGTCTCGACCTCCTCCAGTTTCACGGAAGCGAACCACCGGACTATTGCGGCCAGTTCGGTCTCCCCTATTTCAAGACCGTCCGGGTTATCTCAGAGATCGAGATTGACCGCCTTCAGGCCTATCGCCCCCGGGCCTTCCTTCTCGACACTTTCGCCGCCGGACAGGCCGGGGGGACGGGCCAGACCTTCGACTGGTCCCTGGCCCGCCAGGCGGCCGCCGCCGACCTGAAGTTTCTCCTCGCCGGCGGCTTAAACCCGGAAAACGTCCGGGAGGCGATTGAGGCCACTGCCCCCTGGGGGATAGACGTCTCTTCCGGAGTGGAATCCGCGCCGGGGATCAAGGACCCGGCAAAGCTGAGATCATTTGTCCGGAAGGCCCGCGGCAAGCCGTTAGGGCCGGAACGCCGGACAAAGTGAGAAAGAACCAAATGTCATTGCGAAGACAACAGGCAAAGTAAGACAGAATCCACTGTCATTGCGAGGACGAAGCAATCTCACCCGACAACCCGTAATTTTTTCGGAGTGATGACCTTGCGATAACCGGTGCAATCGAAAACATTGAAAAAGGCAAAGAACTAAAATGAAGAAAGAAAACAAAAGCCCCCACCAACGCCAAACCGGCCGTAAATTCGGGGGACAATATGTCCCCGAGACCCTGATGGCCCCGTTGCGGGAACTGGAAGCAGCCTACCGCCGTTTCCGTCGTGATCCGGATTTCCAGAAACGCCGAAGATACCTCCTGGCCGATTATGCCGGACGCCCCACCCCACTCTACTTCGCTGAACGGCTGACCGAGCACGGACGAGGGGCAAAGATATATCTGAAACGCGAGGACCTCTGTCATACCGGAGCCCATAAGATTAACAACTGCTTAGGCCAGGCGCTCCTGGCCCAGGCGATGGGGAAGCAGCGGATCATCGCCGAGACCGGAGCGGGACAGCACGGGGTGGCCGCCGCCACCGCCGCCGCCCTGCTCGGGCTGAAATGCGAGGTCTATATGGGGAGCAAGGATATGCGGAGACAGGCACTCAACGTCTTCCGAATGGAACTGCTGGGGGCGAAAGTGATCCCGGTCGAGACCGGATCAAAGACCCTCAAGGACGCCTGCAACCAGGCAATGCGCGACTGGGTGACCAACGTCCGCGGTACCTACTACCTGCTCGGCTCCGTTGTCGGCCCCCGCCCCTACCCGGAGATGGTCCGGGACTTTCAATCGGTGATCGGCCAGGAGGCCCGACGTCAGTTCCGCTCCCGGAATAAGGGCCGGCCCGACGTCCTCATCGCCTGTGTCGGCGGAGGCTCCAATGCCCTGGGTCTTTTTTACCCCTTCCTCAACGATCCGGTCCGGATGATCGGGGTCGAGGCGGGGGGTACCGGCCTGGCCTCGGGGAGACACGCCGCCACCCTGCTCAAGGGCCGCCCCGGCGTCCTCCACGGGAGCTACAGCTACCTCCTCCAGAATCAATTCGGCCAGGTAATCGAGACCCACTCCGTCTCCGCCGGCCTCGATTATCCCGGCGTCGGCCCGGAACACAGCCAGCTTAAGGAAAGCGGCCGGGCCGAGTACACCTCGATCACCGACCGGGAAGCTCTCCAGGCCACCAGGCTCTTAAGCCGACTTGAAGGGATCATCCCCGCCCTGGAGTCGGCCCACGCCGTGGCTTACGCCGTCAAGCTGGCCCGAAAGATGCAAAAAGAACAGACGATCATCGTCTGCCTCTCCGGCCGGGGCGACAAGGACCTGGGTATATTGCGGGAGCAGGAAATACTTTAGTCCGACCTTCCCGGTGACCAGGCCAACCGGAAAGATTGACCTACCCGGGAAGAGTCAAAATAGCAGGAACACATCTAATGAACCGGATCGACAGAAAATTTCAGGAACTAAAAAATCGCGGCCGGAAAGCCTTCATCGCTTACCTCACCGCCGGTTTCCCCGACCTGGAGACTAACCTCAAGCTGGTGGTGGAAATGGAAAAACGCGGGGTGGACATCGTTGAGCTGGGGATCCCCTTCTCCGACCCGATCGCCGATGGCCCCACCATCCAGGCCTCTTCCCAGGCTGCCCTAAAACGGGGAACGACCTTCAACGATGTTCTAAGCCTGGCCGGAGCCATCCGGAAGACGTCGCAGATTCCCCTGGTCCTGATGGGCTACCTCAACCCCTTCCTCAACCGGACACCGGAGCAGCTCTCCGCCGACCTCTTCCGGGCCGGGGCCGACGGCGTGATTATCCCCGACCTCCCCCCGGAAGCGGCCGATCGGATCCGCCTATCCCTGAAAAAACGCAATATCCACACGATCTGCCTCCTCGCCCCGACCAGCTCTCCCGAGCGGATCAGGCTGGCCACCGCCAAAAGCGACGGCTTCATCTACTACGTCTCAATGACCGGGGTCACCGGGGGAAAGGTCAACATCTCCCGGGAGTTAAAAAACCAGGTAAAAGAAATCAAGCGAGAATCTGAGCTTCCGGTCGCCGTCGGTTTCGGAATCTCCACCCGAAAGCAGCTGCTAAAAGTAGAGAAATCCGCCGACGGAGTGATTGTCGGCAGCGCCCTGATCAAGCCCTTTCTAAAAACCCGCGAAATAAATCAGGGGCTAAAGCAATCCCTCCAGGTTCTCGACAATCTCCTGGGCTCCGGGTCCGACTTTCGCCGTTAAACCTATCTGGCTATATCCGGATCTCCCAAAAGCCATTTGCTGCCGCAATCAATACTGAGGGTTGTTGAAGGATGTTTGCCCAACGCAAAATTCCGCGGAAATCTGATCAAGGTTATTGATACCTAAGTTGAGCGATTATTGCGGATGAAATGTGCTAAGATTTTGCCGGCC
>CAYXKT010000175.1:0-4273 GCA_964465735.1 uncultured bacterium
CCAGCAAAATCTTAGCACATTTCATCCGCAATAATCGCTCAACTTAGGTTAAACTTTCTTCTTACCGCGTCCGGATATTGATCTTGAACTGACGGGCGGAAGGGTTGGGGGCGACCCCCTGGAGGGTCTTGGTCTCGTTACCGTACATAATAAAGGGGATCCAGGGATGGGCTCCGGCGTCCAGCTCCACCCCGCTCTCGTTGAGCCAGGCGAAACGATACTGATACTGCTGGGTCTTGGAGTACTTGGAGGCCAGCGTGATCTGGGCTCGAAGGATATCGCCGACAAACTCCTGACTGAGATTGACGATCTGGAGACCGCGGGCCACCTTGGGGTTGTTGACGACCACGTACTCGCTGAACTGGTAACCGCCGTCGGCATCCATCATCATCGTCGAGGACCCCTCGATCCCCGAGGTGGTGGAACTACAGCCGGAGAATAAGACCAGGACCGGGAGGGCGAGCAGCGCCGCCGCCGCGGCCAGGGGAATAACCTTCTTCATTGTTCTCTCTCCTTAGTTTTCAGCTCCGGACTTACCAGCTCAGGGGCTGGGCACTGGAGCCGGGGGTTTGAGGACTCGCGCCCCGGGGGGCGATCTCCGTCCCGGTAGCTTCCTTCCCCCCCGACCAGGTAACCGGGGCCAGGGGGGCGGATCGGGCAGTCTGGCGCAGTGGCTTGACAATGCAACCGACCGCGATCCCCAGATCCTCCCCGCCGATCTCGGCAAAACTCTTCTTCTGATCACCGCGTCGGACGGTGGCCCGGCCGACCGGGATCTCGTTGCGGAAGACCTCGCCGGTATCCTCGTCAACGATGTTCTGGTAGGCGAAGATCTCCAGGGAAACGCCGGGAGCAAAACCCGCTTCCGAACCCCGGTTGATCATAATCTGGCTGCCGGTTAGGGCCAGGATCTTGGCCGGTCTCAGGATAGCGACCGCCTCCTGGCTCAACTGTCGAGCCATCTTCCGGGCCAGGGCGACCAGAACCTGATCGGAGGCCTGGACCTGCCCGATCCCGGCCATCTCCGCGGTCTCGATCTCGTTGAGCTGGATGCTGGGAACATCAGGGAGAAGTTCCCCGGTGGTGGTATCGACGATCTGGACCAGGGCGGAGAAGAAATATTTCTGGGTCACCGATTCCCGTCCGACCTGGAATTTCACGGTGTCGGTCCGGACCTGAAAGCCATCGATCTCGGGGAGAAAGGCCCACCGCGCCCCGGCCATCTTTAAAAGCTGGGCCGCCCGCGGATCCGAGGGATCAACCGCGACGGCGGTGAAGGACTGCTCGGCCTGGATATCCGCCAACCTCTTGCGGTCCACCAGCTGAAAGACCCGGGTGGCGCTGACCGCCTGGATGAACTGGGTTTCCAGCGACTGGGCGGCCCGGTCCAGTTCCAGCACCGCCCCATCGCTCTTCGCCAACTCCCTTACCGAGGGCTGGACCTTGACAGCCCCGATAAACAGAGTGTCCTTGCTCCCTTTTGCCAGCTGACCCCAGATCGGGGCCAGCGGCAAGGTCAACAGCAGCAGGGCCAGACAGATAAATACACGGGTACACATCTTCATTTGACTTCCTCCTCTATCACAACATCGATGTCGCTACTCCTGTTACTGCCGCCGACGGAAAGCTTCTCAACATTGGAAGTATCCACGCGTATATAACTCTCCTCTATCATTTTCTTCTCGCCTTCGGCCCTCATACGCTTTCTGGCCATTTCTTCCTTGAACCCTTCGAGGGTCTTAAAACGAGCTATCCCCTCATTGGACATATTAAGCTGGATATTGAATCTCTGATTCTGGTTGATGGACACTGTCCGCTCCCAGGGTTCAAACCACTCCCGGGTAACCCGCATCAAGTGTATGCCTGGCGCAGCCATAAACTTTACCGGTTCCAAACCGGCTGAACCTATTACCGCTCCATCTAACTCTACATCCGCGACATCAACACCAGCTACTGAAACTCTGAAGCTAACGTACCTCATCGAATCAACTTTAGCAGACCGGATCCTCGTCATCTTTGATTCGATATTCCCGGCAATTTTTTCCGCCCCCAAATCAAGCAAAGTATTTAAAGTATCCGAGGAGGATATATGCAGGTTATCGGTCCGGGGGATCCGTTTAGTTGCCTGGACAACATCACCGTACACCGAACCTCCTCCGGCAGCCTCCAACACTCGAAGCGATACCCGGAGCGTATAATCGACCACCTGATTTTCGACACCGTAACCTTTAAAGGACTTCTCGGTATGGCCAACCGAGCTAATTGTAGCAACCAGTATAAAGTCGGCATTGATCATTTGGGCCAACCGGAGGGCCGAAGCGTTATTCATCGCCTCCTCAACACTATAGATGTCCTCTTTACCTTGCAACGCCTTGATCGTTTTCCCTGCATCAGAATCCCGAGATTCCCGAAATTTATTAGTCACGTATTGCTTATCGATAACCGAAAAGCCGCGTTCCGTCAGACGGGCAGCAATAAGATCGTTAAGAAGATCAATCTTATCGTCATAAGCTTTTCCTGCGCGGTTCTGAACAAAGATCGCAGCCTGGAGCATAGCTTCCCCGGGCTCCGTCCCGCCGTTTTCCACCGCCGCCGACTGGCCCACCAATCCAGTTAGCAGGGTCAGGACCAATACCATTTTAGAGATTTTCATTCTCCATTCCCTCCCTTGGTTGTGCCACGGTTACCGACCTTGGTCACTTGCCAAACCGGTCGGACAGAGCATCAATATCAGCATACCGGGAAAGCCCCGGCCGGTCAATCCGGAATATCCCGTTTTCCTCTTTGACGGAACCGGGAGGAAAAATATTCAATCCGGAATTTATGTCCGTCCTCAGGTTATGATTTTCTCCCAGCTGTCGGAGCGGAATTTCCGGATCATTATCCCGGCGTAAAGAATCATCATAAATCCAATACAACCCCAGGCCGCGGTCAGCCCCCATTCGAGATAAATGGCGCAAAAATAGGTCAGGGGGAGGAGCACCAGCCAGTAAATGATCAGCTCGGCCGCCAGGACCCAATGGGTGGCCCCGGCCCCCTCCAGGCACTGGGAGAGGACGGACCCCACACCGTTAAAACCCTGGACCGCTCCCAGGATAATCAGGGGCCAGTAGCCCTGCTCGATGACCAGCGGGTCACCGGAGAAGAAGGAGATGATCTCCCGGGGAAAGATGATATAGAGCAGTCCGGCCAACCCCATAAAGAGAATACCGAACCGGGTTGAAGCCCAACCGTAATGACGGGCGGCGACGAACTTCCCCGCCCCCAGCGTCTGACCGACCAGGGTAGCGCCGGCGATCCCGATCCCCACCCCGGGCATAAAAGAAAAGGAGAGTATGGTAATCAGGATATTGGTCGCCGCCAGGACCGCCGCCACCTTCTCGGGGAGGGTCTCGGTCATCCCGACAAATTTAAAGAAGACCAGGAAAGCTCCAAAGAAAAAGAACATCCGGGCCCCCTTGGGGAAAGAGTAATAGGCGATATCCCAGACCACCCTCCAATGGAAATTCCGACGCCGAAAGAGAGGATGTTCTCGAAATACCTTACCGCCCCAGGCGCTGATCAGGATGTAGATCGTTCCCGCAAAAACGGATAGCGTGGAAGCGAGGGCGGCCCCCGCCATTTCCATCCGGGGAACACCCCACTTGCCGAAGATCAGAACGTAATTCAACAGGATGTTCAGGGCAACCACGATGATCATATATTTCATCCGGATCTGGGTCTTGCCCACACCATCGAAATAGCCGCGGAAGGAGGAAAAGATCAGGAAGGGGAAAAGGGAGATAAAGCGGTAGCGGACATAGATGGTGGTCAATTCCTGGACCCGCGGCTCGTCGACCAGAAAGGGGATGAACGGAACAACCTTGAAGATCGCCAGCGAGGAAAGGATGATCCCCAGGGGGAGGGTCAGAACCAGGGAGTTGGAGAGCACCCTGCTGCCGGCCGCGGGGTTCTTGGCCCCCCACTCCCGAGCAACCAGGATCTGGGTCCCGGTGCCCAGGGCCTCAAAGGCCATCGCTACCACCATAAAGGCCATCGAGCCCAGCCCGGCGGCGGCCAATTCGGCCGCACCCAACTGGCCAACCATCGCCGCATCAACCACGTTCAAAAGCACCTGGGACATCATCCCCAGCATCACCGGGAAGGCCAGGGAAAAGACCCGAGCAGGGATAAAATTATGCAGGAGGCTCCTGGTAGATCTACTCATAAGCGCACTAAATTATACCTAAATTGAGCGATTCTATGCGGCGAACTGCACCAATCTTTTGCGTCC
>CAYXKT010000176.1:0-4229 GCA_964465735.1 uncultured bacterium
CTGCGGTTTTCGCAACCCGTCGGCCGGCAAAATCTTAGCACATTTCATCCGCAAGAATCGCTCAACTTAGGTTATATAATCAGCGCCTGAACCAAACTCTCAAATCGCATTGCTTTTGTCAGCTGAAAGGTTTACTTCGTTGCCCCTCCTCGCAATGATCTGGCTCTTGGCGTTTTCTTTCAGGCACTAATTAACTGTCCCAACCACGATTCTCGCTCAGCGCGGAGAACCCCGACAGCCGGACTCCGGCCAGAATCAGAACAATTAAAGATAATGCCACGAAAAAAGAATGGAAGAAAGAAGTTTCTCGGTTATAATCGTTGGCCGAGGTGATTCCGGCAGTTATCTCTCCAATTTCTAAGGCGGCAAGCAGCCACGAGTTTCTGCTTCAACACGATATGATAACGATTATCCACCAAATCCTGGGGACGGTGGCCGGCGCGGTCGAGGTTCCTGATACCACGCAGTATATTATGACCGCCTTCAGCGATATCACAATCATCCTGGCGGCCGCCCTGATCGCCGAGCGGTTGGCTCACTTCCTCAAAATTCCCGATGTTATCTTCTTTCTTTTGGCCGGGGTGATAATCGGCCCCGCCGTCCCCTTCTGGGTCCCGATCCGACAGGCCTCGATTGCCAATCAGCTGGTGGTCACCTTCGGGGCCGCCTACATCCTCTTCCAGGGCGGGATGGGCCTGAAGCTGAAGACCATCATCCGCTACGGCTGGATAATCACGCTTCTCGCCATCCCCGGGGTGATCATTTCCGCCATCCTAATCGGAGTCTCCGCCTGGATCATCTTCCCGATTCTCCCCCTGTCGGCCGCCATCCTGCTGGGCATTATTCTCTCTCCGACCGACCCGGCCACTCTGATCCCGATCCTCCAGAAGATCCGGCTCCGGGAACGGCTGGAGGTGGTGATCGAGAGCGAATCCGCCTTTAATGACATCACCGGGGCGATCCTTTTCATCTCTATGGTCACTTTAATTCAGCAGGGACAGATCAGTTTATTGGGCGCCATCGCCGATTTCGTCACCCAGCTCCTGATCGGCTGCGCGGTGGGAGCCGGCCTCGGGATCCTGGCCGGTCTTTTGACCTCGAGACGGGCATTCGGGTTTTTCCGCTCAGCCGCCGATGTCCTCACCATTCCCATCGCTATCGGCGCCTACACACTGTCCGAGTACCTGGGCGGGAGCGGTTTTTTGGCCGCCTTCCTGGCGGGAGTATTTATCCGAAACACCCAGGAGGCCTTCCCCCGGAAAATCGGCCAGGAGCTGGGAGGAGAGATGGATATCTTCAGTAGCAATCTGGCCCTGATCTCGAGGATGATGATTTTCGTCATTCTCGGCAGCCAGATCGACTTTATCTCCATCCAGAAGTACCTTTTTCCCGGCCTGGCCTTCTTAGCCATCTTTATCCTGATCAGCCGGCCGGCAGTAGTCTTTAGTTGCTTCGGACTTGACCGGAGAAATCGCTGGAGTGCAAAAGAGAAGGTATTTATGAGCTGGGTGCGGGAGACCGGGGTAATGCCGGCGGCCCTGGCCGGATCCCTGGCCACGATCAACCTCGGCTTCCCCGGCGAGATGCAGACGCTCTACGATGACTTCGTCCAGGCGATGGTATTTATGGCTATCCTGGTCACCATCCTCTTCCAGGCCCTCTCCACCCCCTGGCTGGCCCGGCGACTGGACCTGCTCCGAGCGCGAAGCCAGGAGGGAGAGCGGCAACAGTAAGCGGTGAACGGGGAGCGGTAAACGATGAGGGTACTGTCAAAAACTTTATGCAAGAGAATGAAACCACCAAGACCACTGAGAAAATTCAGGATCAAGTTTTTCAACTCTCTCTGTGAACTCTAACAACTGAAGTTCTGATGAGCAATGAGCGGATTATATATCCGCATTCAGGAAATAACTGAAAAAATCATATCTTGCGCCATCGAAGTGCCTAAGAGTTTAGGACCGGGGTTATGGGGAAGTGGGTATGAGCAAGCATCAGCCGATGAATTTGACTTGATAATGATTGTTTGTGCGCGACAATAGAGTATCAATTTGAAACCTAAGTTGAGCGATTATTGCGGATGAAATGTGCTAAGATTTTGCTGGCCGACGGGTTGCGAAAACCACAGCCATATCCAGGAGATATGGCGGGGATTTTCAATATCCGTTCGGACGCAAAAGATTGGTGCAGTTCGCCGCGTAGAATCGCTCAATTTAGGTTTAAGGTTCATTTGCACAAAGACGGGATTAAAAGGATGGTATTTCAAGAGAACATTGAGGGGGAGAGAGTCATTTTATTTAATCCCTTCTATTTCAATACTCTCTGTGTTCTCTGTGATTATTTTTTTTACAGAACAGCGATGAGCAATAGGAGAAACGGATGACCAAACTGAGCAACCTCGAGACACTACCGGATGTGGTAGCGAAGAAAGTCAAACCCTATCTGGAGCGGATGATCGAGATCCAGGGGGAGAATCTGCTCTCAGCGGCGGTTTACGGCTCAGCGGTCGGAGAGGATTTTTTGGAGAATATTTCCGATATCAATATCCTTTTGCTCTGTCGGAAAGTTGATCTCCCGACCCTGAAGAAATGCCTCCGCCAGGTCGGTCGGGGAACCCGGGACCGGATCCCGGCCCCGCTCTTTTTTACTCCCCATTACCTGGAGACTTCGACCGACGTCTTCCCGGTGGAATTTTTGGAGATCAAGGACCATTGCCGGATTCTCTACGGTGAAGACCTCCTCTCCGGACTGAAGATCGATTTAAAAAATCTTCGCCACCAGTGCGAAGAGCAGGTCAAAGGCAAACTGGTCCGGATCCGGGGAGCTTACCTGGAGACCGCCGGGCAAAAGGGCGGGCTCGACCGGCTCCTCAAGCAATCGCTTGGCTCCCTGATGCCGGTCTTCCGCAACCTCCCCCGCCTGAAAGGAAAGGAACCGGCGGGAAATAAAGAAGAGGTCCTGAAACTGCTGGCCCGCGAATTCGGCCTTGAAGCGGAGGTCTTCCTTTCCATCTGGCGCGACCGGCAGGACGACGAGAAGATCGCCGGCCAAGACGCTGAAATCTACCTGGAGCGCTACCTCGCCCAACTGGAAAGACTGGCCGAAGCGGTCGATGTGTTATGACCCGACTCCCCTCCTCGAAAGCGGTTTTGTTCGCCCTTCTGGTGGGAATTGTCAGCCTCACCGCCTGCCAACGAAAAGTTGATTACCCCTCCCGGCCCGACCGAGCGATCAACGACTTCGCCGGATTGCTCACCCCGCCAACAGTTGATCGGTTGGAAAAACTCTCCCATAACCTGAGGGAACAGTCCGGAGACGCGGTGGTAGTGGCGACCGTGGAGACGATCGCCCCGGAGACAGTGGAAGGGTACGCTGTCGGGCTCTTCGAAAAATGGGGCATCGGGGAAAAGGGGAAAGACAACGGTATCTTGATACTGGTCGCGGCCAAAGAGAGAGAAACCCGGATCGAGGTTGGTTATGGACTGGAGGGGACGATCCCCGACGCCGAGGCCTCCCGCATCATCCGGGACCTGATGCTCCCCCAATTCCGCCGGGGAGACTATAATCAGGGTATCGAACTCGCCCTCCAGGCCCTGGTGAGCAGGATCGCCCGAGAACGCGGCCTGGAGATCGAAGGCCTCACACCCCAGGCTCCGCTCCACCCCGCGGGGCCCTCAACCCCAAACAGCATACTGCCGCCCCTGGGTTTTTTACTGCTAATGTTTCTGGTTCTGGGCTTAAAAACACTCGCCTTTCGCCGTCGGGGAACGGGGAGTAGGGGTTACTGGACCGGCACCGGCGGCGGGTTCGGCGGCGGCTTTGGCGGCGGTGGTTTTGGCGGCGGGTTCGGTGGCGGGATGTCCGGCGGCGGCGGTGCCTCAGGAGGGTGGTGAGGCAAAGTAACCGGTAAACGGTAATCAATGAAATGAATCAAATATTCGGATATTCAATAAAGAAGGACAGGATCCTCTGGCTGCCGATTCCCTCCGGTTTGCAACTGTCAAAACCGCCCGGACAAGTTCAGAGCGATAGCGACTGTTCCCCATAAAAAAGTTAGGCATAGACTGAAATATTCGGGATGCCGGCACCAGCACAAACACACGCGACAGACCAAGTACTTGGATATTGAAAAGGTGAGAAGAAATAAGAAAGGGTTGCAACTAATATAGTGTTTGCTACCTAAGTTGAGCGATTATTGCGGATGAAATGTGCTAAGATCTTGCTGGCCGACG
>CAYXKT010000177.1:0-4198 GCA_964465735.1 uncultured bacterium
GAGACAAAACCTTAGTTTCCGGTGTTTGCTTCGGGAATATCCCTTAGCAGCTCAATTTAAGGCCATCATTGAGGCTCTAAATTATTTTCAAGCAGGCCTGACCCTGATAACCCTCATTACTTCCCGCTGACTTTCGGACAGTTTTGGTCCTATATGACATTAATATCTTCGCTCTGCCGGCACCTTGTTAACTGGGCGATCGATGACATATCGCAAAAAAACAATTCTTACCAATGGCCGAGAAAATAGAAGAGGGAGGTGCTAATAAGGAGCATCGGCAATCTTTATGAGACTACAATAGTATTGTCGCAGCTGGCTCCTGAGGTAAATAGCGGGTGAGAACAAAACCAACGACTGAAATAGGAGGCACGCAAGATGAAGAAGATTATTGGTTTAACTGTGCTGGCATTGTCTGTTATCAGCGGTTCGGTTGTTATGGGCGGTCTCATCGAGAACATTGAGATGGACGCGGGCCTGGAGATCGGGGATTTCCATTACCGGGAGTCACATTTTATGCGAGAAGATGGAGTTCAATCCGGTGTTTACGGATCAATCGCGATCCTGGACGCCCAGCCCTGGTACTTCCAATTCTATATGTCAATAGTCGGCGGAGATGTGGAGTATGATGGAGGATATATAGGGGGAGGATCGCTTAAAGGGGATACCTCCAATTATATTTTTAATTTCCGCGGTATAGTCGGTTATATGATCGATGAAGGCGGAGTCTGCCTTATGCCCTACAGCGGTCTTGGTTATCGTTTTCTCTGTAACAGTCTGGATGATCTGCCGGGAGGCTATAAGCGAGAACAGACTTATGTCTATCTGCCACTGGGCTTGGATCTTTCCCTGCCGATTTTCGATAACCAGCAGTGGACGATCGGCTTAAGAAGTGAGTTTGACTGGATGTTCTCCGGGTTCAATAAGAGCGGCAGTACTAAATTTACCGGGCAAGACGGCTATGGTTTCCGATTCACCCCCTATATCCGTTATGATATTAACGACAAAGTCGGGCTGAAACTGGAGATCTTCGGCGAATACTGGAAGATCGGCGACTCCAACAAAAAATATGGCAGATGGGGCGGATGGTCTATGGAACCGGAGAATGCCAGTAACTATTACGGCGGCAAATTCGGAATGGTATTTTAATTGGTATCTGGACGGAAACCTAAAATCACATAGACTTTGCCATTACGAACAACGAAGTGACGAAGCAGTCTCAGCACCAAATAAACAGATTGCTTCGTCGTCCCTCCTGGCAATGACCTGGATTGGGGGTTTCCGTTCAGGCACTGATTAGCCAGTGACAATCGGCAGGAAGAGGGGGACTGGACCCTGTTCTTCCTGCCCGGTTGAGAACAAACGGGAGGATATCGATCGAGGGGGAGGGATCCGGGCAGCCTCGTCGAACTGGGCTGGCGGACTTTTGGCCATTGCCCAACAGCACTGTTCTCTTGAATGCTTCCGGCTACGGTACCCGGACCGGCTTTCAGCAGAGGCCTCGCTCCTTTCTGATCTCGGCGTAGGCCTCCTGGATCTCCTGGAACTTCTTCTTGGCAAACTCGGTGAACTCTTCCGGCAGCCCTTTGGAGACGATCTTATCGGGGTGGAAGTCGTTGGCCAGTTTGAGGTACCGCTTCCGGATCGTCTCATCGGAATCAGACCGGGAACAACCCAGCGCGGCATAGTAGCGGTTGGTCCCTCCCGTGGCGGCCTGGCGGTACTGAGAGGAGCGGTTATGGCTGATCCCGAAGATCCGGGCCGCGGAATTGAGCATCCTCTCCTCGACGGGATGGACGACCCCGTCAGCGGAAGCCAATGCCAGCAGCATCTGGTACATACTGACCACGATCTGCGGCTGATGGTGAAAATACCGGTAGAACTGGGTGGCAAAGTCCTCGAAACGGTCGGGGGAGTCCTTGGCCCGATTGAAGATCCGGATCGCCAGTTTCCGGGCTTCCGGGTCGAGGCGGAGCTGATCCCGGATAAACCGATCGATCACCTCGACCTCAGCTCGGGAGACGACGCCATCGGCCTTGGCCAGTTTGCCCAACATCGAGAAGGCGGCGGTAAAGTAGAGCAGCTGGGCCTCCTCAGCGGAATCCAGACGAGCCCGAGAAACAGAGGTTCCAGAGTCATAGAGTGAGCCGAGCGCCAACCCGGCGATCGCTCCCAGGGGGCCGCCCAGCATAAACCCAACCGAACCACCGATAATTTTTCCCATCCAGCCCATCGTTCCTCGAACAAATTCCCGATTAATCTCGATAATGGTATAGGATATAACATTTGTGGATTTTGTGAAACAAGTTATCGTCTGCTTGGTCACCCTGTCAGTCACGACCGGAGCTGGCCACACCCAGCCACTGCCGACAATTATGAACCAGACTGAGACATATAGCCAACCCGGCAAGACCATTAAAACCGAGATCGGGTCAGAGTTCATCATCGCGCTGGATTCCAACCCGACTACCGGATACTCCTGGGATTTCGCCGATGAATTTGATCCCACGATTCTCACCTTGCTCAATGCCCGCTTCCAGCCCCCGGAAACTCAGCTTAAAGGTGCCGGAGGGACCCAGTACTGGACGTTTCGAACGATAAAAAAAGGCAAGACCGGGATCTCGCTAAAGTATTTTCGCTCCTGGAAGAAAGATATGCCGCCAGCGCGGGAGGTGGTTTTTACCGTGATTGTCAGGGATAGTGATCGGTAATCGATGGCATAACGAAATAATTTTCAGACAGGATAACAGGATCTACTGGATGTTTTTTAAGAAAACGATTGAAGGATAAGGTTGTCGAGCGGTTAGCGGTTATACAACCGAAGATGCTTGAGAATAATCAGTGTTGATCCGGGTAATCTGCGGTTGTTGGCAGGGCTGAGGCGAGGGGGAATCGATCCCGATTACGATTTCTCGTCCGGGTCATCCGTGGGGGTTCGTGAAGATTCGCGGTGAATACAAGGGCCGCGGCAAGGAAAATCCAAAACATATTAGTGGGAATCCGTGGACTGCTTTTACTCAGTGACAACACTGTGATAAACATCCGCGGCAGGGTAGAGGCCGTCGAGAATGACGGTATCGACCATCGTCGCCCGGGTGACCAGGACCGGGGGGAGGAGAACGGCTGATACTTTTTCTCCATTGTGATCAAGCTGCTGGTTTTTGAAACCAAGCGAGTCGGCAATCTCTTCCGGCTCCATCCCCCTGAAGAGACGGATTGCCGAACTGACCGTTGCCGAAACCAATGCCTCGGGCGGGGTGTAGAGGGTCAATAACTGTTCCCCCGCGATGATCCGCCGGCAGGCGGCCAGAGTCCCGCCCCGCCCCGCCACCAGAATCCGACCGGTCAGGCTCTTCTCTCTCACCGCCGCCGCGGCCCCGGCGGCCACCTCATCGTCAACAGCGATAATCGCCGAGACGCCCTGGCCACCCCGAACCGGGCGAGCCGGCAGTTCCTCGGTGCGGAGGCGGGCTTCCCGGGCCGAGGGCTGTCCGAGGCGGAGATCGGCCAGAATCCCGGTCTCCCCTCCCCTCTGTTCCTCCCACTCGGTGAAAGCCGCCAGCTGGCCGGCCCGGAGACGGGAGGCTCCGGGGTCTTCTTCGGGCCCTCCCAGCAAAACCACCCCCGGACCCCGGATCTGCTCTCGAACCGCCCAAGCCTGGAGGTAGCCCGCCGCGGACAAATCCGGGCCGACCAAAAGAGTAGGGGTAAGACCGGGGATCAACTCACCGCCGGCGATCATCGGAACTGTCGGAGAATAACCCCGGTCGGGGATCAAAACGGAATGGTTAAGGGCGGAAGGGAATGTCACCAGGAGTTGGGCTCCGTTCCGGATCAGCCCCCGGATCCGGCTCTCAGCGCTCTCTCCTTCTTCTCCGGTCGCAGTCCGGACCAGAACCTCGAAACCAGCGGACTGAGCCTTCTCAACCAGGGCCGCTCCCTGGCTCCCCCAGGGCCCGCCTTCGGTGGTATCCAGCAGCAGCCCGAGCACCACCCGCTCCCCCGGGTCCAGCGTTTCCCGGGAGGAGGCGCAGGCATAAAGCAACAACAGGCCGAAAAGCATCAGGATCCAGTGAAAGCGTCTTGAGATCAAATCATTGCCCTTTGGCTTTTATAATATCTAGTGCCTGAACGAAAACCTCAAATTATAACCTAAGTTGAGCGATTATTGCGGATGAAACGTGCTAAGATTTTGCTGGCC
>CAYXKT010000178.1:0-4166 GCA_964465735.1 uncultured bacterium
TCACCCGGGTCATCAAGAACACGCTCAACCAGCTGATCATTGACGGGATCAAGTACGAGAAAATCGCCGGGGCCGAATACGAGATGATGCTCTTCGAGGAACGCGAACTGATCGGCTACCTGAACCGGTTGGTGGAGGTGGAAAATTCGATCTATGACGCCATCGAATTCGAGTCGACCGGGGAAAAGGAATTCGCCGAACAACTTGACGCCCGAGAGGACATCAAGCTATTCCTCAAGCTGCCCGCCTGGTTCAAGGTGGAAACCCCGCTCGGCACCTACAACCCCGACTGGGCCATCGTCAAGCAGGAGAGGGGAGAAAGGGAGAAGCTATACCTGGTCCGGGAGACCAAGGCCACCGATGACCGCTGGCAATTGCGTGTGAGCGAATCGGCGAAAATCGATTGCGGTGCCGCCCACTTCGAAGAGCTGGGGGTTGACTTCAAGCAGATTACCAGCGCGGCGGAAATCTGACCAAAGCGCTTCTTAATGGCGGCCTATTCTTACCCGGATCGTCTTGTCCTCGAAGTCGAGTTGGCCAAGCCCCCCCATCACTGTCTGCCTCGATCCTCCTGGGGAAATTGAGGAGTGAAGCGAAAAATTTCGGATTAAGAGATTGTTTCGGCTCCCTCGCTTCGTTCGGTAACCTCGCAATGACCGTCAGTGACGGTGATGATAACAACGTCTTAAAAGGATAAAGTGTTACAGAGGCCCAAAATATCCCGGCCTCCGGCCGGGGGATTGGGTCAGGTAAACGATGGTGGCCGTGACGTAAAGAACCAGGATCAGGACCGTCACCGCGGCAACGCCCAGCCGGATCGAGATCACCGTCGCGGCGACGGGGGCGATTACCGAGGCCAGCCCGCTGAACGACCACATCCAGGCCGGGGCCAGGGGGCTCTTCCTCCCGGCCATACTCATCCCCCGGGGAAAATAGACCCCCATAGAGACCGCGGTGCCCAACCCGAAGAGAGCCAGCAGCACCAGGTGAAGGCCGGGATAGGCCGCCGCCGGGCCGCCCAGCTCGAGAAAGAAGTTGAGGGGGAGGAAGAAGACCAGCAGGAAGACCAGGGAAAGGAGCAGGAATCCCCTCCGGGATTTCACCCGGGGGGCCAGCAGCCAGCTGCCCGCCCCGGCCCCCACCAGCATCACGGTCAGGACGGTGATGAACGAGATCAGATGGTCGCCGGCACCGATCAGCCGGACCGCGGCCGGGTCGATCCCGTAGAACCCTCTTCCCCGGATCAGCTCCCGCGCCGTCTGGCGCAGGGAAGGATCGGCCACGGCGACCACCGCCTCCCCGTCCCCGAAATAAAAAGCCTTCAGCCAGGCTTCCCCTCCGCCGGTGGAGAGGTAGAGGTGGCGGTCGAAATCCCGGAGAAGATAGGGGAGGGAGGAGGGCAGATACTCCAGGTAGACGAGCCGGGAGAGATCGCCGGAGAGGGGGAGCCGGCCCCGGCCGTCACCGTTTTGAAAATACCGGTACTGGCCGGCCAAAGCCCCGGAATAGTTGAGGCTCAAGCCCGGGATGGACCGGAAATACGGGGAAGAGAGAACGGTAACGATCCCGTAGGGGGTGCGATCCCTCTTGATCTCGGTATATTCGGGAACGTTTTCCGCGGCGGCGATATCCTTGAAATCGGAAGGGACGGGAGGAGGAAAGGGAGAGACGATGATCCCCGCCGCCAGGATGAACGGGAACAATTTTTTCCGGCCCGGGAGGAAGAAGAGCGGGACCAGGAGGAGCACGGCCAGAACCTTGGTCTGGACCGGGAAGGAAAACCGGGTGAGGGCAAAGGTGAAGATCAGGCCGCCCAGGGCGGCACCGCCCAGGTTGAGACAGTAGTAAAACCCGATCTTCTCGATCTTCTGGGTCAGCAGGACCCCGATCAGGAAGTAGCCGGCCAGGAAGGGGGCGGCCAGGAGGCCGCCGAACCCCAGAAGATGGAAAAACTCTCCCGCCGAGTGGAAGATCAAGACCGGCTGGAAGGGGATCTTCTCCAACAGGATCGGGGAGAGGTAGACGGCCAGCGAGGTCAGGGCGGTTATTATCCCCAAAAAGGCCGGCGAAAAAGTAAAATTTCGGGCCCGGAGATAAGCGATCGCCACCCCGCTTAAGGAAAAACCGAACATCGCCACCGCGATGCTGAAGTAGCCGAAGTCTCCCCAGTAAAGATAGGAGAAGAGCCGGACGATCAGGAATTCAAAGGCGATCAGGACCGCCGAGGTAGAGATCAGCAGCGCGGCGAACGGGAGGGGGGATCGGGTCACGGAGGCGGTTTTATCTCCGGGCTGAGACCGGCGATTCATTGCGATCGGCGGGTGAGGGGGACGAAACGGACCGAGAGGATATTCCGGGTGGAGACCTTCCCCGCTTCGCTCTTTTCCGCCAGGATCAGGTTCTGGACGGTATGGGGCGGTCCCACCGGGATCAACATCCGACCGCCCTCCTTGAGCTGCCGGATCAGGGGAGGAGGGATGCTCCCGGCGGCGGCGGTGACGATGATCGCGTCGAAGGGAGCTGCTTCCTCCAGTCCGTAAAACCCGTCGCGGTTATGGAAATTCACCCCCGTGTACCCGACTTCCCGGAGGGTCTGGGCGGCCCGTTCGGCCAGCTCGGCGATGATCTCCACGGTATGGACCTCGGCGTTCATCTGGGAGAGAATCGCGGCCTGGTACCCGGATCCGGTCCCCACCTCGAGGACCCTGTCGCCCGGCTCCACTTTGAGCAGTTCGCTCATCAGGGCGACGATATACGGCTGGGAGATGGTCTGACCGTAACCGATCGGGAGGGGGGAGTCGCGGTAAGAGCTGGAGCGGAGGCGGCCGAGAACGAAGCGGTGGCGGGGAACCTCTTCCATCGCCTTGAGGACAACGGGGTCGTTGACCCCGCGCCGTTCGATCTGGTTTTCGACCATCGACCGCCGTTCGGCTGCCATCTCCCCCTCCGGGCTTTCCGGTAACTTGGCGCCGGCCGGTTCTTCTTCCGAAGAGGACTTCCCACAACCCGGGATGATAAGCAGCCCCAGGAAGATGATGGTCAATAACCGTTTTTTCTTCTCCTTGATCATAATTGAGAACTCTACGGCGGCCCGGGCTGGCCAGCTTGTTTTTCCTGGATAATCCGGCTTAACGCTCCAGGGCCAGGCCCAGGGCTTCCTCCATCCGGTGGAGGAACTTGAATTTTAGTTTCTTTCGGGCAGTCGGGGGGATATCGATCAGGTCCTTCTCGTTGGGGCGGGGAGGAGTACGGTCCTGATCCCGGCCCGGGCCGCGGCCAGGGCTTTGGCCTTGCCCCCCCCACCGGCAGGGCCTGACCCCGCAGGGTTATCTCCCCGTTCATCGCCAGGTTGTTCTTCATTTCCCTCCCGCTGTACAGGGGGGCCAGGGCGCAGTAGATGGCTATTCCGGCCGAGGGGCCGTCCTTCTTGATCGCGCCGGCCGGGGTCCAGACCAGGCCGGTGGCCACCCCGGTGGTGGTGGTCCTCTCGGTCACTTCCGCAAAGAATTTTTCCGGACCCGGGTATTCGATCAGGTCGTCCGGGGTGACGGTATATTTTCTCTTCGATCCTCGACGATTTTCCGGGCCATCCCCCGGCAGATGGCGGCGATCTCCCGCTCCAGATTCCGCAACCCCGCCTCTTGGACATAGGCGGAGATGATCTTTTTCAATGCCGAGCGGTAAATCTTGAGCCGGGACTTCGCCAGCCCGTGTTCCGAGAGCTGCTTGGGGATCAGGAATTTTTCCGCGATGGCGATTTTCTCCTCCTGGGTATAACCGGGGAGTTCCAGGATCACCATCCGGTCCCGCAGCGGCGGGGGGATGGGGGAAGGGATATTGGCGGTGGTGATGAACATCACCCGGGAGAGATCGAAGGGGACTTCCAGGCAATGGTCGGAAAAGGCGAAATTCTGTTCCGGGTCGAGGACTTCCAGAAGGTCGCTGGCCGGGTCCCCCCGGAAGTCGTCGCCGATCTTATCGACCTCATCCAGCATAAAGACCGGATAGCCGAGCCGGCTTTCCGGATATTCTGGATGATCCGGCCCGGCAGCGCCCGACATAGGTGCGCCGGTGGCCCCGGGTATCCGATTTCAGTTTCCGGTCCGCCAGATGCTCGAGGATCCTCTGTTTGACCTTCTCCAGATCGAAATGATCTTCGTTGAGCA
>CAYXKT010000179.1:0-4159 GCA_964465735.1 uncultured bacterium
GTTCGGACACAAAAGATTGGTGCAGTTCGCCGCATAGAATCGCTCAATTTAGGTTTAATCTTCATTGGCTTAAGGACAGGGTTGAAACGATGGTATTGCAAGAGAACATTGAGGGGAAGAAAGGGTCCTTTTATTTAATCCCTTCTATTTCAATACTCTCTGTGTTCTCTGTGGTTGTTTTTTCTGACAGAACCCTGGATTCAGAAAGGAGAAAATAGAAGATTTACTTCGACCAGGTCCCGGGTAGGATTGAGTATCGCCACCGCGCCGGTTTCAAGGTCGATCTCGCCTTCCGGAGCGAGAGATTCGACCCGGTATCCTTCCGGGATCAGGACCCGGATCCGGGCAAAGTTGGTCTCCCGGATAAAGTGGAGATTACCGGCCGGGTCGAAATAATAAGATTCCGGTTTGGTGAAGAAACTCTCCAGGACGTAGCGGTCATCCCCCCGGGGATAATCGACACCGCCCCAGCCCCAGACCTCGACCGCGGGGGGTTCGTCGTTGACCAGCCGATCGATCAGCTCCTTGCGGGTCTCCCGATCATAAGCCGCCGGGCCCTCGATCCGGGTGGATGAGGTGGAGGAGGCGATCTTGAACTCCGGGCGGGCAAAGAAAGTGGTAACCCGAAAGACCCCCGGCTGATCGAGGAGTTCATACTCAACCAGGCTTCGTTCGCCCGCATCCCGGCCCCGGAACTCCTGCATCCCCTGCAGATAGGTCTCCAGGGGAAAGACGGACGGAAGCAGAGCGCCGATCCCACCGGTCAACTCCCGGGCTAATGCGCTCACCACAACTCCGGACTGCCGATAAGGCGAATCTGCTGCCAGGCAACAACCGGAGATAACTCCCGCTTCCGAAAAATTCTCGCCCACCGGAGAAAACTGAAAATAATCGACCTCGTTTCCGGAAAGCAGATTATTATAAAATTCAAAGCCGGAGGTATCGGCACCGGCGGGTGTCACCGTCAGACCGCATTGGGAAGAACCAACCAGGTTGTTAACCACGGTCGAGGAAGGGCATATCCAAAAGGAGAACCCGGCCCGGCCCCCGCTGAGGGTATTGTTGACGGCCAGGATATGGGCCCGAGCCCCGTCGATTCCGGCCACTCCGCGGTTGTCGGAGATCAGATTATTGACGATCAACGCCGAACCACCTCCAACCCGGACACCACTGCCGGAGTTGGCGGTGATGATATTCTCAAAGACCCCGACCGGGCCGCCGGAAACCTTCACCCCCTCAATCCCATTGGTAATGGTGAAACCCTTGATCACTCCCCCGTCCTCGGCCACGATCACCGGACCGACCCCGCCGCCATCGAGAATGGTCAGCTCCGAACCCGCGCCTTCCAGAACCACTCCGGCCTTGAGCACCAGGTTGACCCGGTATGCCCCGGCCGGAACCTCGACCACCTCCCCGGGTTGGGCCTGGTCGATCCGGGTCTGAATATCCGACCCGGAAACCGGGGCCAAACCAAAGGAAATTAAGAGACTGAGGGACAGAAACAAAAGACCGGACTTCTTCATCAGGCACCTCCCTGTAGTTACTGTCAATACCGCCGATAAGGCGGCAGAGATATTGCTCTTTTCTAACATAATGAGAAACCGCCAATATGTCAAGACCGGAATGAGCCAAAATGCCACGGGATTATTCTTCTCCGTCAGGCAGGAAATCCGTGGTATTATTCCTTGAAAAATAAGGAATAATCACCTGATGATCTGGCGTGACCACAAAAGAATAGCGAATACTCTGGCCGATACCTTCAACCTCCCCCGAGAACCTCTGATTGCCGGTTCGGTCGAGCCGGACCGGCGGCGGACCCTGACCCATACCTGGCCCCGAGCTCGGCGAACCACCCGGACAGCGCTCTACCGGGCGCGGACCGCCTTTCTTAAAGGGAACCGGAAGCGGGCCGCCCGTTTCGTCGGGATCGTCTCCCACTACATCGCCGACGGAATGGTGCACGAGACAATCGATACCTTTCACCGGTCCAGGGAACACTCCCAGATCGAAGACGAACTGGGAGGGATGGTGGAGGTTTCCACCCTCCCCGTCATCGATCTGGCGGCGGAAGGGATGTCTGACGGGGAATTCGTCTTCAACGAGATCGATGCCCTGGTCCGGGATGGCCTGGATCAGGAGCGGCTGAGCCGGGCCCTGAGTCTGCTCGGGGCGGCGGTAACCGGACCGGCCACTGCCCCAAAAGAACTGGTCGCCACCCGGAAAAACTTCATCAAGCGGATCAACCGGACACCGGTCAGAGTCATCGGCCTGGCCGTTTCCGCGATTGGCACGCTCGCCGCCCTGTTCTTCCGGGACCCGGCCTTTCTTCTCGCCCTTCCCTGGAGCCTTCTGGCAACCGGACAGCCGGGGATTTTCCGGTTCCTGGCCCGGTACGGCTGGGTCCCGGCCACCGGGGCGCTCTTCTTGCTGGTCAATGCCTGGTTCGACCCCGGCTACCTGAGTCTGACCCTGCTTTTAGCCGGAATTTATCTCTACTCGTCCGTCTTCCCCGACCTGAGCCGGCTCAGCGAAAAATGGTATCGTTTTAAACCTAAGTTGAGCGATTATTGCGGATGAAACGTGCTAAGATTTTGCTGGCCGACGGGTTGCGAAAACCGCAGCCATATCCAGGAGATATGGCGAGGATTTTCAATATCCGTTCGGACTCAAAAGATTGGTGCAGTTCGCCGCATAGAATCGCTCAACTTAGGTTAAAGAAAATAAAATCCGGAATTAACACTGAGGAGAAAATCAGATTATGCAGAGGCCGGGAAAAGTCATTATTCAATCGCTAATTGAGAAAGGGGTGAATATCCTCTCCCCGGGGACGGTGGAGATCGGGGAAGATGTCAACCCCGATCGGATCTCCCCCAACGGAGTCACCATCTACCCCGGCTGCCGAATTTACGGCTCCCACACCCTGATAATGTCCGGGGCCACCCTGGGATTAGAGGGCCCGGCCACCATTGTCAACTGCCAGGTCGGACCGGGAACCCAACTCAAGGGCGGCTTCTTCCGGAGCGCGACCTTTCTCGACCAGGTCTCCCTGGGACTGGGGTCGCATATCCGGGAAGGCTGTCTGCTGGAGGAAGAGTCCGGCGGTGCGCATTGCGTGGGGTTAAAACAGACCATCCTCTTCCCCTTCGTCACCCTGGGCTCCTTGATCAACTTCTGCGACTGTTTGATGGCGGGGGGGACCAGCCGGAAAAACCACAGTGAGGTGGGAAGTTCCTACATCCACTTCAATTTCACGCCCAACGGAGATAAGGCCACACCTTCGCTGATCGGCGATGTCCCCCGGGGGGTGATGCTGAACCAGCCCCCAATCTTCCTCGGCGGACAAGGCGGCATCGTCGGCCCGCTCCGGGTCGGCTTCGGGGTGGTAGTGGCCGCGGGGACAATTCTCCGCAAGGACGCCGGCGAGGATGCCAAGATGATCCTGGGCGTCCACACCACTGTCCGGACAATCCCCCATCATCCCGGACGCTACAGCACAATCCAGTACCGGACAGTTACCAACATCAACTATATCGCCAACCTGGTCGCGCTGCGCCACTGGTACCTTTACGTCCGCTCCCTCTTCTCCGCCGGCGATTTCTTCCGGGAAGAACTCCTTCGGGGAGCCATCGAAAAGATCGACCTCGGCCTGCAGGAGCGGATCAAGCGATTGACCGATTTTGCCGAAAAACTCCCCGAGCGCGGGCAGCGCCGACCCCGGAAGCGGGCCGGAGAAGAAGTCGGGAAGATCCGGGACCAGAAGAAAGAACTCCATCAATCCCGCCACCAGCTGGAAGATTTCCTTCTCCGCGCCGGGGAGATCGAGACCGGTATCAAGCCCCGAGACAGGTTTCTGGCGGCGCTGAGCCAACTCCGGGGGAATTCTTCGGAGAGTTATATTCAGGTAATCCGAGAACTCTCCCCGACGGCATCGGCCACCGGAACCGACTGGCTGGCCGGGGTAGCCGAAGAGATCACCAACACCGCGTTAAAGATTATCCCATCTTTCCAGAGATAGCGTAGTATTTATTATCTGAACGAAAACCTCAAGTCACATAGAACTTGCCATTGCGAGGAACAAAGTGGCGAAGCAATCTCATCCCTGTCACCTAAATTGAGCGATTCTATGCGGCGAACCGCACCAATCTTTTGCGTCCGAACG
>CAYXKT010000180.1:0-4069 GCA_964465735.1 uncultured bacterium
ATTAACAATAATCCACAAGAACTCTTGACACCCGATCTAACTGCCACTATATTAATCGCAGTTAGAGATGAACCTGATGACCAAGAATACCGATTACGCCGCCCGGGCCCTGATTTACCTGGCCCGGAGTCAAGAACGTCTGGTCCCTTCGCGGGAGATTGCCGAGCAGGAGGGGATCCCGCTGGCCTTTCTGCGGCGGATCCTCCGGGAACTGGCCCAGGAGGGGCTGATCAATACTCGGGAGGGGGCGGCCGGGGGCGTTAAGCTGGCCGTTGATCCCCGGAAGATCGAGCTGATCCGGCTGATCGAGATCTGCCAGGGGAAGATTAACCTGGTCAAATGCCTCTTCCGCCGGAAGCTCTGCCCGAACCGGGATCATTGCGTCCTCCGGCCGCGGCTGATGAAGATCGAAGAGTTGGTCCTATCCGAACTGGCGGGGATCACTATCGGCGGGCTGGTCAAGGATATCGAAGAGCAAGACGATGAAAAGAAAGATAATTAAGATTGACCAAGACCTCTGCGACGGCTGCGGACTCTGTCTTCCGGGCTGCCCGGAAGGGGCGCTCCAGATCATCGACGGCAAAGCCCGACTGGTCAGTGACCTCTTCTGCGACGGACTGGGGGCCTGCGTTGGGGATTGCCCCCGGGGTGCGCTGACAATCGAAGAACGAGAGGCCTCTCCTTACGATGAGAGACGGGTGATGGAGGAGATCATCCCCCAGGGAGCGGCCACCATCCAGGCCCACCTCCGACACCTCCGGGATCACGGGGAAGAGGGCTATCTCTCCCAGGCAATCGATTTCCTCCAAGAACGAAAGATTGCCGTTCCGGAAGAGTTCGGACCGGAAAAGCCGGCGGCGACCGAAGGTTCGAACCGGGCTGGCTGTCCCTCATCCCGGGTTCGGGAATTTTCCCAACCGGAAGACAACCCGGGGGCTCGGGAAAAGCCGGCACCTTCCCAACTCCGGCAGTGGCCGGTCCAGCTCAACCTGGTCCCCCCGGCAGCGGCCTTCCTCGAGGGGGCGGACCTGCTTCTGACCGCCGATTGCGTCCCGATCGCCTACGGCGGCTTTCACGAAGATTTACTGAAAAATCGGGTGGTAGTCTGCGGCTGCCCGAAGTTCGACGACGCGAAAGGATACCGCGAACGGCTGGCCGAATATTTCCGCCAACACGAGATCAGGTCCCTGACCATAGCCCGGATGGAGGTCCCCTGCTGTTCCAGCCTGAGCGCCCTGGCCCAACAGGCCCTGACCGACTCCGGGAAAAAAATCCCTTTCCGGGAAGTGGTGATCGGAGTCCGGGGGGACAAACTGAACTAAGCAGTGTCTGAATAAAAGCCCCAAATCAAAGAGAATTTTTCATTGCGGGGAACGGAGTGACGAAGCAATCTCATCACAATCCAAACAGATTGCTCCATTGTCCCTCCTGGCAATGACCGGGCTCTTGGGGTTCTCGTTCAGGCACTAAATACACCGGCGATCAGCCGAACAATCATCACCACTGTCCCTGGCCCCGATTTGTCGGGGTCGGGGCGAGAGTTCTAAAGCTAATGAGTATCTTCAAATGTCCCGGTTCGGAGACGATCCGCAACGCCTTTCCCGAGGAACTCCCCTGCCCTGACTGCGGAGAACCGGTGGAAATCTGGCCCGACGAGGTGGAGGCGGCCTGCCCGGTCTGCGGGGGAAAGGTCTCCCGGAAACCAACGATCTCCTGCTGGAAGTGGTGTTCGGCGGCCCGGGAATGTCTGGGACCGGAACGCTACGAACGCCTCTCAAAAGGGATGTGACGGCAATGAAAAAGCGATAATATACCTGTTGACCATCCTAACCTGTACTTTCCCCGCATTAACCAGGGAGAAGGAGGAAGCAATGAATAAAATCAATGTCCTGGAAGAAATCCCCTACCGTAAGGAGGGGATGGGACGGCGGAGACTGGTCGAGGAGGACTACCTGCTTTTGTTGCAGGCGGCATTGCAACCGGGTCAGGCGGTGCCAGTTCATAAAGCCGACTCCAATGTCCACATCCTGGTCGTCGAAGGGGAAATCTCGATCACCCTGAACGGGACGGAGGTCATAGCGCTAACAGGCGATCTCGTCCCCTCCTCGCCGGGGACGGAGATGAAAATCGTCAACCGCTCACAGGAGAACACCTCTTTCTTGATCTTCAAAACCCCTCACCCCCGGAAACTTAAGTAAATGATCACCGCGGAGAGGACTAACTGATGGAGTAATGGAGTATTGGGTGGCTAATCCGATCCCACCACTCCAACACTCCATTACCTAACCCCGAATCACCTTTTACAATATCGATTTTCAATCTAAGGAGGACGAATTATGAATATGTTCTGTTACCAGTGTGAACAGACGGCAAAAGGCACCGGCTGCACGATCGGCGGAATCTGCGGAAAGAACCCGGAGACGGCTGATCTCCAGGATTTGCTGATCCACGCGGTCAAGGGAATCGGCTGGCACGCCGACCGGGCCGCCCGGAAGGGGATCCGCGACGGCGAGGTAAATGAATGTGTCGTCCAGGGTCTCTTCACCACCATCACCAACGTTGATTTCGACCCCGACCGGCTGGAGAAACTGATCCGGAAGGCGGCCGAGATCAAGGAGAAGGCCCGGAAACTGGCCGGCGAACCGGGAGGCGATCAGCCGGCCGCCGCCACCTGGCAGCCGGCCGCCGACCGGGCGGGACTGCTCGAACAGGCCGGGGAGGTCAGAATGATGGCCAACCCCGAACGGCCGGAAGACCTCCGCTCACTGGAACACCTTCTCCTCTTCGGCCTCAAGGGTATGGCCGCCTATGCCGACCACGCCCATATCCTCGGCCGCGACTCGGACGAGGTCTATGACTTCATCCACCGGGCCCTATCCGCCCTGGCCGAGGAGAACCGGGGCGCCGAGGAACTGACTGCGCTCAATCTGGAGTGCGGAGGGGTAAATATCACCGCGATGGAGATCCTCTCGGAAGCGCACCGGGAACACTTCGGCATCCCCGAGCCCACGGAAGTCTTCCTCGGGACCCGGAAAGGACCGGCGATCATCGTCACCGGCCACGACCTCCTCGATCTCGAGGAACTCCTGATCCAGACCGAGGGGACCGGGGTCAATGTCTATACCCACGGGGAGATGCTCCCGGCCCACGGCTACCCGGGCCTGAAGAAGTACCCCCATCTGGCCGGGAACTTCGGCAGCGCCTGGATGAACCAGCAAAAGGAGTTCGACTCCATCCCCGCGGCCATCCTCTTCACCACCAACTGCATCCAGAAACCGCGTCCCTCTTACTTCGACCGGGTCTTCACCACCGGCCTGGTCGCCTGGCCGAAGATTCCCCACATCGCCGACCGTGACGGCGGCCCGAAGGATTTCTCCCCGGTGATCGCCCGAGCAAAGGAACTAAACGGTTTCGAGGATAGGGAAGGCAAGACCATCACCGTCGGCTTCGCCCACGAGGCGGTCCTCGCGGTGGCGGATCAAGTGGTGGAAGCGGTAAAATCAGGGGCGATCAAGCACTTCTTCCTGATCGGCGGCTGCGACGGGGCCAAGCCGGGGCGGGACTACTACACCCGTTTTGCTGAAGCCACACCGGCCGACACCATTATTCTGACTCTGGCCTGCGGGAAGTATCGCTTCAACACCATCGATTTCGGCGAGATCGGGGGGATCCCCCGGTTGCTCGATGTCGGACAGTGCAACGACGCCTACTCGGCGGTGAAGATCGCCCAGGCCCTGGCTTCCGCTTTCGACTGCTCCGTCAACGACCTCCCGCTCTCGATGATCATCTCCTGGTACGAACAGAAAGCAGTGGTGATCCTCCTCTCCCTGCTCCATCTGGGGATCAAGAGGATCCGGCTCGGACCAAGCCTGCCCGCCTTTGTCTCGCCGGGGGTTTTGCAGGTCCTGGTTGATAACTTCGACATCCGCCCGATCGGGGAGGTGGAGGCCGACCTGGCCGATTGCCTGGCCTGAAGATAATAATGTAGTAATCACCTAAATTGAGCGATTCTATCCGGCGAACTGCACCAATCTTTTGCGTCCGAACGGATATTGAAAATCCTCGCCAT
>CAYXKT010000181.1:0-4019 GCA_964465735.1 uncultured bacterium
GGATGAATTAGTGATAATTAGTGTAATTAGTGGATAAATAAGGGTCCGAGGCGGGGGATGAATCCGAGTCAATTAGTGTAATTAGTGGATAAATAAGGGTCCGTGGGGGGGGACTCCAAGATCATTAGCATAATCAGTGGATAGTATTTTATGACCTCCGAGATACTGACCTTCAAGGCCATCCGGACACTCCCCGAGCGCTGCCGAGTCTGCTACACCTGCGTCAGGGAGTGCCCGGCCAAGGCTATCCGGATTATCGACGGCCAGGCCACCGTCCTTCACGAGCGTTGCATCGGCTGCGGCAACTGTGTCCGGGTCTGCTCTCAGGGGGCCAAAGTGGTGGTCGATTCCATCGAAATTGTCCAAAAACTGCTGGCCGCCCCACAGCCGGTAGCGGCGATCATCGCCCCCAGCTTCCCGGCTGAGTTCGGAGAAGAGGATTACCGCCGGTTCGTCGGACGGGTTCGAGCGCTTGGTTTCGAAAAAGTCTGCGAGGTGGCTTTCGGGGCCGATCTGGTTGCCGCCGCCTATCGTAAACTGCTGGCCACGGGAGGCCCGCCGATGATCGCCACCTCCTGCCCGGCGATCGTACTTTTCGTGGAGAAATACTACCCTCAGCTTATCCACTCTCTGGCCCCGATCGTCTCCCCGATGGTCGCCACCGCCCGGGCCCTGCGGAAACTGCACGACGATAATCTCCAGGTCGTCTTCATCGGCCCCTGCACCTCGAAGAAGATCGAGGGGATAGACGACAAGATCGCCGGAGAGATCAATGCCGTCCTCACCTTCCGGGAGCTGCAGAAATTCTGGAGCGAAACCGGCTGGGATAAAAAGGAAATAACCCCATCCGACTTTGACCCCCCCCACGGAAGGCTGGGGGCGCTCTTCCCCCTCCACGGGGGTATGCTCCAGGCGGCCGATATGAAGGAAGATCTGATCGAACGCGAGGTGGTCACCTCCTCGGGAAGCGGATTCACCACCGCCATCAGCGAGTTCGCCTCCGGAGGACTCGATACCAGGATCCTGGAGATCCTGGCCTGTAACGGCTGTATTATGGGCGCGGGGATGACAACCCTGCTCCCCCCTTTCCGGCGGCGGGTCTTGATCGGAAACTATGTCCGCGACCGAGTGAGAGAGCGCGGAGAGGCAGCCTGGCAAAAAGCTGTCGAGCGCTGTCGGGACCTCGACCTCTCGCGAACCTATACCAACCTCGACCAACGGATCGAGCCGCCGGAAAGTGAAGAGATCACCGCCACTCTCCGCCGGATGGGAAAGACCGAACCGGCTGACGAACTTAACTGCGGTGCCTGCGGCTATTCGACCTGCCGGGAACACGCGATCGCGATTCACAAGGGACTGGCCGAAAGCGAGATGTGCCTCCCCTATACTATCGACCGCCTCAACGAGACAGTGGTCGAACTGGCGCGCTCGCACACCGAACTGGCCACTACCCAGGAAGCCCTGATGCAGTCGGAACGGTTGGCCAGTATGGGCCAGCTGGCCGCCGGGATCGCTCACGAGGTCAACAACCCCCTCGGGGTAGTCCTGATGTATGCCCACATCCTTTTAGATGAACTAAAGGAGGACAGTCGGCAGTGCCAGGACGCCCGCCTGATCGTGGAACAGGCCGAGCGCTGTAAAAAGATTGTCTCCGGACTGCTTCACTTCGCCCGCCAGAACAAGGTCCTCCGGGAGTCGGCCGATATCCGCCAGCTGGCGGAAAAAGCCCGGGCGGCGGTCCTCCAGCCGGAAGGGATCGTCCTGGAGATCGTCCACGAGCCGGCCGATCCGACCGGGGAACTCGACACGGAACAGATCCTCCAGGTTCTGACCAACCTGCTCAGTAACGCCGTCGCCGCGATGCCCCGGGGCGGAAAGATAACTCTGAGGACCGGGGGGGACAGAGACCGGGTCTTCTTCTCGGTCACCGACACCGGGATCGGGGTCCCACCGGAGAACCGGGTCCGGATCTTCGACCCCTTCTTCAGCACCAAACAGATTGGTAAAGGTACCGGGTTGGGGCTGTCCGTCTCTTATGGGATCGTCAAGATGCACCGGGGGGAGATCGTGATGGATTCCAATCACGACCCCACGGCAGGTCCCACCGGGACAACCTTTAAAGTCACCCTCCCCCGCCGGGAGATGGTCAGCAGGTAGTATCCGCACAAAAACCCAAAATCACATAGAATTCATCAACCAAACAGATTGCTGCGTCATCTGTCCTCGCAATGACCTGATTTCCGGGGTTTTGGGTCAGGCGTTAGGTAGTCAACAGCGGCAATAAAGTATTTACAACATTCTTTTAAATCAGGGTAATCAATGGACAATATGACTATGGACAATAAGCAGAAGACAATCCTGATCATCGACGACGACCACGACTTTCTCTTCCAACTGGAGGCGATCCTGACCTCGGCCGAGTACCGGGTGATCAAAGCCGAGAGCCGGGCCGAGGGAGAAAAACTGCTGGCCGCAGAGAAGCCGGACGGATTGATCGTTGACCTGATGCTGGAGGAGAACGATGATGGATTCGTTCTCTGTCACCTGGCCCGGAAACTCTATCCCGGGCTGCCGATCATTATGGTCACCGGGGTGGCCGGAGAGGAGGGGATCGCCTTCGACACGATTACCGGCGAGGAACGCGACTGGATCAAGGCTGATCTGATCCTGGCCAAACCGGTCCGGGCCGAACAGGTCCTTTCCGCTCTGGAACGACTGAAGGGAGAAAATCGATGATCACCCTGCGCGTACTGGCGGTGGACGACGAACCGGGGATGCTCTCGGGGATTGAACGGGTTCTAAACGGCTACCGGACTTTTGTCGAGGAGATCCAGGATGAAGTAGAGTTCCGGGTCGAGATGGTCGAAAACGGGCAGAAAGCTCTGGCGGCGATCGAGACCGCTCCCCCCGATCTCCTTCTCCTCGACTACAAGCTCCCGGATATTGACGGACTGGAGGTTCTGGCTCGACTGGCGGCCGATCCCCGGGATATGCTGACGATCTTCATCACCGCCTACGCCTCGATCGATACCGCGGTCACCGCCACCAAACGGGGGGCTTACGATTTTCTGGCCAAACCCTTCGCACCCGCTGATCTGAAGTACGTGATCCGCAAGGCCACCACTCGACTGCTCCTGGCCCGGCGGGCCCGGGAACTGGAGGCGGAGAAGAACCGGGTCCGCTTCGAGTTCATCCGAGTTCTGGGCCACGAACTAAAGGCCCCGATCAGCGCCGTGGCCGGAAACCTCTTTCTTTTGCGTGACCGGGTGATGGGCGAGGAGGTGGAAAAATACCTGCCGGTGGTCGATCGTTCGCTAAAACGGTTGGACCAGATGCAAAAGCTGATTGGAGACCTGCTGGATATGACCCGGATCGAGTCAGGGGAGAAGAAACGGACTCTGGAAGAGATCGACCTGGTCGAGGCGGCCCGCTCGGCCCTGGAGGCGGTACGCCGGGAGTCGGACCAGCTCCAACTCACCCTCGACCTGAAAGGACCTGACCGGCTGCCGATTAGAGCCGACGGTGTCGAGATCGCGATGATCTTCAACAACCTGATCTCCAACGCGGTCAAATATAACCGCCCGGAAGGCAAGGTCACCGTGGAACTGGAGAGGAAAGATCGCGAAATCCTGATCCGGGTCAGCGATACCGGGATCGGGATCTCTCCAAAAGACGTGGGAAAACTCTTCGGCGAATTTGTCCGTCTCAAGGATAGTCGAACCAAAGAGACCCTGGGCAGCGGGCTGGGCCTCTCGATCCTGAAGAAGGTAACCGGACTCTACGGAGGGACCATAGAAATCGCCAGCAAACTCGACCGAGGCTCGACCTTCACCGTCCACCTCCCCTGCCCCCCCCTGACCGTCCATCCCTGAATTCTGAGGCCGGCAGAACTTAATCCCACTGCAGACAACTGGTGCCGCGATACTCTTTATAGTATTGCAAAATTAGTAACACTTTAGCTCTATAAAACCTAAGTTGAGCGATTATTGCGGATGAAATGTGCTAAGATTTTGCTGGCC
>CAYXKT010000182.1:0-4003 GCA_964465735.1 uncultured bacterium
AATCTTAGCACATTTCATCCGCAATAATCGCTCAACTTAGGTAAAAGAATGCTCAAAATATAGCAGATCCCCGTCCAAATGACCAAGGAATTATATCCCACCCCTTGCTTGTACCGCTGCTGCGGCCCCGCCGGCGCCAATCCCAACGGACTGCAGCGGCTCGAAGGAAAGTTCAATCACCTCCCGGGTATCCGGCCCGACCCGGCAGTAATGGTTCGGTCGATGAACGGCCAGCCAGATTATCCTCTTTTGATCCTCAACCACCGGGATCAAACCCCGGTGAGAGAGAGGAACCTTAACCTCGGCGAGGATCTTCTTCACCGGTTTACGCCCCTCCATCCCTAAAGGACGGTAGCGATCTCCCGGCCGGCGAGACCGGACGGTCAGCGGAAGAGCCACCCGGTCCCGGTCGAGGTATTCTCGCCGGTGTCCCTGCGCCTCCGCTGCCGCCGTGGGGTCTTTCTCGCCGATCTCCCAATCCGGGGGGACCGGGAGGATCCGGGCGCGGAGCCGGGCGGAAATCTCCTCGATGACTATCTCCCCGGGCACTTCGAGGGTCCGGGGAGAAAAACTTTCCTCGGTCTCCCGCCGGGGGGCAATAAAAAGCAGATCGCCTTCCCGGTAAGCGGAGACCAAACCGGGGAGATCAAGCCTCCGCCCGGACTGACCGCCGGCCAGACGCTTCAAAGCCGAAAAATGGCGGCGATGAGGAGCGGTGATCCCGGCCCGGGCCAGCAGAGAGCGGAGAACCTCACCCTGCTCCAGGGCGGCGGCCTCTCGAAACAGACAACAATCGAGCGCCGGCCCCTCCCCGGTCTCGCGAAGCAACTCGCGGCCTCGAGCCTCTAACCGCCGGCGGAGATAATCATCCCGCTCCCGCTCTCGCTCCGCCAACTCTACCAGCAGTTCACGGCAACGCGGACTGTACTCGCTTTCCAGAAGCGGGAGAAGTTGGTGACGGACCCGATTGCGGAGAAAACGAGAATCCCGATTGGTGAGGTCTTCCCGCCACCCCTCCCCGATCTCGTGAAGAAAATCGACCAGCTCGTCGCGCCAGAAGGGGAGTAGCGGCCGGATCAGGGTCAATTCCCCTTCCTTCCGGGCGGGGCGCATCCCGGCCAGCGCGGCCGGACGACCGCCCCGAAGCAGTCGGAGGAGGACAGTCTCCGCCTGGTCGTCGGCCTGATGTCCCAGGGCCAGAATTCCGATCCCGGTCTGCCGGGAAACTTCCCGGAAAAAATCGTAACGGACCATCCGGGCTGCTTCTTCCAGGGAATATCCGCCGGCCTTGATTACCGGTTCGACCTCTCGACACCCAGTGATAAAGGGTAGCTGGAGGCGACCGGCCAGTTCTTTTACCCAGCGGCGGTCACCACACGAGGCCTCACCCCGGAGACAATGGTCGAGATGCACCACAGTGAGATGAAGACCCACCGATTTCCCCAACCGGTAGAGCAGGTGAAGAAGGGCAACGGAATCGGTGCCCCCGGAGACCGCCACCAGGAGTCGGTCCTCGGGCTTCCAGAGCCGATGGCGGGAAGCGTAACCCGCCATTCGTCGAATCGGAATTGTTCCCCGACCCTCCGTCAACTCACTATCTCCAGACCGCAGCCCGGGAGATCGGGCTAAAGATTTATTCTTGTCATATTTCCGCATTTTGGTATTCTCGAACTACAGTCCCGGGCAGGAATATTCTCCTCGAACGTACGCTGCTCCCCAAAAGTCGCGGAGACCCCGACAATTCGAGATCAATATCGATTGAGCCGAAATCAATGGCAGGCCTAATATAGTGTCTCACAATTAAAAACCAGGTCCAATGTCATTGCGAGGAGCGAGACGACAAAGCAATTTCTTTTTGGGCAAGGGGTTAGAATCGCTTCTCCGCCGCTGGCACTGACAAATTACTGTCCATTATTTCTGCGACACTACACTAACATATTAAACACCGGAGTCGGTATGGAAAACCATCCCTATCAGGGAAAATTATCCATCCTGAAGTCCCTGACCACACTGGCGGAAAGGCTACGGGCGGTCCGGATCGACCGGGAACGGATCCGCGACTTCTGCTCCCAGGTCAGCAACTCCCATCTCCCCCACCCACGCTGGGATTTTTACTTCGTCTACCCCGGCCTTGACGAAGTCGGGGTGGACTACTTTATGCTGATGAATTCCCTGAATTTCTGCTACTGGGGTACCCCAAAGTGGACAGTGGAATACCGAGGACAATTGCTTGACGGTGCCTTCGCGATGTTTGCTGCCCTGACCCGGGCACTGGAAGAGGGGATTCCAATTTACGACGGGGGTTGGCTGGCCGAGATCAGTCAGAGTGACCTATCCCGGATTCTTCGGGGCCGGGGCGAGATACCCCTGTTTTATCAGCGGTTTATTATTCTCCGGGAAGTGGGGCGGATACTGAGAGAAAAGTTCGGGGGAAGGTTTTACCATCTGGTAGCCCAGGCGGAGAAGAGTGCGGTCAAGCTGGTCCGGCTCCTGGTAGAGAATTTTCCCTCGTTTAACGACTCGGCGGAATGGGAAGGGCAACGGATTCTCTTCTACAAACGGGCCCAGCTTGCGCCGGCGATGCTCTTTGAACGCTGGCAGGGCGAAGGGCCGGGAGCCTTCTTTGACATCGGGGAGCTGACCGCCTCGGCCGACTATAAGATCCCCCAGGTCCTGAGGCAATTGGGGATTTTAGACTACTCCCCGGTCCTGGCCAAGTTCATCGACAGCCGGCGCCGGATCCCCCCCGAAAGCCGGGAAGAACTGGAGATCCGGATCACCACTCTGGTCGCCTGCGAACTGATCCGGGAAGGTCTCCAGGATCGGTTCCCCGGGATAACCTCCCAGACCGTTGACCGGCTGCTCTGGACCGCCGGTCAGGATAAGGGAGGTCCGGAGCGAAAACCCTACCATTTGACTCTGACCACCGCGTACTAACCAGGGACAAGGATAAGCGGTATCTGAACGATAACCTGATATCACGTCGAATTTGTCATTGCGGAAAACAAAGTGACGAAGCAATCTCATCATAGACCAAACAGATTGCTCCGTCGCCCCTCCTCGTAATGAGCTGGTTTTTGAGGTTTCCGTTCCGACACCAAGTAATCAAGATGAAAATATACAACATCCTCTTTGTCTGCGTCGGCAATTCCTGCCGGAGCCAGATCGCCGAAGGCTACGGACGGGCCTGGGGCAGTTCAGTGATAAACGCGCGGAGCGCCGGGACCCACGCCATCAACGAGATCACCCCGGAAATCCAAACGGTGATGGCCGAAGAAGATATCGACCTCACCGGCCAGCGGCCGAAGAATCTCACCGCCAAACTGATTAACTGGGCCGACCGGGTGATCGTACTCGGCGGCCAACCCGAGTTTTTATTCCCCGACCTCCTGCGGGACAAACTGACTTTCTGGCCAACCCCCGACCCCTACGGTCAGGGGATGGAGGCAGCCCGGAGGGTAAGAGACCTGATCAAGACCCGAATAACCGACCTGATCATCGATCTGGGCACACCCCCGACCGGAAGACCGGGGGCTTGACGGGGCGAGGGATTCTTTTCGACAGGATAACAGGATCCACAGGATGCTACCGGGGAAGGGGATAAAAGCATAGGTACTGTCGAGCGGTGAATAGTCAGGGTCTGAACGAAAACTTCAAATCGCCTATAAATTATCATTGCCCGGAACGATGTGACGGAGCAATCTCGTCCCAAAACAAAGAGACTGCTTCGACGCCCCTCCCCGCCATAACCCGTTTTCTGGAGCTTTCGTTCAGGCACTAGTCAAGCAACGGTTGCCGGCCGAGGTCAGTAAGCAGTAAGCGGGAAGCGGGAAATATCCTGGGCCAAACATTAACGATTCGCGGAGATTCGTGGAGATCCGTGGTTAATAAATGGGGGAGCGAGGCGAGGGATTATCCAAGATCATCAGTCCAATCCGCGGATAAATAAAACCTAAATTGAGCGATTCTATGCGGCGAACTGCACCAATCTTTTGCGTCCGAA
>CAYXKT010000183.1:0-3924 GCA_964465735.1 uncultured bacterium
ATGGCGACGCTGAAGAATATTAAGCTGGACGCGATTACTGTCCCTAAGGACCATATCCGGGTCCAGAGTCTTGACCCGAAAGCCCTGGAAAAACTCTCCGCCTCGATCCTCTCCTACGGTCTCCTGGTCCGGATCATCGTCCGGCCGGTGGGGGAGGGGAGATACGAAATGGTTGACGGGGAGCGGCGTTACTTCGCCTTCCGTTCTCTCTACGAGAAGGAAGGTCGCAAATGGATCACCATCCCCGCCATTGTCGAGGAGATGACCCCTCAGGAATCCGTCCGCCGGCAGGTGGCGATCAACGAAAACCGGCAGGATCTCACCCCTTTCGAGAAGGCCAAGGGCTACAAGCTGGCCTGGGAGACCGGCTACTTCCAGAGCTACCGGGAGTTGGCCTCGCTGGTCGGGAAGGCCCATACCACGATCAGCCGCTCGATCGGCATCTTCAAAAAGTTCCCTCCGGAGATCATCAGGGGCTTTGAAAAGGGAAGCATCAAGCAGGCCTATCTCGAATCGTTTTACCGGCTCCCCGATCGCCAGGCGATGCTCGCTCTCTACCGGGCGATCATTCGGGAGGACCTGAAGTCGGCCCAGGTCCGGGAGCGGGCCAATCGCCTGGATGAGAAATGGCTCAGCGGCGATCGGGAGTTGCTGATCGAGCTGGCGGGAAAAGATCCCCGGATCAAGGAACTTTTAGGGAGCGAGATCAAGATCTCCGACCTGGTCAACAAGAGCAAACTTACCGTCGTCTATACCAACCTGACTCGGGCGAGGGAACTGGTCAATCTCCTCCACGTCTTGATGGAGAGTGGTGCATACCGCACCACTTTAGCACAATACCATAAGAATCAAGGGGATACAACTACCCCGCGTCCAAAATCGGCGTGAATTGATGGACAGAGTCGGGATTAAAATGTATTTTCAGCACTATTATTGTTAATTTCGGAAGCAAAAATTCAGACACTGCTATTATGAGCGCGGAATTAAATGAACTGACGGCGAGGGAGACGGCCGATCTGGTCACTCGGCGGGAGATCACCGCCCTGGAGGTGACCGAGGCCCGGCTGGAGCGGATCGCCGAGGTTGATCCCCGGGTTAAGAGCTTTCTCCGCGTGGACGGGGAAGGGGCTCGGGCGGCGGCGTCTGATCTGGATCGGCGGCTGGCTGCCGGGGAGAAACCGGGGATGCTCTGCGGGGTCCCGGTCGCCCTCAAGGACTTGATCTCTGTGGCGGGGAGGGAGATTACCTGCGCCTCAAAGATCCTCCAGGGTTTTGTCTCCCCCTACGACGCTACCGTGGTCAGGAAGCTCAAGGCCGCCGGGGCGATCTTGCTGGGACAGACCAATATGGACGAGTTCGCGATGGGCTCTTCGACCGAGAACTCCGCCTTCCAAACTACCCGCAACCCCTGGGATCTGGATCGCGTCCCCGGGGGATCGAGCGGGGGGTCGGCGGCGGCGGTGGCCGCTTTCGAGACCCCGGCCGCCCTGGGTTCGGATACCGGCGGATCGATCCGCCAACCGGCCGCCTTCTGCGGGGTGGCCGGGATGAAGCCGACCTATGGGAGGGTCTCCCGCTATGGTCTGATGCCCTACGCCTCTTCGCTCGATCAGATCGGCCCGCTGGCTCGTGACGTCGGGGATATCGCCCTGCTGCTCGAGGCGATCTCCGGCCACGACCCCCTCGACTCCACTTCCGCTCCTCTTTCGGTCCCCGATTTCCGCCGGAGTCTGGGAAAGGATATCACCGGGATGAAGCTGGGGGTGCCCCGGCAGTGCTTCGGCGAGGAGGTGGAGGAGGGGGTGGAGAAAGTCTTCCGGGAAGGGCTCGATCTCTTCCGGGACCTGGGAGCGGTGGTGGTTGAGATCGACCTCCCCCGGATCCCTCATAGCGTCGCTTGCTATTATGTTCTCTCCACCGCCGAGGCCAGCTCCAACCTGGCCCGCTTCGACGGCATCCGGTACGGGTACCGTTCTCCGGCGGGAGAGAACTTGCTCGATATCTACGAGGCGACCCGGCGCGAAGGCTTCGGGGAGGAGGTCAAGCGGCGGATTCTTCTGGGGACCTACGTCCTCAGTGCTGGGTTTTACGATGCCTATTACGGACGAGCCCTCAAGGTCCGGCGGCTCTTTAAGGATGACTTCGACCGGGCCTTTAAGCTCTGCGACTCCATAGCTATGCCCACTTCGCCCACCACCGCCTTCAAGCTCGGGGCCCGTCTCGATGATCCGCTTCAGATGTATGTCTCGGATCTCTTTACCATCGGCGGCAATCTGGCCGGACTCCCGGCGATCTCGATTACCGGCGGCTTTGATTCCCGCGAACTCCCGGTCGGGCTCCAGTTGATCGCTCCGGCCTTTGCGGAGGAGAGAATCATCCAGACTGCTTCCGCTTTTGAGGATGCCGCCGGATTCCGCGTTCGCCGCCCGCCGCTTTGAGGATAGGACGCCGGCTAAATGTTGCCGGGGCCGAAATCGCCTCCCACCTTTCTCGGGGTTAGATCCCGACTCAGTTCACCATAGTTTTAACGAAGGCGGGAAGCAGGATCGCTCTCTTCTAACATTGTTGAAGGATAAGCAGGTGACAGTGAGGGTAGGCAGATATTTCAACCTTCAGTCTTCAACCTTCATTCTTCAACCTAATCACCTGAGTACAGTTACTTCTTCTCGGGGGCGTCGAGGGCGATCCTGGCCTCGTTGACCATCTCCAGATCTTCCGGGGTTCCGTGTTCAATCACCTTCCGATAGCAGAACTGCGATTTTTCCCTCTCTCCAAGCTCGTCATAAGTCAGGGCGGCGATATGATAAAAGTCTGCCCGGTCGGGTTGGAGTCGGATCGCCTTTTTATAGCAGGCCAGTGCCTTCCGGCTCAGGGCCAGGCAGTTGAGGCAGTCTCCTTTATCCTTCCAGGTCTCGGGATTTCCCCGTTCCAGCCGCAGGGACTTGTTATAGCAGGAGATCGCTTTTTTGAACTGGTCGAGGTTGTGCAGCGCCCGGCCTTTTTTCCTCCAGATTGTCGGATTTCGCGGTTGGAGTTGAAGAGCGGCGTCATAAAAGGTCAGCGCTTTTTGATACTCCTGGAAGATATCCGCCAACAGGTAGCCCTGGAAGAGGAGCATCTCGACATCATCGGGGGCCAACTGTCGGGCTCGTTCAATCGCCATCAAAGATTCCTGGCTTCTCCCTTCCGCGATGGCCAGCTGACTTTTAAGTTTCCAGCCTTCCGGATCCTGGGGGAAAAGTTCCAGATGTTTTTCGCAGTACAGGGCGGCCGGTTGGGGTTGGCGGATACGAGCAAGTAAAGCGGCCCTGGCCAGGATGGAGAAGGACGATTCGGGATGCAGATCGAGTGCTTGCCGGTAACTCTGGAGCGCCGCCGGGTAATCACTGTTCTTGAAGAACCGGTCGCCCTGGTTAATTAACTTGTCTGCCCGGGTGGCGAAAGAATTTTCCGTTATTGATGAGTTCATTCCAGACAAAAATGAGGGGAGTACGGTTGAGGCAGAGCTGCTTTTCCCGGCGGAGAAAGATTAATCCGCCGGCAGCATCTCGGTGATCTTTCGTTTTAATTGTCCGCCATCGAGAGGTTTGGCGAGAAAGACCGCCGGACCGAGTTCCAACAGGTAATTGATCTCATTTAGGGGGGCCACCCCGGAGATGATGATGATCGGGAAAACCTCGTAATCCTTTTTTCCCCGCAGGATCTTGATCAGCATCATCCCGTCGAGTTCCGGCATCATTACGTCGCAGATCAGCATCCGGATATCAGGGTTGTCCAGGAGGACGGCCAGGGCGTTCTTTCCGTTCGAACTCTGGATGGTGATATAGCCCAGGGACTCGACCAACCTGACGATAATATCCCGCGAAATTTCATCATCCTCGGCAATCAGTATTTTTTTCACTTCTCGCCCGTCTCCCTTTTTTT
>CAYXKT010000184.1:0-3745 GCA_964465735.1 uncultured bacterium
TTTCCTTTAACCTAAGTTGAGCGATTATTGCGGATGAAATGTGCTGAGATTTTGCCGGCCGACGGGTTGCGAAAACCGCAGCCATATCCAGGAGATATGGCGAGGATTTTCAATATCCGTTCGGACGCAAAAGATTGGTGCAGTTCGCCGCATAGAATCGCTCAATTTAGGTTTAATTGACTTCTAAAACTTTCATACCCTAAGGATAGCTTTCCGGCGTAGCTACAGCGCGGACGGACACTCCGAGGGAAAGTACTTCGTATGGGATAACCTACATCAGGACAACACCCCATCCCCTATTTCCCACCCCTAATCCCCACTATGGCCAAAGCCGCCGGCGGCTCGAGAGGTAGTTTCCAGTTGCTCGACTTCCAGCCAATCTGCTCTTTCCACTTTCTGGATTACCATCTGGGCCACCCTCATCCCCCTCCTGATCTCGATCGGCTCGGTTCCCAAATTGATCGCGATCACCCCGATCTCGCCCCGATAGTCGGCATCAACGGTTCCCGGAGAATTGACGATACTCATTCCCTGGCGGAGGGCCATTCCCGACCGGGGCCGAATCTGAGCCTCAAATCCGAGAGGGAGGGCGATGTAGATCCCGGCCGGGATAAGTTGGATCTCCCCCGGTTGCAGTTTCATCTCCCCGTCAATAGCCGCCCGCAGGTCCATCCCTGCGGCGCCCTCGGTCATATAACACGGGAGTTCCAGGTCCTCGAAACCCAATTTTTTTCTGACCTTGATTTTCATAGTTATCCCGGGGGCCAGTTTAAGGCCCGGCCACCGAGAAGATGGAAATGGAGATGATTGACCGCCTGCCCGGCGTCGGGGCCGGAGTTGACGACCAACCGGTAACCGGTTTCGGCGATCGATTCCCGACGGGCGATCCGGGTCGCCGCCCGGCAGATCCGGCCCAAAAGCTCCAGATCAATCTCCTCGGCCAGGAATATTCCTTCCAGATGTTCTTCCGGGATGATCAGGACGTGGACCGGGGCCTGGGGATCGATATCCCGAAAGGCCAGGATCCCTTCCTCCCGGTAAATAATCTCAGCCGGGATTTCACCATCTCGGATCCGACAGAAAAGGCATTGGTTCGCCGCTTCTTCCGATGTTTTCATAATCTTCATAACGGTTTTTGGTCAAACGTTCAGTCAAAATATTAACCCCGGAGGGGCCAGAGCGGACAGGGCAAACTTTTAACCGCGGCCCCGCTGATCACCGCCGGCCGGATTGGCTGCTCACCGGAAACTTACCGTTCTTCGGTTTCCGCGCTGGCCACCGGACGGGAGAAGCGGATCCGACTCAACTGGTCGATATCGAGAGTAACTACCTGGTCGCCGGGAGCAATTATACTGACCCGGGTCGGATCGATAAAACCGGAGATAATATCCCCATTCTTTAGTTTCGCCACTTGCTTCATCACTTCCGCCTCCCGATCAACCATAATCTCGCTGAGCACGTCCCGATCCAGAGTCAAAGCCCCGTAGGCGGTCCGGATAATGAACTCTCCGGCCATCAGCCGACCGGAGATGATATCTCCCTCAAAGGTCACCAAGCGATCCTCCTCCTCGGAGGGAGGGATCAAGGGAGGGATATAACCGGTCTCCTCGCCGCCGACCGGGTTCCCCTGGTCATCGACAAAGACCACACCCCGGACCAGGGTAGCATTGATATGGACCAGGCCATAGTCCGACCAACCTTTAAGAATATACTCGTCAACGAAAAGTTCCGAGAAGTCATCTTCCGTTCCATCCCGGAACCGGATCCGGGTATCGTAACGACCGATTTTTCGGGCACTGGCGATCTCGTCGAAGGGGATAGCCACCAGGTCCAGACTATCCCGCCAGCGGGCCCGGAAGGCGGTGGCCTCCAGCTTATGGTTCTTTTCAAAGAGCTTAAAATCACAGAGATTGATCTGCTCGTTGTCCACGGTGTGAATCTGGGCGTTATAACAGACCTGGGGTACCGGGGTCACGCAGGCGGTGATCAAGGCTGCTACCACTCCCAAAAGCAGACCTGAACGAACCGTAGCGGAACGTATTCTCAGCCAATCTCTCATATTTACTCCCTTATACCCCCCCCTGATCCGGGAGTGGGTGGAAAAGTGGACTTATCACTGTCAGCCTTGATGATCTCAGATTATTGCAGCCGTTCCTTGTTTACTACGCTACTTGAATACCATTTGTTCACTCAAAATGCCAGCCTCATCTTGCGGCTCCGGACGGCAGTCATAGATCACGATCCGCCCCCGGGGTTCAGGAAAGACCGCCGCGGGCGACCAATGAGACAGGTGAGAATCGACTTCGGGTGAGGTCCAGAAGCGATTCTCCTGGATAATTACGAACTTTAACCGCGGCTCGTTCCGGAGCCGTTCCATCACCCGGTCGAGATCGGCCAGGCCGGATTGAAAACGCATATGGTTGGTATCAACCATATTCAGGGCCAGTTCCCTCCCGGTCAGAAGGGCCAGTAACGGGGCTGTGGTCACGTGGCCGAACAGCAGATCGTCCGGACGGGAATTTTTCCGGATAAATTCTACACACTGCTTCTCGGTCGCAAAGCCGATGATTTTCTCTCGTTGAAGATAGCGGATGATATTATCCCAACTGAAGCCGATCAGACACAGAAGCGCGACACCCAACACCGCCCCCCGGCGAAAACAGGCCGATCGGGGGGGGAGAATTCCGGCCAGCGAGACCGCCCCGATCCAGGAAAGGTAGGGGATGGGAAGCATAAAGTACTGGGTGAAGAGCGGGTTGAGCCCTCCCAGAATAACCAGGTAGAGCAGGGCCGCGGCCAGGATGGCGGTTCTTTTCCCGGTCCGGGGGATCCAGGCGTAGAGAAAAGGCAGGAAGAAAATTAAGAGATTTCTCCGGATCGTTTGGATATAGAGATCGGAGACCGGTTCCGGGCTTTTCGGTTTGAGGAGGTGATAGAGATAGACCGGGGTGTAATAACTCTTTTCGAAGAACAAAAGACAGGCGATGTTGACGGTCCCGAATATCAGCAGAAAACCAAAAATAAATTTCGGCAGCAGCCGACGGCTCGAACTGTTCAACAGGTAATATACCACCGGAATCGCCCCCCAGGGGAGAGCATAAAGGCCGGTCACGGAAGCCAGACCCCAGAAGATTCCTCCGGACAGCGGCCGATCCTCAAGAAAAGAGTAGAGACTGAGCATCAGGAAGGCCGCGGTAAGACTGACCCCGAAGGGATGAGTGGTAACCTTGAGCAGCTCGTAATTAAGGAGCAGGATGAGCAAAAAGAAGATCCCGCTCAATCCCCGATTCTTCTTCCAGAACTGAAGGTAAAGGGCCGAAGCGGTTAGGAGGACCGGGAGCGAGGCGGTCAGTTTCAGAGCCGCCAGGTGAAAACCGAAGAGTCGATAGATCGCAGTCAGTATGAGGAGGTTGAGCGGGGGATGGGCGTAAAAAAAGTCCCGGTAGAAGAGCCGGCCGGTGCTCATCAGCCGGGCCATATAATAATAGGTATTCTCGTCGCCGCCAACGGTAAAATGAAGACCGGATCTCTTCAACCAGAGGAAACCCGCCGCCGTCAGGAGCAGTACCGGCCATTTCAGAAGATTTAACCGCGGTTTCATCTGCTTTCCATTAAATCATATTTAGTGCCGAAACGAAAACCCCGGAAACCAGGTAATTGTGAGGAGGGACGACGAAGCAATCTGTTTATTGACACCTAAATTGAGCGATTCTATGCGGCGAACTGCACCAATCTTTTGCGTCCG
>CAYXKT010000185.1:0-3642 GCA_964465735.1 uncultured bacterium
CAGAGATAGCCGTCTTCCGGCCCTCCAGCGGCCTCTGGGCGATCCGGGGGGTGAGCCGGTTTTATTACGGGGGGGAAGGGGATATCCTGGTTCCGGCCGATTATACCGGTGATGGGACTGTTGACCCGGCTATCTTCCGACCGGCGACCGGCCTCTGGGCGGTCCAGGGAATGGCTCGGATGTATTTCGGTGGTTTTGAGGATATCCCGGTTCCGGGGGATTATAACGGGACGGGAACAGCGGGGATCGGGGTTTATCGCCCCGCGTCCGGTATCTGGGCGATCCGGTCCGTGACCCGAGCCTATTTCGGATCGTGTTACGACCAGCCGGTGCCGGGTGATTACAGCGGAGACGGACAGTGGTCTCCGGCGGTCTATCGTTCCTCGACCGGTCTCTGGGCCTTAAAGGATGTGAGCCGTTTCTACTACGGATTCGCCGGGGACCATCTGGTACCCGGGGATTACGATGGTTTCGGCTGCCGGGCTGCCGGGATATTCCGGCCGGCTTCCGGTCTCTGGTCGATCCGCGGTGTGACCCGGGTTTATTTCGGCACACCTGGCGACCTTCCGGTCCCGGCTGACTACCGGGGTATCGGGGGCGATGAGATCGGGGTTTATCGTCCCGCGTCCGGTGTCTGGGCAATTCGTGGGCTGACCCGAGCTTATTTCGGAAGCGGTAGAGATCGGCCAATTACGAGGTAGAGGAAAAGAGGGCTCCCGGAGAACAACAAACCAGAAACACCTAATTAATGTCGGAACGAAAGCTCCGGAAACCAGGTTATTGCGAGGAGGGACGACGAAGCGATCTGTTTGGTTGATGATGAGATCGCTTCGTCGCTTACGGTCCTCGCAATGACATATTCTATACGATTTGAGGTTTCGTTAAGTGAATCCTCAGCGGGCCCCGCAGGGCGACACAATTCTGACCTTGCTGATGAACATTTTCTTAGCAATGTAGTAATCAATAATCTTGATCGTATCTTCGCACTGTTTTGTACTGGGCAAACTTGTTTTGTCAGCCTTTCAGTATTAATTGCGTTAGCAAATCGCTTTTGCCTGATCCGAATATAGCCACAATTCCATAACAACCTTTCTTCCAAACAATAACGATGAAAAAGAATATATTTAAAACTTGCCTGCTCTTCGCGGTTCTTATTCCCGCGTTAACACTCCTCTCCTGTCAAGAATCGGAAACTCCTTCTCCCCCAAAAACCCTCGTTCCCCCGGTTGAAGAAAAAGCCGCGGTTTCCTCGGTGGAAGAAAAGACTACGGTGGCGCCAGTTGAAGAAAAAGCCGCGGTCCCCCCGGTTAGAAAAGTCGAACTAGAGGTCCTTACCCCCGCCCAATGGGAGGATCGTTACGGACCCGCCGGAGAGGGGATGGTGGCCCTGATCGATGATCTCTATGTTGCCCGCCGGACTGATACTTCCGGCACCGCGAATAACGCCGTCTTTCGGTGGGAGGAAGCAATGGAGTACGCCGCCGATCTGGATTGGCTGGGCAAGTCCGCCTGGCGTCTCCCTACCAAAGATGAGTTGATGAAGATCTACGAGAACCGTGATCTATTGGATGGTTTTGAGCAAACCAACTACTGGTCATCCTCTCTTCACCATAGTCTCTCCGACCGGGCGGCGGCAGTGGTCGACTTCTCCGATGGACGCACCCGCTACTGGAATAAAACCGGCCGATTCCCGATCCGTCTGGTGGCAGGGAAAGGGAAATAAGGATAAATCTCCCAGCAGATCGAAGATGAGGGAAATTATTTAGTGTCTGAACGAAAACCTCGGCTCTTCTGGCAATGACCTGATTTTCGGGGTTTTCGTTCAGACACTATTTAAACAAATCTGGATTTTCAGATTGCTCAGAATCTGGGCAGTGTTCGATTATCGACCTGATATGGAAGATCAAAAATCGATAACAACGGCCTCCAGAAAAATTAATTTGAGTAGGAATAGCCGTTATTTTGCCCTTTTGCTCAAATCTGGCATAGAAATTGCTAATTATGATTAGCAATGGGCCACTTTGAGAATCAATACAATTGAGAAAGCCTCGTCTTGGGCAGATTCAAATGTGGTGTAGATTAAAAGAATATCTTCAGGTATTGTGGCTGGGAACAGTGCTTTTGCTTCCGTTCTCAGTTGAGGCCGGCCTCTCGAATGGTGGTCTCGACTTGTCTTCTTGTCTTCTCCAATGTCCCTCTATCTCCTCATTCTTTCCTTCTGGTGACGACGTTTGGCTGAATGGGTCTGGCTTGACATTTCGGAAAAACCTGGTCCAGGGGGCCAGAGTGGGGGGGATAATCGATCAGCACGGCCTTGCCTGGGGCGAGAATATCGGCTGGGTCGAATTTTCTCCGAAAGAAGCGCAGGTGGAGGTGGGGGCGAATATCCTTTCCGGTTGGATCCGCATTGAGAATCTGGGCTGGGTCAGTCTGGGCAGCGGCCGGCCCCAGGACGGATGCCGATATTCCAACCTCGACCGCGGGGATTACGGGGTTAATAACGACGGGACGGGAAAATTGAGCGGTTGGGCCTGGGGAGAGACCTTTGGTTGGATAAGCTTTGACAACATCACGATCGATCCCCGCGGCCGTTTTTCCGGTTGCGCCTGGTCGGAGAATGTTGGCTATATTCTGCTTAATTCAAATGGCCCGGGCCGGTTCGCTGTTCGGACCGATCCCTACCCCTGGGCTCGGATCGGAGGCGAGGCGGTTATCAGAAATGCAGGCGGCCCGGACTGTCTCCCCTTGGTTGGGGAGACGGCCGGCAATGGCAGCGCTTTCGTGGCCTCAGATCCCGGAAGACATATTTACTTTTCGAGTCTAAGTGTTCTGTTAGGTTGGTTTTGGGACGGACCGGGCCGAAAGCTTGTTTTTCTAAGTCCCCGCAGAGATCGAGAGGTACGCGACAAGGGCAATTGCCAACGGGGACCGCCGGAGGGAGAACAAAACTCCTTAACCGGCCCAACTTGTGCAGAGATTGTGCTTAACCCGATTATGTTTTATCCTCGGGTTATTTTGTCTTTAGAGATATGAGCGCGAAAGCCTTCATCAACAGGACGGTCAAGTTGTCAGGGATGGCGATAGTCGTATTACTGATCTGTCTTCCTCTCGCCGGGTACACGGGGAATATCGACGTTACCCACAAGTGGGCCTGGAACGAGAACGCCGGTTGGCTGGACTTCCGCCCTGTTGCGGGCGGTGTGACCGTTCACTACGATTGCCTGGAAGGTTGCGTTTGGGCGGATAACCTCGGCTGGGTCCATCTGGGTTCTGGCGGGCCCTATAATAATACTGATGGTACTGATTACGGGGTGAATAACGATTCCGGGGACCTTTCGGGTTATGGCTGGAGCGAGGCTGTCGGTTGGATTGATTTTAACCCTCCGAACTCTCAGGTGCAGATTGACGAGGAGGGGAATTTCTCCGGTTATGCTTGGAACGAAGGCGTCGGCTGGACCAATTTCAGTTCTGAGGGGACGGTGGAATATAAGGTTAAGAGTCCCTGGATTCCCCCGATTGGAAATATCCTGACCACCGGTCGCTGGGCCTGGAACGAGAACGCCGGTTGGCTGGATTTCCGCCCGCCAGCCGGTGGGGTGACGGTTTGGGATAAATATATTGAGGGTTGGGTCTGGGCGGATA
>CAYXKT010000186.1:0-3601 GCA_964465735.1 uncultured bacterium
AGATATCGTGAGGCACGCCAGGTATTGATAGAGATAAGCCATCGACTAAATTTAACCTAAGTTGAGCGATTATTGCGGATGAAATGTGCTAAGATTTTGCTGGCCGACGGGTTGCGAAAACCGCAGCCATATCCAGGAGATATGGCGAGGATTTTCAATATCCGTTCGGACGCAAAAGATTGGTGCAGTTCGCCGCATAGAATCGCTCAATTTAGGTTTAAGAAAGATGAGTATAAAAGAGATGGGGAGTGAGTTAGGGGGAATCAGTGGCGAGCAGGTCGGCCAGGTCCATAAAATAATGCAGGAGAGATTGAAGACAGATAGCAAATTAGCCAGAAAAATTAAAAAGTTTATTGCTTTGCTTTAAACTTATTATTTAGGGTTTGACCCAGTACCTTCCTGTACCTTCTTAATGTTTTTTTTGATCTAAACATATTCAAACTCGGCCAACTGAAAATCCAGGGAATCAGGTGGACAGACAAATAATTCTTATGCAAGACTGAAGAGGTTCGATAGGGAGTTGGGGGTTTTAGAATGCAGTTTCTGATTCAGCAATTTCGACCGAAGAGGAAACCAGACCATGCGCGGTATTATCTCCGGCTGGAGCGGGATGGGGTCTTCCAGGGCTGGGCGGTGCCGAAGGGGGTTCCGGATCAGACGGGGGTGAAACGTCTGGCGATCCATATTGGTGACCACCGTCTTGATCGGGCGGAATTTGAAGGTGATGTCCCCCGCGGGTTGTATGGCCCGGGCCGTATATCAATCTGGGATTTGGGAGACTATGTTGCGGTCTTATGGACTGATCGAAAGATTCGGATCCGGATGAACGGGGAGAAGATCAAGGGTCTGTACAGTCTGGACCTCGTTAAGTTTAAAGAGAGCGGTGAGAAAAATTGGCTGCTGGAAAAACAAAAGGAGAAAGCCCCATCTCAGCCCGTTACCCGTCGCGCTAAAAGATCAGAAAAGTCAAATTCGCCGGCCGCCCGTCCGGCTCCAAAACGGTCCCGCAAACCTGCTCGCAAGAAAACCGCTCCAGCAAGAAAGCGATCAAGCAGTAAAAAGATTCTGGCCCGAGAAAAGAAGCAGGGAACTATCCCCACGCCACCATCTCCACCTGCCGTCAAAAAGCCGGCAAAATCAACTCGCCGGGGGGCTAAGTCGGCTAAAGTGCGTAAATTCAAGCCGCGCGGCAGGAAGAGTGTCCGGAAGAAAACATCAAGGGGTTTTGGCACCGGCTCTTCCCTGGTCCGGTGGTTATTCGGGATGTGAAGACAACCAGGCCGGCAGATAAGAGGAGGTCAGTATATGACAAAATCACTGCGATTCATTATCGTACCGAAAGTCGCTCATCCCTGGTTCGACGAAGTTATCAAAGGGGCGCGGGCCCAGGCAGTCGTTCTCGGCCGGGAGCTCGGGGCCGACATTGTCGTCGATTATATGCCGCCGCCGATTTGCGGTGTCGCTGAGCAGAACGCGGCTCTGAAACAGGCCGCCGGGAGCCGGCCGGACGGTATCGCCGTCGACCCGGTTGACTCGGTAGGGAATATGCCGGCGATCAACCGCCTCAGGGATCAGGGGATTGCTGTGGTTCTTTTCGACTCGCCGTCGCCGGATCCCGGGATCACCGGCATCGGCAACGACTTCACGGAGCAAGGAATCATCGCGGCCGAGCGTCTGGCCGGTCTGCTCGGGCACGCCGGCAAGGTGGCGGTGATGCGGGGCTACCCCACGGCGCCGAACCACAGGGCGCGCTACGAAGCCCAGATAGCTGTATTGAAGAAGTATCCCGATATGGTTGTTGTGGACGGGGGCGCTGACAACGACGATATTGAGACGGCCCGCCGACAGGTCCTGGCCGTGCTGGAGTCGCATCCCGACCTCAAGGGTTACCTCTGTTGCGATGCTTCCGGCCCGATAGGCATAGCCGCCGCCCTCAGATATACCGGCCGGGTCGGCGAGGTGAAGGTCGTCAGTATGGATGGGATCAGACCCATACTCGAAGCCATCAAGGAAGGTGTGATCGAGGCTTCCTCGGCGACCATCCCGAAGATGCAGGGCTCGATGTCCGTCCTGATGCTCTGGCAGGCATCGCTGGGTGTTCAACTGCCGCAGGCTGTCGATACCGGAATTGACGTGATCACGCGGGAAAACGTGGATAGTTTTTTGGCCGACGTGGACTGAATTCAGTGGGGTCAAATTTTTACCTTTGCCAGTAGAGACTATTAGAATCGGCTCAACTGATGTTGATACCATCCCTCCGCGATTTCGGTCCCTTTCAACCTCATATGAAGAAGTTATTCATCCAGCTCTTCGTGTTGGCGGCGGCGATAACCTTTGCCGGATGCCGTTCCGGATCTTCCCGGTCGCCCCTCCTGGTCGGTGTGGATGCCAACTACTCCCTGGAGATGGAGCGGGGCGGCGCGGCGTGGAAGTGGGACGGCCGGGAGACCGATCTCTTCGAGGGGATGGCGGCGCGGGGTGTGGGGGGATTCCGGGTCCGCCTCTGGACCGTCGAATCCGGCCCGCATAGCCGGGGATACGCCGCCCGGGTCATCCGGAGAGCCGCCGCGGCCGGGCTGGAGCCATACCCCGTAATCTTCTTAAGCGACGATTGGGCGGATATGCTGAAGCAGCCGCTGCCGGCGGCGTGGCGGGGGCTGTCCTTTGCCGAGCGGAAGGCCGCGGTGGAGGAGTACTCGCGGGAGGTCGTCGCTTACCTGCGGGGCAGGGGCTTGCGGGGACATCTCTACGCGATCGGCAACGAGATCGATTACGGCATCTGCGGTGAATATCCCGACGACGAGGCGGAGAAGAACTTGGCGGCGCTGAGGGAGCGTTACTGGCCCCGGTCGGCGGAGCTGATCAAAGCGAGCCAGACCGGGGTCCGGAAGGCCGATCCTGAGGCTCTCTTTCTGCTCCATATCGCACACTGGTGGGACGCGGATTTCTGCGAGGCATTCTTTCGTTTTATGATCGAGCGGGGGGTCCGGCTGGATTACGCCGGCCTTTCCTATTTTCCCTCTTCCGGGATCGGGGGATCTCTGGAGACGGAACAGTTCGGCAAGCTGGTCTCCCGTCTGGCGGCGGCGATCGGCCGTCCGGTGGTGGTGGCGGAGACCGCTTACCCCGCCTCGACGGATTTTACCGGCCAGTTCTCGGGCTGGAAACACGAGGCGCCGGGCTATCCGCTGACGCCGGAAGGCCAGCGCCGGTGGCTGGCCGATTTCCTCTCGTTCTGCGCTTCTAATCCCGCGATTCATTCCGTCTATTACTGGAGCCCGGAATGGTTCGGGGAAGGGATGTGGAAGGCCTTCGCTCTCTTCGATTCGGAAGGAGAGGCTCGGCCGGCCTGGGACGCTGTCTCCGGTTTCTCCCGCTAGGGGGAGAAAGGGATTTGTTATAGTGAGGTTATGGTGCGACCACTGAGAATTGAGTACCCGAATGCCTGGTATCACGTTACCGGACGGGGAGTGGCTCGATCGGCTATATTTAAAGAGGATAAAGACAGGTTGCGTATTCTCAAAGCATTGGGAGAGAGCGTGGAAGCCTTTAACCTAAATTGAGCGATTCTATGCGGCGAACTGCACCAATCTTTTGAGTC
>CAYXKT010000187.1:0-3498 GCA_964465735.1 uncultured bacterium
TTAGCACATTTCATCCGCAATAATCGCTCAACTTAGGAATCAATAACCCTGATCATATTCCCGCTGAATTTCGCGCCGGGCAAATCTCCCGCAATAACCTTTCAGTATTGATTGCGGCAGCAAATCGGTCTTTAGAGATCCGGATATAGCCATAGTGATTACTCTCGTTTGTGTTATATTACACGAGCGCGAAGTTTCCCGCGGAAATTATGCAAAATTCGAAACAAAACCGCCTGGCCGGAGAGTCCAGCCCCTACCTGATTCAGCACGCGGAAAACCCGGTGGACTGGTTTCCCTGGGGAAAGGAGGCTTTCCGGCGGGCAAAGACGGAAGAGAAGCCGGTCTTTCTCTCGGTCGGCTACTCGACCTGCCACTGGTGCCACGTGATGGCCCGGGAGTCGTTTGCGAACCCGGCCACGGCGGAGCTTCTCAACCGTCACTTCGTCTCGGTCAAAGTGGACCGGGAGGAGCGCCCGGAGATTGACGAAATCTATATGACCGCCACCCAGCTCCTGACCGGGGGCGGGGGTTGGCCGAACTCGCTCTTTCTCACCCCGGAAGGCAGGCCCTGGTTTGCCGGGACCTACTTCCCGCCCATCGACCTCCCCGGCCGGGCCGGTTTCCCCTCTCTACTGAAAAGACTGGCTGAGATCTGGCGGACCCGGCGTCCGGAAGCAAAAGCAACGGCGAAAAGCATCTGGCAGGAGATGGAGCGGGCCGGGCGCTCCCTGGCATCTGCCGCAGCCGAACCGCCGGAACTGGAGACAGTGGAAAGAGCCCTGACAGAGTTGAAACAATCGCTTGACCGGGAACGGGGCGGTTTTGGTCCCGCGCCCAAGTTCCCCCCTCACGGGACACTGCGGTTGCTTCTGTCGGAATACCGGGAGCGTAGAGATCCCTCGATTCTCGAACCGGCCCTTGTCACTCTTCGGGCAATGGCCGCCGGGGGGATCCGCGACCATCTCGGCGGCGGCTTCCACCGCTACTCGACCGATTCCCGCTGGTTCGCCCCCCACTTCGAGAAGATGCTCTCCGACAATGGCCAATTGCTATCGGCCTATGCCGAGGCTTTTGAGCTGACCGGCGAGGTAGAGTTCGCCCGGGTGGCCCGGGAGATCGCCGGCTGGTCTCTGCGCGAAATGCGGAGCGATGACGGCGGCTTTTATACCGCGCTGGATGCCGACAGCGAGGGAGAGGAGGGCAGGTTCTACACCTGGAGCCGGGAAGAGATCCTCTCCCTTCTCGGCCGCGAGGAGGGAGAACTCCTGGCCCGGGCCTATGGAGTAACTCCGGAAGGCAACTGGCGGGAGGAACACTCCCCGGCCGCGGACCGGACCAACATCCTCTGCCTCCCCCGACCGTTAGGCAAAGCGGCGGCGGAGGTGGGGATGGAGACTGACCAGCTGGGAAAGCATCTGGCGGCGGGGCGAAAAATACTTCTGGCCGCCCGGGAGAAGCGGGTCCGGCCGGCCCGCGACGACAAGATCCTCGCCGACCTCAACGGCCTGATGATCTCCGGCCTGGCCCGGAGTGGGGATGTCCTGGGAGAGGAGACCTTTCTGACGGCGGCCCGGAAAGCCGCCGGCTTTATCCTCGATAATCTCTCCTCTGATGGTCACCTCCTTCACCTCTCCCCGGAGGGTCAGACCCGGGTGGAGGGATACCTCAACGATTACGCCTTTTTCGCCGCCGGCCTCCTCGACCTTTACGACGCCACCGGAGAGGAGAAATGGCGGCGGGGAGCCCGAAACCTGACCGACCGGGCCCGGGCCCTCTTTGCCAACCCGGAAACCGGGGGCTTCTTCTTCACGGCCGCCGGCCGAGAAGAGAAAGAATCGATCCCCCTCTTCCGCTCCAGCGACCCCTATGACCGGGCCGTCCCTTCCGGCAACGGCGAGATTGCTCTGGTCCTGCTGCGCTTGGGCGAACTAACCGGTGAAGAGGTCTATCGAGTGCAAGCCCGCAACCTCCTCCGAGCTTTCCGCCGGGCTGTCGAAGCCCTCCCCCGAGGAACCGCCACCCTGCTCCTCGCCGTCGCTCGATACCGGCGGGACAGCGGGTAGCCGTCCAACTTATCCACCCGTAACGCCAGGGTATTGGACACTTTTCTGCTCCCCACCGAGATTTATCTCCGGAGGGGCAGACTACGTTTAATTACCTCTGTAGGCCGGCAGACATTTCCAAACTTCAGTCTTCCGCCTAATGACCTGAGCAGTTACATTCAAAATACCAATCTGACGGAGAAAGAAGAATGACATCGAGAAATGATGCTTTGAACTCCAGCCGGGGAGTGATCACGGCTGAAGAAATTCGGGACCTGACAATCCGGGAAGGAAAGACTGTTGAAGAGTTGATGCTCGTTCTTCTGGAGCGAGCAAGCAACTACGCCCAGGCGGCGATCTCTCATTTCAAGGTCGGAGCGGTGGTCCGCGGTCTCAGCGGCGGGCTTTACCTGGGAGGCAACTTCGAGTTCCTCGGCAAGTCCCTAAGTTTCAATATCCACGCCGAGCAGGCGGCGGTCGTCAATGCCTGGCTGACGGGGGAGGAAGGAATCGACACCCTGGCCGTCACCGCGCCGCCCTGCGGCTACTGCCGACAGTTTCTCAACGAACTGGACGGGGCGGATCGGTTGCGGGTGATTGTCTCCGGCCGACCGGAACGGACCTTGAAGGAACTCTTACCCGACTCCTTCGGACCGCGGGATCTCGGCTTCTCCGGGGGTCTGATGCTCCCCCAGGACCATCCGCTGGAACTGGAGGAACCCTCCGACGACCCCCTGGTCCTGGCCGCCCTGGCCGCGGCGAAGATCAGCTACGCCCCCTACACCCGGGGCTTGGCCGGGGCGGCCCTCCTGGCCGCCGACGGCGGGATCTGCCGAGGGCCTTACGCGGAAAACGCCGCCTTCACCCCCAGCCTCTCGCCCCTGGAGACCGCCCTGGTCCGGTTGCTGACCCGAGGAAAAGAGTACCGGGAGATCCTTCGGGCGGTGGTGGTCGAACAACGCGATGCCGCGACCGGCCAGGCCGACGCCGCCCGGAGCGTCCTCGAGGCGGTCGCCCCTCGAGCCGACTTTGAAGTCGCCTACGTCCGACCGTCAGGATAAAATGGGAGGAAAAATGGGATCAGACCTGCGCCAGTGGTTTGGATGCGACCAGATAACGAAATACACCCCCCTGGATATACCCTTCACCGGCAGCGGCCCGCCGGATCACGGACGCCGTCGAAGAGGTCCCGCGTAGCGACGCGATTATTTTGAGCTGCGGGGTCGTAAATCATCTGTCCTGAGTGGGCTTTCAACCTTGGTTTCCGATGCTTTACCGTACACACCTCCGTCACATCGCGATCCGGGTAAATCACTTCTTGCCTCAACCCGGCTGGCGCCAGTGAGAATATTTTTGTCCGCTACGCCGATAAAATGGCAATATTCAATGACTGGCCACTTTTTTTAACCTAAGTTGAGCGATTATTGCGGATGAAATGTGCTAAGATTTTGCTGGC
>CAYXKT010000188.1:0-3493 GCA_964465735.1 uncultured bacterium
CCGGCAAAATCTTAGCACATTTCATCCGCAATAATCGCTCAACTTAGGTTAAAATAATTCTTGACCTGGATTATGTTACTATATATAGTAACGCCACGATGAATCAAGCAATCGAAAACGCGATCGGTTATTTTAACTGGGGCTGGTCCCGGCTTTAGCCGGGGTTTGCCCTGATTCTCGGCCTTGGCCGAACCGCGGGAACCCCGACCAGGGGTGACCCGCGGTTTTTTTATGTTCAGAAAGAGCGAGACTTTCATCATTTCTAACTTTAGTCGCTTCAAACTGGGGTATCCAATGTACTACCCGAATCAAAAACTATTTCGAGAGAAAGCCCGGCAGGGGAACCTGATCCCGGTCTATACCGAGGTAATCGCCGACCTGGAGACTCCGGTCTCGGCCTTTCTCAAGCTGGAAAATTCGCCCTATTCTTTCCTTTTGGAGAGCGTGGAGCCGGGAAAGGAAATCGGACGCTACTCCTTTCTCGGCAACCAGCCTTCCCTGATCTTTAAAAGTCAGAACGGGGAGGTCGAGATCAGTGAACGGGGCCGGTCCCGGAAAGTTCGGACGCGAAACCCCCTGCTGTTCCTCAAAGATCTCCTGAAGAACTACCGCCCGGTCGTTGACGAGACCCTCCCCCCCTTCTCCGGAGGGGCGGTCGGCTACATCGGCTACGACTACGTCCGCTACTTAGGAAAACTCCCCTCCCAAAAGCTCGGCGAACCGGGCCTCCCCGATCTCTGCTTTATGCTCACCGACACCCTGCTGATCTTTGACCGGCTGACCAATAAGATCAAGATTGTCGCCAACGCTCATATCCGGGGCGAACCCGACGCTGCCTACTCAGAGGCAATCTCCCGGATCGAGTTCCTGCTCGAACGGCTTCGGGGGACCTTCCCCGGGGTCGATTCTCAGTCCCCGGACGACCGGCCGGGGGAAGAACTGATCAGTCAAACCCGGCAGGGAGATTTCCAGCGGGCGGTCCGCGCCGCCCAGGAGTATATCCGAGCCGGGGATATCCTCCAGGTTGTCCTCTCTCAGCGCTTCCAGACGCCCCTTTCCGCCCCCCCCTTCAACGTCTATCGCGCCCTGAGGACCATCAACCCCTCTCCCTATATGTTCTTCTTCCGCTTCGACGACCTTTATCTGATCGGCTCCTCACCCGAGATTATGGTCCAGGTCTCCGGGGACAAAGTCCGGCTGCGGCCGATTGCCGGCACCCGGCCGCGGGGAATCTCCCGGCGGGAAGATGAACGGCTGGCAGCCGAACTCCTGGCCGATCCCAAAGAACTGGCCGAGCATATTATGCTGGTCGATCTGGGCCGCAACGACCTCGGTCGGGTCTCTCTTTCCGGATCAGTCCGGGTGGAAAAGATGATGGCGATCGAGCGCTACTCCCACGTGATGCATATCGTCTCCGACTTAAGAGGAAAACTCGACCCCACCCGGGACATTTACGACGCTTTTGCCGCCGCCTTCCCGGCGGGGACGGTCAGCGGAGCGCCAAAGATGCGAGCAATGGAGATCATCGAGGAACTCGAACCATTCCACCGCGGCCCCTACGGAGGAGCGGTCGGCTACTTCAGCTTTGACGGCAATCTCGACTCCTGCATCCTGATCCGGAGCATTATCGTCAAGAACCGGACCGCCTACATCCAGACCGGGGCGGGGATCGTCGCCGACTCGATCCCCGAAAAGGAATACCAGGAGTGTCTGAATAAGGCACAGGCTCTTTTCAAGGCTGTACAGATAGCCCAGAGAGGTCTGAGATGATTTTGCTGATCGACAACTACGATTCCTTTGTTTACAATCTGAAACAGTACTTAGAGGAACTGGGCTCGGAAGTCCTGGTCCGGCGCAACGATCAGGTCACGGTCGAGGAGGCCGAAGCCCTCAACCCCGAACGGATTGTCATCTCCCCCGGACCGGGGCGGCCGGAAACTGCCGGGGTCTCGATCGGGATCATCAAGCGTCTGGCCGGAAAAGTCCCGATCCTCGGGGTCTGCCTTGGTCACCAGGCGATCGCCGCCGCCTATGGCGGAAAGATCATCCGGGCAAAGAAGCTGCTCCACGGCAAGACCTCGCCGATCCTCCACGATGGGAAGACCATCTTCTCCGGCCTCGACAACCCCTTTTCGGCCACCTGCTACCACTCCCTGATCGTCGAAGAGCGCTCACTGCCGTCGGTACTCAAAGTTACCGCCCGGGGGCCCGACGGAGAGATTATGGCCCTGCGCCACCGCCGGCTTCCGATCGAGGGGGTCCAGTTCCACCCGGAGTCAATCCTGACCCGGTCGGGGAAACGCCTGCTCTACCACTTCATCGCCGGGACCAGCGAGGGTATCCCGATCAAGCAGGCCATTGACCGGGTGATCACCGGTGTCTCCCTGACTCGACAGGAAGCAGCCGGGGTGATGGAGACGATAATGGGCGGGGAGGCCACTGCCGCCCAGATCTCAGCCTTCATCACCGGCTTGCGACTGAAGGGGGAGACGGTTGAGGAGATCTCCGGCTGCGCCCGGGTTATGCGCCAGAGGGCCCGTACTCTCAGTACGCCTCCAGGGCGGATCATAATCGATACCTGCGGTACCGGAGGGGATAAATCCGACACTTTCAATATCTCAACCGTAGCCGCGCTGCTCGCCGCCGGGGCATCGGTGACGATCGCCAAGCACGGCAACCGCGCGGTCTCCAGCCGTTGCGGCGCCGCCGATGTCTTGAGGGAACTGGGGGTAAATATAATGGCACCTCCGGAGATTTTGGAGAGATGTCTGGAGGAGATCGGGATCGCCTTTCTCTTCGCGCCTCTGCTCCACTCCTCGATGAAACACGCCTTCGGCCCCCGGCAAGAGATCGGGATTCGAACCATCTTCAATATCCTCGGTCCCCTGTCCAACCCGGCGCGAGCCTCGATCCAGCTCCTCGGTGTCTACAGTGAAGCCCTGACCGAGACCCTGGCCCGGGTGCTCGGCGATTTGAAAAGCCAACGGGCCTGGGTGGTCCACGGAGCCGACGGTCTCGACGAGATCACCCTGACCTCGAAGACGGTGGTCTCGGAGTTGAAAGACGGGGAGGTTAAAACTTTCCACCTTACCCCCGAAGAGGCGGGACTTTCCCGCTGTCATCCCGATGATCTCAAAGGCGGCGAGCCGGCCGAAAACGCCAGGATTATCCTCGAGATCCTGAAAGGCGATACAGGGCCCAAGACCGACGCCGCACTCCTCAACGCCGGAGCGGCGATTATGCTTGGCGGGAAGGCGGAGACTCTGACAGAAGGAGTGGAGAAAGCCCGCGCCGCCATCGAAAGCGGGAAGGCGATGGAGAAATTGGAAAAACTGCGTGAACTGACCTTAACCACCAAGACCAGGTAATTATCACCACAGAGACACAGAGAACACAGAGAGTTCGATGATATGTTTCGCCGACCCGAAATGTTTATTATCACCTAAATTGAGCGATTCTATGCGGCGAACTGCACCAATCTTTTGCGTCCGAA
>CAYXKT010000189.1:0-3463 GCA_964465735.1 uncultured bacterium
GATGGCGGCCGGGCTGGTCCTGGTCAGTCCCCTCTGGGCCGCCGGGATCGCCGCCGCCTTCGGACTCTTCCTTCTCGTCGAGCGGCTCTTCTCCCGCCGGAGATGCCCCGCCTGAAGGGCAGGAGCGCGGCGGGCGGGGGAGGGGAATCAAGAAGGAAAAGGAAAATAACTATAACCCGGCCCAGCCCGGAAAACGAAAAGGGGAGGAAAGATTATGAGCAGGACTTACCGGTGCGAGATCAAGGAGGACCCAGACAAATTTATCGCCCGGGCGAAGAAACTGGCCCGGGAGAACGGGGTCGAGGTCGAGGGGAACGATGAATTGGGAACCGTGAGAATTCGCGGAGTGAACGGGGATTTCAACCGGAAGGGGGATGCAGTGGTTATAACCATCCGGAAAAAACCTCCGCTGATCCCCTGGTTTTTGCTGGAGAATCAGCTGGCCAAGTTTTTCGGTTGCCCGGTGGAGAGAAAATGATGCCGGGAGGGCTGAGGAAGGTTGGGGATTTGTGAACGGGGAGGATTACCCTTGAGCCGGAATTCCATCATTCTCATTGTATCGATTGTCTTTCCGGGGCTGCTGGCCGTCCCGGCCGCGCCGGCCCAATCCCGGGACGTGCCCGGTAAACGCGAACTTGACGGGAGTATCCAGATCGTGGAGTCGCCCCCCGACTGGAAGGTTCGGATAGTGGACGCCTTCCCCGATTATAAGAACATATAAGATCATAATCGGGAACCCACTGGTATATCGTTTACCCCCTAGCCCCGCCGCCGCCGCCCTGAAGGGAGGCGGCGGCGGCTTGAGGAGCCGGCGGAGTTTTTCCGGCGGGGGCTCAAGTTTCACCCTTCCGTCAACCTGGGCCGGGGCTTTCTCCCCCCCCGCTGTCCGGGAAAGGGGACTGTGGGAGGATCACGAGGACTGAGTTCCTGTCAGGGGATCACATCATTATGAATCAAGTAAAATGCGAACTTTGCGGGCAGCGAAAGGGTAAACGCCTCTGCGCGGTAGGTGGCCGGGGGATGATCTGCTCCATCTGCTGCGCCGCAATCCGCGGGCCGGATTGCGGCGGGTGTCCGCATTACGCGGCGGCCCAAAGATATCAGGGATCCAAAACATCCCGGCCTCCGGCCGAGCAATTCTGCCCGGTGATTGATCCGGAAGTGGAAGATGAAGTCGATCGGGCCTTGGAACTGGTTGAAAAAGGAAATCTGAAAATCGGCGGGGCGATTATCGCCGGCCTCCAGAAACAACATCCGGAAAATCATAGGGTCTGTGACGCGATGGGCGTCGTATATGGTTTGAAGGGGAAGCTGGATGAGGCCATCGAATGTTTCGATCAAGCCGTTTCCATCTACCCCTATTTTATTGCAGCCCATTTCAACAAGGCCGTCGCCTACAAGGAAAAACTGGATGTGTTCAACACAATAAAATCATTCCGGCGGGTTGTGGAACTTGGCGAACCCGGAGATGATCTTGTCCGCCGGGCCCGGGAATTTATCGGCAAGATGGAGCGAGACTTCAGGAAAATGAAGGGGATGGACCTGGATTCATACTTGGAGCTGGGAGAGATATTTTCCGATGCTTGTTCCCGGATGGAAAATCGGGAATGGGAGAAGGCCATTGCCGGGTTTCAGGCTTGCTTGCGCAAAAACCAGGGGCACGTTCAGAGTTTCGGCAATTTGGGGATTTGTTACGTGCAAACAGGACAGAAGGAGAAGGCCCTCGGGGCCCTTGATCAAGCTCTGCGGTTGGATCCCGCCTATGAACCGGCCCGAACCAATCGAAAGTTAATCGAGGCCCTAAAAGAGGGGGAAGAGTTGGGGAGAGAAGTTGAAATTGTCGAGTATTACAAGGAACAGTCTCTGAAAAAGAAATGGGATAAGATAGTTCACAATAGCGATTGAGTAAAGCCATACCTCTGGACCAGCAGGTGGCAGGAGGATCGATTGTTTCAAACGCTTCCCCGGGCCGGAAGCGAAATTCAAGTCGATGAGATCGGGCCGGGGGATTCGACCAGGGCAGGGCAGCGGTCCCAATTCTCGCGAGGGAAAGCGCAAATGAAACGATGATTGACGAACGGCAACTGATAGAGAAGCTTTTGAGCATCGAGAGACTTCACGCCGGCGCGACCACGCCCGGGGAGCGGGACGCGGCGGCCAATGGCCGGGAAAGGATCCGGCGGCGACTTGATGCATCTGTCCGGACCGAACCTTCCGTCGAGTATCAGTTCAGTATGGCGGATATGTGGTCCCGGCGGTTATTCGTTGCCCTGCTCCGCCGCTATGGTATCCGCCCGTACCGATATTGGCGGCAACGCCATACGACGGTGATGGCAAAAGCACCGAAAGATTTTATCGAAGAGACGCTCTGGCCTGAATTCCAGGAACTGAGCGAGACGCTCCGCCGGTATCTTGATGAAGTCACGGCCCGGGTCATTACCGAAAGTGTCTATACCGACAGCTCCGAGGCCGAAGTTGTCCCTGATAGCCCGAAGAGAATCGGTAAATAATCCCGCGGCGTCTTTCCGGAAAGCCATCCGACTGCGACGGATGGAGGGAGCCTGCGCCGGCGTCGGGAATTTCTGCGTGCCTACCTACCTGGAGAGGGAGATCGCGCATCGGTCCGGGGATCACCGCTGAAAATCCGTGTCGTTATTGGACTATGCTCGCCCATCTGCAGCGAAGCCCGCTGAATGTCGCCCTGCCGGCCGGGGTAGAGGGGAAATTGCTCGGAAATTAAGGGAAGAAGGAATAGGAGTAACACTTTTTTAGCCTGCTAAAAACATTGCTATCAGCATCACCATTGGCTGTCATCACGATCCGGTTCTTTTATCCAGTTTATCGTAGATCGGGCTTTAGACGGAAGACGGAAGACAGGGAAGAAATCTCAACCTGAAGTCTGCTTCGTCGGTCCGAAGGCTTTCGGCCTTCCTCGCAACGACAGTTGTCGGCTTATAGAACAGCAGGGATTTTTATAGAGCTAAATTGTTGCGGATAGGGCAATTCAGTGGGGCTGAAATACTCTTATCCATCCGCATATATTCGCGGGCGAAATGGGGATAATAAACAGCCTCTCGATCAGAGAGCGACGATTGGAGCGGATGTTTGCGCGAAGCTTGTCGCGGCTGTCGGGGTTTTTCGGTTACGATGATCGTCGGATAGAACTTGAAGTTGGGGGCACTATCGGGATCGAAGATAGACCAAGAAAACAGAACAAACTGAGCGTCATTATGGTAACCTAGCGTTTGCTGTTTTAGCACAAGATATAGTAATGTCGCGTCTCATAGTAGATGAGACTGGTATCTGACATAATGTGTAAATTGCGCTACTAAAATTACCCTGGTTCCCAAAGGAAATACTGTCTCGGATTATGATCTGCCACTCCGTTGGATTGCTGCTAAGAGTTGATGGCGGCGTCTTTTATCCCGGGGTCGCAACCCGGGCTCTGATGTTAAACGCCGTT
>CAYXKT010000190.1:0-3456 GCA_964465735.1 uncultured bacterium
TCGGCCAGCAAAATCTTAGCACATTTCATCCGCAATAATCGCTCAACTTAGGTAAGAAGTATATTGGGGAAAGAAAGGGTTATTTTGCCTGAGTTATTTTATTCTCATTTACTCTCAGTCCTCTGTGGCTGATTGTCTCTGATGGAATAGACCTGTTGCACAGGAGGTGGGTTATGTATATTTCAGCGGAATCGCTGAGAATTGTTATCGGCATTATCGGTGGCCTGGTGGTGGTTACTCGGCTTTACGGGGTGATCAACCCGAAGAAGACGAAAAGCCTGGCCGGGATGATGGCCGGCTTGAAACCGGGCTGGATCAGGGCGATTTATGTCATCCTTGCTCTGGTAGGACTCTGGGTTCTTTACTCGGCCCTGGTGACTATCTTCAGCGTGATTCCAGTCTATCAGGTTATGAGTTTCCTGATCGGTCTCCTTCTGCTTCTTTCCGGGGTCTTGGTTATGCACCCGGAATGGTCGTCTCAGATCCTCAAGAGGCTGCTGATTGAGCGCAATGATCTCTTTGTCCGGTTTATCTGTTTTGTCGGTGTCCTGATCGGCGCCTTCCTGCTGCTGACTGCTATCTTTGGAGACACCTGGGGGGGGTGATGACCACCTGTCCGGCCTGATGCAATAAAACCCCGAAAAACCGGGGGGCCGGGAGTCAGAGATCCGGCCTTCTCTCCAACTATAACCTAAATTGAGCGATTCTATGCGGCGAACTGCACCAATCTTTTGCGTCCGAACGGATATTGAAAATCCTCGCCATATCTCCTGGATATGGCTGCGGTTTTCGCAACCCGTCGGCCGGCAAAATCTTAGCGCATTTCATCCGCAATAATCGCTCAACTTAGGTATAATTAACTTTCCCTAATTTAGGTCTATGAAAATTGGACGCAACGATCCCTGCTGGTGCGGCAGTGGAAAAAAATACAAGAAATGTCATCTTTCCTCCGACCTGGACCGGAGCTCGCCTCCGCCCGCTGGACGGTCGAGCCGGGAGGGGATCTTGATCAAAACCGATGATGAGATCGAGGGGGTCCGGGCCGCCGGCCGACTGACGGCTCGGCTTCTCGATCTGGTGGCTGACCGGATCCGGGCCGGAGTCACTACCTCCGAAATTGATAGCTGGGTCCACGAGGAGACGATTGCCTCCGGCGCGGTCCCGGCGCCGCTCGGGTACCACGGTTTCCCCCGGTCAATCTGTACCTCTGTCAACGAGCAGATCTGCCACGGAATCCCCGATGGGACTGTTCTTCAGGAAGGGGATATCATCAATGTCGATGTCACCTCGATTCTCGACGGTTTCCACGGCGATGCCTCGAGGATGTTTATGATCGGGGAGGTAAGCCCAAAAGCCCGACATCTGGTCGAGGCCACCCGGGAATGCCTCAACCGAGGGATTGGGGTGGTCAGGGTGGGCCGTCACTTTGGGGATATCGGCTCCGCGATCCAGGAATACGCCGAAGGTCTCGGGTTCTCGGTGGTCCGTGACTATACCGGACACGGGATTGGGCGGGGGTTCCACGAGGAGCCGGCCGTCTTTCATTACGGCAAGAGGGGGCAGGGGCCGCGGATTGAGGCCAATATGGTCTTCACCATCGAGCCGATGATCAACATCGGGACCCATAAGTCCCGTCTTCTTGACAATGGCTGGACGGCGGTGACCCGAGACGGCTCACTCTCCGCCCAATGGGAGCATACCGTCCGGGTGACGGAGCAAGGGGTGGAGATTCTCACTCAGTAGAGTTCTTCCGACCGATAACTTTTTTTGCTCCCTGATTCTTGGTCAGCCTGATTGATCCGGTCCCGATTGATGAGGAAATTGAGATAACTCCAGCCGGTCGAGATTGTCTAATTGTCGCCTGTCCCGGCTATGGTCGTGTTATGATCCGGATCACCAGTAAAATCTCCATCTCCGAGAGCGAGCTGGTGGAGGAGTTTATCCGATCGACTGGTCCGGGTGGGCAGAAGGTCAATAAAACCTCCAGCGCGGTCCAGCTCCGGTTCGATGTCAAAAATTCCCCCTCGCTCCCGGAACCGGTCCGGGAACGGCTGGCCCGTCTGGCCGGACAGCGGCTTTCCCGGGAGGGGGTGCTGATCATTGAGGCCTCCCGCTACCGGACCCAGTTCTCCAACCGACGCGACGCCCGCCGTCGGTTGGAGGGATTACTCCGGCGGGCCGCCCGCCCGCCCCGGCCCCGGAAAAAGACCCGGCCTTCGCTGGCAGCTCGTCGGCGTCGATTGGAGGAGAAGAAGAAACGCAGCGAGACCAAGCAGTTGAGAAGACCGGCAGAACTGGAGGACTGAGGACCTTGAACATAGAGAGAATGGAGGAAATTTTGATCGCCCATCCGGCCTATCGGGGACGGCAGGCCCGGGCGGCGGTATTTCGGAGGCTGGTTTCTTCCTGGGAAGAAGCGAGCGATCTCCCTTTGGAGTTGCGGGCGCTTCTGGACCGGGAGGTCCCACTAATGATCCCGCACCAGATATCTCAGAGCTCGGATGGGGGAACGGCCAAGGCGGCGCTCACGTTGGCCGACGGAGAGACGATCGAGACGGTCCTGATGCGGCACCGGGGCCAGCGGAACACAGTCTGCGTCTCCTCTCAGGTTGGCTGTCCGTTGGGCTGCGATTTCTGCCTGACCGGGGCTCAGGGTTATACCCGGAATCTGACCCAGGGTGAGATCGTCTCCCAGGTTCTTTTCTGGAGCCGGTTTCTCAGGGAGAGTTCCGAGCGGGTCAGTAACGTGGTCTTTATGGGGATGGGGGAGCCCCTGCTCAATTACGCCCCGGTTCTGCAAGCAATCCGGATTTTCAACGACCCGGCGGGTCTGGAGATCGGGGCCCGACGGATCTCGATCTCGACGGCGGGGATCGTCGAGGGGATCGACCGACTGGGCGGGGAGGGGCTCCAGTTCAACCTCTCCCTCTCCCTCCACGCCCCCGATAACCAGCTCCGTTCCCGACTGATGCCGATCAACCGGACCTACCCGATTGAAGCTGTCCTGCCGGCCGCGGCCAGGTATATCGAGAAGACCGGCCGGCGGCTGATGATTGAGTATCTGCTGCTGGCCGGGGTTAATGACTCCCCGGATCAGGCCGTCCAGCTGGCCGCTTGTCTGCGGGAATATTTTCCCCGGCTTTTCTTTGTCAACCTGATCGTTTACAACCAAACCGGAAAATACCTTCCCCCCGAGGAATCGGCGGTCCGGGAGTTTGTCCGGGTCCTGGAAGAAGCCCGGATCGCGGTTACTCGAAGATTCCGTTTTGGAGACGGGATCAGGGCTGCCTGCGGGCAGCTGGCGGGGGAAGGTCCGGCCTTGGCCTGAGGCGGCTTGGTTAAACTGAATATCCAATATTCAATCAGGGTAACTGCCCAGGTAATCAGGCAGAAGATTGAAGCCTGAGTTGAGCGATTATTGCGGATGAAACGTGCTAAGATTTTGCCGGCCGACGG
>CAYXKT010000191.1:0-3448 GCA_964465735.1 uncultured bacterium
CCGTCGGCCGGCAAAATCTTAGCACGTTTCATCCGCAATAATCGCTCAACTTAGGATTAAACAGGAGAAGAAGTCTATGAAGATAGTGGTATCCTCAACCGGACCCGAACTGACCTCGGGTGTTGATCCGAGGTTTGGAAGATGTCCTTATTTTGTCGTGGTGGAGACGGAGTCAATGGAAGCCAAAGCCCACTCGAATGAGTCACGGATGGCGATGGGAGGCGCCGGTATCCAGGCCGGACAGTTTGTCGCTTCTCTCGGCGCTCCGACGATGATTACCGGAAATGTCGGTCCCAATGCCGCCCGGGTGCTTGCCGCTGCCGGGGTGAAAGTTTATATCGGGGCCTCGGGGACCGTGGAGGAGGCGGTGAAAGACTTCCTGGCGGGAAAACTGAGTCAGACATCTTCGGCTAATGTACCCGCTCACGACGGGATGGGGGGCGGCCGGTGATACTTTCTGTGGCCGGGGGAAAAGGGGGGATCGGGAAGACTCTGGTCGCCACCAGCCTCACCCTGGCCAACGCGCCTATCCAATTTCTCGACTGTGATGTCGAGGAACCTAATGGACATTTTTTTCTTCACCCCCGGATCCGTAAGGTGGAGAAGATCTCCATCCCGGTGCCTCAATTCCGGAAATGGAAGGGCGAGGTCTGCCCCGCGGCGGCTGAATTCTGCCGCTACGGGGCCCTGGCCGTGGTCGGGGAAAAGATGCTGGTCTTTCCGGAGCTCTGCGTCGGGTGCGGCGGATGTTTTCTCCTCTGTTCCGATGGATCCCTCAAGCCGGTTGATTTCCCGGTCGGGGTGGTGAAGCAGTCTGTCGGACGTTCCGGTATTACGTTTATATCCGGGGAGCTCAATATCGGCTCCCAGCGGACGACCGAGGTGATCCGGGCGGCCAAAGACCGCCTGGAAAGAGGTCGGGATACCATAATCGACTGCCCGCCGGGAAGCGGACGCCCGGCCCTGGAGGCCATCCGGGGAAGCGACTTCTGCCTGCTGGTGACTGAGCCGACTCCGTTCGGTCTGCACGACTTGCGGGCAAACAAGAAACTCCTCGATCTTCTCAATATCCCCGGCGGGGTGGTCATTAACCGTTCCGGCAGCGGCTACGACGGGATCCGAAACTGGTGCCGGGAAGAGAACATCCCTATCCTGGCCGAGATCCCCTTTGACCGCAAGTTAGCCACTGCCGCTGCCCGGGGACGGACACTTTCCGACTTTGATCTTGAATGGACCCCGCGTTTAAGGGAACTCTGGGAGACGGTTAAAAGACGATGAAACAACTGGTGATTATCAGCGGTAAGGGTGGAACCGGGAAGACCAGTATCGCGGCCTGCTTCGCCGCCCTGGAAAAAGCCCGGGGTGGGGACCCGGTGATGGTTGACTGTGACGTCGATGCCGCCAACCTCCACCTTCTGCTCGGCGGGGAGACGGTTGGTTCCTCTTCTTTCTCCGGCCCCGAACTGGCGGTGATCGAGCGCTCCCGGGTTACTGATCGGGTGGGCTGCGAGGAGTCCTGCCGGTTTGGAGCAATTACCGGCCTGGAGGTTGACCCCTTCCTCTGCGTCGGCTGCGGAGTCTGCCAGTTGGCCTGCCCAGAAGACGCGGTGAAGATGGCGAAGCGGGAAGGCGGGACTATTTACGAGCGCGATACCTCCTACGGAAAACTGTTCTCCGCGGAGCTCGAACCCGGTCAGCCCGGCTTTGGCGGCTTGATTACCGCGTTGCGTGGCCGGGGGGAGGAGGAGGCGTTGCGTCAAAGCGACTCCCTGCTCCTGATCGACGGATCCCCTGGGATCGGCTGCCAGGTCATCGCCAGCCTGACCGGTTGCGACCTCGCCCTGGTGGTGACCGAACCCGGGAAGGGCGCCTTTCACGACTTTCAGCGGATCCATCAGCTCCTGCGTTTCTTCGGAATGCCGACCCGGATCGTGATTAACCGCTGCGATCTCGACCGGTCATTACTTCAGGAGACTGAGCGCTATTGCTCGGCCCAGGACCTGGAGATCGCCGGGAGAATTCCCTTTAATCAGCTCTTCCGGCAGGCGGCCCTGGCCGGGAAACCGGCTGTGGAGTTGGGAGATGCGAAGCTGAAGGGGCTGATTGCGGATATCTATCAAAAAGTTCGAGATGCGGTATAACCCGGAGAATCTAATGAAGAAAGACCAGCCAAACGATCTGGACAGCCACCGGCAGAGTGGAGAGAGCCCTGAACAATATGAGCAGAGGTTGAGGATCCGAGAGAATCTTTCCCGGATCAAGCGGAAATTTATGGTGATCAGCGGTAAGGGTGGGGTGGGCAAAACCACTGTGGCTGTCAACCTGGCTGCTGCCCTGGCGGCGGATGGCTTCCAAGTCGGACTCCTCGACGCGGACATCCACGGACCCAATACCGCGCTGATGCTTGGCGGGGAGGGCGGGAAAATCACCCCCGGCCAACCGGGAGAGATCAAGCCGGTGGAGGTCGGTCCCCGTCTCCAGGTCCTTTCGATGGCCTTCCTCCTGGAGCCCGGCCAGGCGGTGATCTGGCGCGGTCCGCTGAAGATGGCGGTGATCAAGCAGTTCTTGAGCGATTTTCAGTGGGGAGATCTCGACTTCCTGATTGTCGATCTACCCCCGGGGACCGGGGATGAGCCGCTCTCCGTGGCCCAGCTGATCCCGGACCTGGAAGGGGCGATCATCGTTACCACGCCCCAGAAGGTGGCCCTGCTCGATGGACGCAAGTGCGTGGATTTCACCCGACAGATCAAAGTGCCGGTGGTTGGTCTGGTCGAGAATATGAGCGGTTTTTCCTGCCCTTACTGCGGCGAAAAGATCGAGATTTTCAAATCCGGGGGTGGAGAGCAGGCGACTGAAGAGTTGGGGATTCCCTTCCTGGGGAGGATTCCGCTCGATCCCCGGATGGTCACCAGCGGCGATGAGGGCAAGCCCTTCGTCAATCTCTACCCCGAGGCCGAAGCCGCCCGGGCTCTGCGGGAGATCATCGAGAAGATCAAGAAAGGTTTGGGCACGGAGAATCAGGCATTATGAAGATCCTGATCATCTTTAACCGCGAACCTTATGACGGGAGCGACGTGACCTGGAATGGACTGCGTCTGGCCGGGAAACTGCTGGAAGCTGAGCAGGAGGTGAGGATTTTTCTGATGAACGACTCTGTTGACCTGGCCCGCGATGTCTGCCGCCCTCCGGAGAGCTACGATCAGGACCTCTCGGAAATACTCAAGGATCTGATTGCCGCCGGGGCTATGGTCAAGGTTTGCGGAACCTGTATGGCCCGCTGCGGTATTCACAAAAACCACCCGTATTTCGTCGGCGCCGCTCGGGCGACGATGGAGGAATTGGCCAAGTGGGTTACCGGAAGCGACCAGGTATTAACTTTCTGATGGTACTGTCACCTAAATTGAGCGATTCTATGCGGCGAACTGCACCAATTTTTTGCGTCCGAACG
>CAYXKT010000192.1:0-3415 GCA_964465735.1 uncultured bacterium
CCGTCGGCCAGCAAAATCTTAGCACATTTCATCCACAATAATCGCTCAACTTAGGCTAAAAACAAACTGGCGACAGTAAAATAGATCAGCAGGCCGCTGGCATCTACTAAAGTGGTGATCAGAGGACTGGAGATCACTGCCGGGTCGAGCCGGAGCCGGAAGAGAAGGATCGGGAGGATACTTCCCACCAGGTTGGCCCAGTTCACGATGAAAAACATCGAGATTCCGACAATTAACCCCAGCCTATCTCCTCCGGGCCAGAACAGACCGGAGAACGCGATCAGCCCCCCCAAGGCCCCTCCGAGGAGTAACCCTACCCGGAACTCCTTCTTCAGCACCGACCACCATTTCTCCAGGGTCAGGTCGCCCAGGGCCAGGGCTCGGACAATCAGGGTAGCCGACTGCGAGCCGGTATTCCCCCCGCTATCGATCAAAATCGGGATAAAAAAGGCGAGGGATATCCAGCGGGCAAGCGTCTCTTCAAAGAACGAGATCACGCCGGCGGAGAGGAAACCGGCCAGACCGAGGAGCAGGAGCCAGCCGATCCGCTTCCGATAGAGCAGACCGGGGCCGGCATCGGCATAGTTGAGCCGTAACGGGGCAATCGCAGCCCGCTTTTCGTAATCTTCAGTCAACTCCGCCCAGACCACCTCCAGGGCGTCGTCGATAGTGACAATCCCCAGCAGATTCCCCCCGCGATCCACCACCGGCAGCGCTACCAGATCGTAGCGCTCCATCAGCCTCACCGCCTCTTCCTGGTCGGCAATGGCGTCGATGAAGATGAAGGTCCGATCCATCAAACTCTCCACCTGTTCCTCCGGGTCGGCCAATATCAACCGCCGGATCGGGATATCGTCAATCAGCCGGCCGGAGTCATCGATGACGTAAAGCACATTCAGGGTCTCGGCATCGGAACCGAACCGTCGCAGGTGGCCGAAGGCCTCTTCCACCGTCCACCCGGGGCGGAGGGTGACGTAGTCCGGGGTCATCAGCCGGCCAACGCTCTCCTCCGGGTAGCCGAGCAGCTCCAGCGCCTCTTTGCGATCCTCTTCGGGAAGGAGGCGGACCAGCTTGCGGACCAGGAAACCGGGAAGGTCCTCGAACAACTCGGTCCGCTCGTCGGGAGGAAGTTTGAGAATCAACGCCCGGGCCCGATGGTCGGTCATCTTCCCGATCAGTTCCTCCCGGGCGGGCGGTTCCAGTTCGGCAAAGACATTCCCGGCCTGTTCCGGAGGGAGAAGGCGGAAGACAAGCAGGGCGTTCTCCGGCCCCAGTCGCTCCAGGAGGTCAGCGGCATCCGGAGACTCCATCTGGAGCAGGCAGTCCTTGAGCCCGCTCCAATCCCGTCGGATGATCAGATTTTCCACATTCGCGGTCATTGCCAGGGGGATATTCAGTTAAACTCGGTTAAACGGAGGAAGAAATTCTGATGACTGTTTTGGCGATTAGGAAGTAGATCGCCAGACCTGTAACGTCGATCGTGGTCGTGAGCAGGGGGCTGGAGACTACCGCCGGGTCGAGCCGGAGGCGGAAAAGGACGATCGGAAGGACGGACCCGACCAGGTTAGACCAGATCACGACCGCCAGCATCGCCAACCCGATAATCAACCCCATCGCCGCCCCCCCCTTCCAGAGAGTGCCGAAGATACAGACCAGACCACTTAGGGTCAGGCCAAGGAATATCCCCACCCACAACTCTTTCTTCACCACCGCCCACCATTTCTCCAGGGTCAGTTCGCCCAGGGCCAGAGCCCGGATGATCAGGGTCGCCGACTGCGAGCCGGTATTCCCCCCGGTCCCGATCAGGATCGGGATAAAAAAGGCCAGCGCGATCCAGCGGGAGAGTGTCTCCTCAAAGGCTGAGATCACGCCGGCCGAGAAGAGCCCGGTCAGGGCCAGAACCATTAACCAGACGATCCGCTTACGGAAGAGCATACCGGAAGAGGCGTGGGAATAGTTCAGTCCCAGGGGACTGATCGCCGCGCGTTTCTCGATATCTTCGGTGAACTCCTCCTGGGCCACCTCGAGCGCGTCGTCAATGGTGACGATCCCGAGCAAGGCCCCGCTCCGATCCACCACCGGCAGGGCGACCAGGTCATAGCGCTCCATCAGCCTTACTGCTTCTTCCTGGTCAACATCGGCGGCGAGGGAGATAAAACTTCGATCTTGCAATTTCTCCACCCGCTCCTCCGGGTCGGCGAGGATCAGCCGCCGGATCGGAATGTCGTCAATCAGCCGGCCGGAGTCGTCGATGACATAAACCATATTCAGGGTCTCGGCATCGGAGCCGAACACCCGCAGGTGCCGGAAGGCCTCTTTCACCGTCCAGTCGGGGCGGATGGCGACATAGTCCGGGGTCATCAGCCGGCCGACGCTCTCCTCCGGATAGCCGAGCAGCTTCAGGGCCTCCTTGCGTTCCTCGTCGGGAAGGAGGTAGACCAGTTTGCGGACCAGATTACTCGGCAGGTCCTCGAAAAACTCGGTCCGTTCATCGGGCGAGAGGCCGAGGATCACCGCCCGGACCCGGCTATCAGCCATCTTCCGGATTAGATCCTCCTGCGCGGGCGGCTCCAGCTCAGAGAAGATCTCTCCGGCCTGGTCCGAGGGAAGGAGCCGAAATACCAAAAGGGCGTTCTCCGGGCCCAGACCCTCCAAAAGGTCGGCCCCATCCGGCGGCTCCATCCGGAGCAGATAATTCTTGAGCCCGTTCCAGTCCTTCCGGCCGATCAGTTCTTCGGCGTGATTGATCATATCCCGCGACAAATCATTCATCGGTATATCCTGACCTGATTTCCCTAAATACTTCATTGTAGCACCCGACCAGAGGCTTCTAAAACTTTTTTCTCCCCTCTGGACATCTCGGCCAGCCGGCGGGAAATGGCCAACCCCCTTGTGGGCCCGGACAGCCGAACCTTCAGCCGCGGTGAAAAAGGTGGGATAGATTCGTTTTCCCCTCGGGGAGGACAGAAGGGCAGCCGACAGGACTCAGCCGGTGCAGCTGAAGGCAAAAAGGAGAACAAATACCCGCAGGACAGCGATCTCGATCGCGGCCAAGCTTAAGACTGAAAGCAAGGTATGGATAGCCGATAATTCTTCGCCCCCACCCTCTCCAGTCCTGATCAGAAACCCCAGATTAACGGTATCAAAATCATCGCCCCGATAAAAAAGAGCAGCTTCAGGGGAGCCCCAACCCGGACAAAGTCGAGAAACCGGTAACCACCCACCCCGTAAACATAGACATTGGTCTGATAGCCGATCGGGGTGGCGAAGCTGGCGCTGGCGGCCAGGGCCACCGCCACGATAAAGGGCCGAGGGCTGATCCCGAGAGACTGAGCGATCCCGATCGCCAGGCCGGAGACTAAAACCGCGCTGGCGTTATTGGTCAGAATCTCAGTAAGTATAGTGGTCAGGAGAT
>CAYXKT010000193.1:0-3340 GCA_964465735.1 uncultured bacterium
GCAAAATCTTAGCACATTTCATCCGCAATAATCGCTCAACTTAGGTTTAATATATTGACATATCTTTTGAGAGAGTGAGGCGTGAGTCTCATTAAGGTGAAACGCCAGTCTCATTGAAAATGAAACGCGACCGATCTTCAGCCGGATAATCTGAGCAGTCAGCTCGGAAGAATATCATCAGGAGTATAATCAGTGTCTGAACGAGAACCTCAAATCAATGGAATTTGTTATGGCGAGGAACGAAGTGACGAAGCATTACAGAATAAACAGATTGCTTCATCGTCCCTTCTCGCAATGATCTGGCTCGCGGGGTTTTTGTTCAGACACCCATCAACTAATATTGCGATCGTGGGCGAAACTAAAGAAGGAGAAAAACTATGGCTATCCCGACAGTAGAAATCAACGACGGCGTGGTTCGGATTATCGACCAGACCCTTCTCCCGGGCCAGTATCTCCTCAAGGATATCACCCGCAAAGAGGAGATGTGGGAGGCGATCCGGAAGCTGAGGGTCCGGGGGGCGCCGGCGATCGGGGTCGCGGCCGCGGGTGCGCTGGCAGTAGAGATCAATCTTTCCCGCACCGATAATACCGAAGGTCTGATTCTGGAGCTGGACACTGCCGCGGATTACCTTGCTACATCCCGCCCGACCGCGGTCAACCTCTTCTGGGCCCTGAATCGGATGAAAGCCGTCGGTCGAGAGAACCGGAACCGGTCGGTTGGAGAGTTTAAAGAGATCCTTCTCGCTGAGGCCCGGGCCATTTTGGCCGAGGATCTGACGATGGGCCGGGCGCTGGGGGAGGCCGGAGCGGAACTGATCCCGGATGGTTCCGGCGTTCTGACCCACTGCAACGCCGGGAGTCTGGCCACCGCTGGTTTTGGTTCGGCGTTGGCCTCGATCTATGTCGCCTGGGAGCGGGGCAAGCGATTTAAGGTCTTTGCCGACGAGACCCGTCCGCTGCTCCAGGGTGCTCGTCTGACCGCCTGGGAACTCCAGCGGGAAGGGGTGGACGTTACTCTGATCTGCGATAATATGGCCCCCTGGTTGATGAAGAAGGGAAAGATCGATCTGGTGATTACCGGGGCCGACCGGATCGCCGCCAATGGCGATGGAGCCAACAAGATCGGGACTTACGGGGTGGCGTTAGCGGCCCGGGCCCACTCGATTCCTTTCTATATGGCCTGGCCTTCCTCCACTCTTGATCTCAACCTGGCCAGCGGCGAGGAGATCCCGATCGAGGAGCGGGGAGGGGAGGAGATTACGGTTATCGGGGGTAAGCGTCTGGCTCCGGAAGGAATCAAGACCTGCTCTCCGGCCTTCGATGTCACCCCCCACGAGCTGATCACCGCCTTTATCACTGAGCGGGGATTGATCTACCCTCCCTTCGAGAAGAGTCTTGGGCAGTTTGCCGCGGGGGAATAAAACCGCCGGATCCGGCGGTTAATAGAGATAATTATTCTCGGCTTGAAAGAGAGGAGGCAGACCCCGATCCTTCTTTGAGAGGAGCGGGGTGGTGGTTGGCCAGCGGATGCCGATTTCCGGGTCGTTCCAGATTATTCCCCGATCGAGTTCGGGGTTGTAATCGGCGGTGACTTTGTAGAAGAAATCTGCTTCATCGCTGAGAACACAGAAACCGTGGGCCAACCCCGGGGGAAGATAGAGCATATTTCTGTTTTCCGCCGAGAGAACTTCCCCGATCCAACCGCCGTAAGTCGGGGAACCCTTCCGGATATCCACCCCGACATCGAAGACCGCACCCCGAAGAACCAGGACCAGCTTCCCCTGGGCGCAGGGATCTTTCTGGTAATGCAGTCCTCTGAGTACTCCCCGGATGGAGTGGGAGAAGTTGTCCTGGACGAAAGGGAGATCGATCCCCTGTTCGGAGAATTCCTTTTCTCGGAAAGTCTCCATAAAGAACCCCCGGGGATCATCAAATTTCTGGTACTCGATCACCCTGACCCCGGGTATATCTCGTTCGCTGAATTTAAACGGCATCGGTAGTCTCCGTAAAAAGTGGCCCAGCCAGAGGGTCCGGCCGCGGACCGGGATAAAATGCTGGGTTTTACTCTGCTCCCCATACTATAATCTCCAGGGGAAAAAAGAAATCAATTACTTCTGGAGTGGATAATGAGAATCGAGGAAATCGGCGAGTTCGGGTTGATCAAATCCCTGGCCGGGCTGCTTCCGGAAAAAGAGGGGGTGGTTAAGGGGATCGGGGACGACGCGGCGGTGCTGGACGGGCGGAAAAGAGGGAACTATCTGCTGCTGGCCACCGATTCGATCGTCGAGTCCGTCCACTTTCTCTCTCGCTCCGCCCCTCGCCGGGTGGGTCGCAAAGCCCTGGCTGTCAATCTCTCCGATATCGCGGCAATGGGAGGGTTCCCTCTCTGGGCGGTCGTCAGCCTCGGTCTGCCGGAAGGGACGACGCTCCGTTATCCTCGGGAGATTTACCGGGGTCTGGCCGAATTGGCCGATGAGTTTTCTCTCTCTGTGGTTGGTGGCGATACCTTCCGCTCCCCGGGCGGGGTTGTGATCTCAGTCACCGTGGTTGGGGAGGTGGAGAAGACCCGTTGCGTCTTTCGCTCCGGTGGACGCCCGGGGGACGTGATCTGTGTGACCGGAAATCTGGGGGATTCACCGCGGACCAAACATCTCAATTTTACCCCCCGGATCCGGGAAGCCCGTTTTCTTGGAGAGTATTCCCCGCCCACGGCAATGATCGATATCAGCGACGGCCTCTTTGCCGATCTTGCTCATCTCTGCCGGGCCGGCGGGGTGGGGGCGGTGATCGGGGAGACTTCGCTCCCGGTGGCCGAGACCATCCGCCGACAGGGGACGGCGGCGGTGATCCGGGCCGCCGGGAAGGGGGAGGAGTTTGAACTCCTCCTCTCTCTCTGCCCGGCCGCGGCGGAGGAACTCTGCCGGGAGTTGCCGGCCGCCCTCGAAACTTCTCTGACCCCGATTGGACGGATCGTCGCCGACCCCGGTCGCCGGGAGCTGATTGATCGGGCCGGCGTTATCCACCCCCTCCCCACCACCGGGTACTGTCACTTCCAAGGCAATTGAGATAAAGTGCATCTGGCGGAAAAAGGCCGATGTGGTATATAGTGTCTGAACGGAAGCCTCCAATCACATCCCCTTGGTCTTTGCGGGGAACGGAATGACGAAGCAAACTCATCCTAAAACAAACAGATTGCTTTGTCGTTCCTCCTCGTAATGACCTGTTTTTACGGATTTCGGGACAGGCCCTATATAGTTAACTCTGAGAACGGAGTAATTTCCTTCCGCCAAGAAGATGTTTCCCCGCTCCGCCGCGGTGGCGCGGTGAGAGAATTTAACCT
>CAYXKT010000194.1:0-3112 GCA_964465735.1 uncultured bacterium
TCAATATCCGTTCGGACTCAAAAGATTGGTGCAGTTCGCCGCATAGAATCGCTCAGTTTAGGTTAAGATCAAGTCTTTCAGCTTTCTTGGTGAATTCTAAAAACTAAAGTTCTGATGAGAAATGAGCGGATTATATATCCGCATTTAACGGAAAAAATCGGATCTCGTGCCCTCATAGTGACTAAGAGTTGAGGACCGGGGTTATTCGAAAGAGGGTATGAGCAAGCATCAGCCGATGACTTTGACTGGAGCAAGACTGTTTTGCCCGGCCAAAGAGGACCAATCGGTATTTTAAGAGAACATTGAGGGAAAAAGAGTCACTTTACTTAACCCCTTCTATTCCAATATTCTCTATGTTATCTGGGGTTATTGTTTTTCCGGAACGAAACCTGTTTTTGGGAGGAATGAATATGAAAACCCATTTGATGATCTCGGCGGTTTTTCTGGGGGCGATGCTCTTCATTCCCACTTCGCCGGCAGAGGGGCGGGATGTAGTTTCCTTCCGAAGAATCCGGATTGTCTCCAGTCCGGTTGAGGGATCCATCTCCGAGGAGGAGATGCTGGAGGCGACCTTCTTCCTGGATGTTGTCGGCTGGGTGGCGGACCTGGGATGGGTTCTGCGATATTACGATGCCGGCAAACATCTGTTGGGGGAGGGGACGGTGGCATATATCGATCCTGACCGCAACCCGATGTCCCGAATTAGTGGCCGGACTTTCAAGGGCGGCACGGTCTTCTCCTTATTATTCCCTCTGCGGGAAGGGGCTGCTTACCTGGTTCTGGCCCTGGGCGACCGGTATGAGCAGAAGATTGCTCTTTACCCCTATACCGCCTTGCTGGAAGACTTCAATATCCCGGCCCGGGAAATCACCGCCGCGTTTGACTCCTCCCGTCTGATCCCCCTGGAGGACTGAGACATCCTTAGCCTTTCTTTCAGGGGGAATAACCAACCAATGAGGATATGAATTTTATAGAAGAGATTAGGACCCGGGTCCTGGTCGGGGACGGGGCGATGGGGACCTACCTTCTCAGCCGAGGGGTCGGTCCCGGTCAGAACTTTGAAGCTCTCTGTCTGACCGATCCGGCAATGGTCCGGGCGGTCCACCAGGAATATGTCGCTGCCGGGGCCGATCTGATCGAGACCAATACATTCGGGGCCAATCGCTTCCGGCTCCGTTCGGCCGGGTACGGCCGCCAGGCGGCGAAGATCAACCGGGCGGCCGCAAAACTGGCCCGGGAGGCTGCGGGAGGAGAGGTGCTGGTCGGCGGGTCGGTCGGGATGATCCCTGCCCCCGGCCGTGAACCGCTCACCGCCGGCGGTGACGCCGCCGAGAAGCTGCTGGACGCTTACCGAGAGCAGATCTCAGCCCTGGCCGAGGGCGGGGTTGACCTGATTATTCTGGAGACTTTCGAGGAGTGGGAGAACCTCTCCCTCGCACTTCAGGCGGCCCGGGAGGTATTACCGTTGCCGGTGGTTGCCCAGATGGCCCATTCCCATCGGGGGGTAACGATCTTCGGGGTAACCGCTGAGGAGTACTGTCAGCGGGCCTTGGACGGCGGCGCCGCTGTCTTCGGCAGCAACTGTGGCGGGGGGTTTGCCTCGGTCCGGGATGTTTTGGAAGGGGCGGCCCAGGTGAAGGGGGCGGTGCTTTCCGCTTTTGCCAATGCCGGGGTTCCGGAACTGGTCCAGGGCCGGATCATCTATCCCGCGGGTCCGGATTATTTTGCCCGTAAAACCCTTGAATTCATCCCTCTCGGCGCTCGGCTGATCGGTGGTTGTTGCGGGACCACTCCCCGCCATATCCGGGCCTTGCGCCGGGCGCTTGATGACCGGGTTCCGTCGGCCGGCCGGTCCCGGTCCCGTGTGGTCCCAACACAATCCCGACGATCGCCGCTGCGACTCTCGGTTGAAGGAGGTTTTCTCTCCGGTCTTCGGCGAGACCGTCTCCCGATCATCGTGGAGATTGATCCCCCGGCATCGCCCTCGATGGACCGGGTGATTGAGGGAGCGATGGCAGTCAAGAATGCCGGGGCGGACGCGGTCTCGATGGCCGAGAACCCCCTGGCCTCCCTCCGGGTGGGATCGATCTCTGCCGGGGCCGAGGTCCGCCGCCGGGCCGGGATCCAGGTTATCCCCCATCTGACCACCCGGGATCACAGCGTTCTCGGTCTCCAGTCGCTTCTTCTGGGGGCGGCAGTCAGTGATCTGAAAGCGGTTCTGGCGGTGACCGGTGATCCGGTGGGGAAGGGGGATGGTACCGAGAGTCGGGGGGTCTTTGCCATCAACAGTATCCATCTGGCCGGTCTGGCCGACCAGCTTAACCGGGGGCATCTTCTCTCCGGGCGCTCGTTGGCACGTCCGACCGATCTCTCGATCGGGGTGGCTTTTAACTCCAACGCGGTCAACCTTGACTCCGAAGTTGCCAAGCTCCGTAAGAAGGTGGCGGCCGGTGCCCGGTTTGTGATGACTCAGCCCGTCTTTTCCGCCGACCGGGCGCGGGAAGTGGTCGCGGCCTGTTCCGGGATCGAGGTGATGATATTTATCGGCATTTACCCCTTGATCTCGCCGGCCAACGCCGAGTTTATGGCCAACGAGGTCCCCGGGATAATCATTCCGGAGCAAGTCAAGAGCAGGCTGGCGGCCGCCGGCGACCGGGCCGACCGGCGGCGGGTCGGCCTGGAGATCGCCACCGAGTTGATTGAGGAGATCAAGGCGGAGATCGATGGCCTCTACCTGGTCAGTCCGCTCAACCTCTGGTCCATCCCCCGGGAGTTGGTCCGCAGGATCCGGGCCGGGGAAAGAACTAAAACTCTTGACTGAGGCGGCGGTCGTAGTAGTATAGCACACTTGGAACTGTCTAAAGGCTCAAAGCCGCGCCATCCCCACTACCGCCCATCCGGCTTTGGTGGAAGCATTCAGCGGATTTGGATTGACTTGTCTTCTGTCTGTCGGGAAGTTAGATGGTTTAAAAGATGGCGGACTCAACAAAAGAAGAGTGATAAAGTATTAAAGTGATGGCCGGATAGGCTTGGCCCCATAACCCCCATCCTCCGCCACTTTATTAAGACCTAAATTGAGCGATTCTATGCGGCGAACTGCACCAATCTTTTG
>CAYXKT010000195.1:0-3104 GCA_964465735.1 uncultured bacterium
GAATCTCTCCCATTACTTCATCGAATCGATCAGCCATTTGACTCTCCCTTTTTTAACCACGGATTACTCTGACAGATCCCCCGCCTCGGACCCTTTTTTAACCGCAGATCTTTACGGATCTTCACTAATCTTGGAAACAACCGCCGATCACCGATTACTGCTTGCTGCTTACCGATTACTGCTTACCGTCCCCCCCTTCAGATAAAGATCGGATCTCTGTATTATAGTCCGGGATGACGCCTCGGGTCCAGACAATCGTGAGATATCATAGCCCGGACCCTGAGGGAGTTGCCAGACCAAAACTCGGGATGACACCCCTGAGTTTATTCTATCAACTTGGCGGCAAGCCGGGGAGAGAGTTTTTGCAGGATGGTGTACTCCTGGTTGAATTCCTCCTGCCGTCCCAGCTGGCGGTAGAGGACGCATAGGTTGAAACGGGCCTCGGGGGAGTCGGGGTCGAGTTCCGCCGCCCGGCGCAAGGCCTTCTCGGCCTCGAAGACCCGCCTCGACATCCCCAACAAAATGCCCAGCCCGATATGGGCCTCAACACGGTCCGGATCGAGGCGGATCGCCGCCCGGTACTCACACTCCGCCTCGGGGTAGAAGTCGGCATCAAAGAGGGCCGCCGCCAGACGGCTCCGGACAAGAGCGGAGTCGGGGACCGTGGCACAAGCGGCCCGGAGAAGATCGAGGTCCCGCCCACCCAGTTCGACGGCCTCTTCGATCCCCAGGCGAGCCAGGGGTTCAGCGGAGTCGATCCGTAAAACCTCGCCGTAGTGAGTGACTGCCTCCCGATACCTCCCCTCCTCAGCCAAGAGGAGGGCGAGGTAGTAATGGGCGGGGGCAAAATCCGGCTCCAGTTCAATAACCTTCCGGTAGTGCCTTTCGGCGGCGCGGTTATCACCTCTCTCGACATAGACAGCGGCCAGGTTATAGCGGGCGTCCCGGTGACAGGGGTCGGCGGCCAGGGCGGTTTTGAAGCGAGCCAGCGCCCGGTCGCTCTCTCCTTCCTGAAGATCGATCAGGCCGAGGTTGGTATGGGGGGCGGCGTAATCCGGGCGGAGGGCGACTGCCCGGAGGAAAAAACCGCGGGCTTTGTCGATAAACCCCCGCTGAGAATAGAAGACCCCGGAGTGGTTAAGCACGATCGGGTTTTCCGGATCGTGCTTCCGGGCGGCGGTAAATTTCTCTTCGGCTTTCTCTTCCAGGCCGAGTTTAAAATAGGCATCCCCCAGTTGAGCGTAGATCGGCCCGGGGTTGATCGCGACCGGCGGCTGGATATTCTCAATCGACCGCTCCCAGTCGGCGATAGCCGCCGGGAGATCTCCCCGATCCCGGTAAAGATTGCCCCGGCCCTTCAACAGATAGGGGTGGTCGGGGGAAGCCTCCAGCGCCTCGTTGCAGAGAACCAGAGCTTCTTCGCCGAGCCCGCTTTCAGCGAGGACGATCGCTTGATCGTAATACCAGCGGAGCAGGTTGGGCCGGTAGCCAGTCGGGTTGAGCCGGGCGAGCAGGCAGAGGACGGCAAAGGCAACGGCGGCCAAGGTAACAGCCTTCCAGGCCCGCCGCCGGATAAGTTGAATAAAAGAATCGGTCCCCGCCGCCCCGGCCAGCAACAGCAGTGGGATCACCGGGACGCGATAGAGGGCGGCGGTGATAAAGGGGAGGAAGGAGAGGAAATACACCGCCGTCAAGGCCAGGACAAGCCCCAGGGCTCGCCGGCGGGGGGAGAAGGTATCCTCCTCCTTTTTCAGGGAGAACCCCCAGAGGATGGTCCCAGATATCGCCAGGGCCAGAACCAGGGAGAAGGAACCGGGCAGGGCCGTCAGCAGGCGGGAGCTGAGCCGTTCATACTCGACCTCCTTGTTGTTGGAGACCTCACGCGGACCCCAGAAGAGGAGGGTTTTACTAACCAGGCTGCGTAAAAACCGGCCGGGATTGTTTTTTATCCCGATCCCGGCCCGCCTGGCCAGGATACCCGAGGCTTGCCAATGGGTCAGGGCGCGGCCTTCTTCCCGCTCCAGCCTGCGGACTATTTGAGGGTAGTCAAAACTGCTCCAGTCTCCCGTGATCGTGGAGGCGTGGGTGAGAACGGGCTCAAATACCTCCTGATTTCCCAGGTAGAGATTTATCCCCCCGTAGGTGACGCTGGGGACAAACTCTTTCGAAACAGCATAATTGCGGATCGTCACCGGGACGATGGGAATTAATATCGCCAGCAGAAACGCCCCGGCGGAGGCCGGGAAACGGCGGCCGAGGTTCTCCCTCCGCAAGACCCAGTACTGCCAGGGGAGAACGGCGGCGGGGAAGGCAAGGAAGTTGGGCCGCATCAGGGCGACCAGACCCAGGGCCAGGCCGCCGAGAGCGGCCGAACCCGGGCGGGGTGAACCCGACCAGCGGAGCAGGAGAAAGAAAAAACTCAAGACCAGTAGGTTGACGGGAGCCGACTCCAGCAGTTCACCCTCGTAGTAGATGAAGATCCAGTAGGTCGCCATTAGAAAGGACCAGATCAGGGCGGCCCGTTCCCCGATGTATCTCCGGCCAACGGTATAGGCCAGCACCGCGGCCAGAAGACCCAGCGCCATCTGGACCAGCCGGGGGGCGAGGTAACTTCCGGAGGAGAGGAGATAAACCAGGGCCAGAAGATAAGGATAGCCGGGGGGCTTGAAGAAGGGATGGTCGGGGATCTCGGGGTCGGTAACGGGGGGCTGGACGGCCCAGTCGCCGCTGACAATGGCTCGGGCCCAGTAATCGTAGTAGGTCGGGTCGATCCCCAATCTCCCGGTAAAATCCGGCCGGTGATGAATTTCGTTCAGATAGGCAATCCGCAACAGGAGGCCGAGAACTATAATCAACGGAAAAAATATTCTGGCGGGCCGAGAGGTCATCTCCATTTCCTGGTTTTAATCCCCTGATTACTCTGACAGATCCCCCCTCGGACCCTTATTTAACCGCGGATCTTCACGGATCTTCACTAATCTTGGAAACAACCGTCGATCACCGATTATTACTTACTGCTTACCGATTACTGATTACTGCTCACTGCTTGCTGCTTACCGCTTTCCCAGATCTACCACGTAGGCGTAGAAGTCCAGTTCGTCGGC
>CAYXKT010000196.1:0-3098 GCA_964465735.1 uncultured bacterium
AGGTATTATGTTTTCCGGGCATAATTTAACCGGGAAAGGTAAAGCGGTTCAGCGGCCAAGAGTTGATCCGAGGGGTCGGTGAGGAGTTTTTCTCCGGCCAGGAAGGCGATCTCCAGAGCCCGGGGGTGACTGTCTTCCCATTCCCGGACCCCAATCTCTTCTAACCGGTCCCGGAGCCGGATGCCATCCGGGGTAATAATCCAACCGTCGCCGACCAGTTCCGTCAGCTTGCCTTCCTCGATTACCCGGGGCGGGCTCAACTCTGCAATCCCCGCCCCGTTTTGGCGATAGCGAGCGCCGTAGATCCTCCCCCGGCCCCCGTCAAGAAGCGTGACCACGATCCCCTCTTTTAAAGCGCTCCCCCGGGCCAGAGCGGGAAAGCTACCGATCCCGACCAGGGGGATCGATGCCCCGAGGGCCAGGCCCTGGGCCGCGGCCAGACCGACCCGAATCCCGGTAAAGGAACCGGGCCCCACCCCGACCCCCACTCCATCGAGGTCGGAGACCTTCCAGCCAACCCGCCGGAGCAGATCGTCAAGGGACGGCAACAGACGGGCGGAATGATTGAGCCGGGTATCGATCTCCGCCTCTCCCACTTTCCTCCCCTCTTCAACCAGCGCCAGAGAACCGACCGCGGTTGAAGTCTCAATGCCAAGTATTCTATTCATAATAGCTCATTAAGTATCTAAACGAAAACCTCCAATCACATCGCATCTGCCGTTGCGGAAAACGAAGTGACGAAGCAATCTCATCACAGGCTGAACAGATTGCGTCGTCGCGCCCGGCAAAGACCTGGTTTTCGGGGTTTTCGTTCCGACAGTGATTACCTTGATCCTTTTTAGCTCTTCTTTTTTATTTGAAAATATTCCTGAATAACTTGCCCGTTGTTCTTCCCGCTACACGTCTGCCCATACGCTTACCGACTTTTCCTTTTTGGACCGCATTGACATCACCCAAGATCCTGGCGATCTTATACAATAAGCTACGGGTTTTATGCATAACCATCCTCCTTTTCAACGCCGCAGTTCTGTCAAAATAAATAACCACAGAGAACACGGAGAGTATTGAAGTAGAAGCGATTAAATAAAAGGACTCTTTCTCCCCCTCAATGTTCTCTTAAACCTAAATTGAGCGATTCTATGCGGCGAACTGCACCAATCTTTTGCGTCCGAACGGATATTGAAAATCCTCGCCATATCTCCTGGATATGGCTGCGGTTTTCGCAACCCGTCGGCCGGCAAAATCTTAGCACGTTTCATCCGCAATAATCGCTCAACTTAGGTTAAACTACCATCCTTTTAATCCCGTCTTTGGGCAGATGAAGATTAAACCTAATGATTAATCCGACTTTCTTGCCGGCAGCATTTAAATCCGTTAATAATTGCGCTGCGAATATCCGGGGCCTGCTTTCAACCGCCTATATGCGCACCTGTCGCGTTTCATTTTCAATGAGACGCGACAGCACCGCCACTTCACCTTCTGGGTATATCTATGAGTAGTGTTGATCCTTAAGGGCCTAATTCTTATCAATCGCCTTCCGGATAAGTAATCGTAATCTCCCGCTGCATCTCCCCGGAACAATTAAAGGAGATCTCTATCGTCCGTTCGGGCAGACAGTCCTCCAGTTTCTCCGCCCACTCGATGGCGGTCACCCCGGAGCCGTCGAGATACTCCCCCAATCCCAGCCCGTCAATATCCGAACCTGAAGCAAGGCGGTAGAGGTCGATATGGTAAAAGGGGAGCCGCCCCGCGTACTCCCGGACCAGAACAAAGGTAGGCGAAGTGATGTAGCGCTCCTTTACCCCCAATCCCCGGGCGCACCCCTGGGCAAAACAGGTCTTCCCCGACCCCATCGGGCCCCGGAGCGCCAATACGGACCCCGGTCCCAATTTTTCCGCCAGTCGCGCGGCCAGATCCCGGGTCTCTTCCGGGCTGTGGGTAGTTACCTTCATTATCTGATCTGCTGATATCAGTTCTCGGGATAAGACAGCCTGAAGAAGCCCGCACTTCCCCCGTTACTGGCCGCTGGGATCATTACCGCCGTCCCCTGCCATCGGATTCTGGTTCTCGGCTGATTCGGCGGCCAGAAGTACAGCGGCGATTTCTGCCCACGGAACCTGCTTACGGATCGCGGCCGACTTGCTCCCCTGAGATGAAGCAGCCTCAGCGTCCCGGGTTGCCGCTTTTACGAGCTCCGGCCTGACACCAGACGCGGAGATCAGCCAGAGCAACATTTTTGGCTCGCGGATGTGGTTGTAAACATACCGGGCACCCCGATCCGGGGCGCTTTTGCGAGCGTACGTACCGGTACCGGAGTCTGGATCCAACCAACCAAGCCAATGATCTTTCTGCGTTCGGTAGTTGTTGTAGCCGGGTTGGCCGGCAGGGACCGGCGCATCGGACGGCAGACGGCGGATAGCCTGAATAAACCACTCAATGCTGTCAGGGAGCATCGGCGCTTCTTCCCGAGATCCAACCGCTTGCCCTGAGTTATCTTTGGAGGAAAAAGACCCGGCAGTGGGTCCAGCATCGGCGCTGGCCCGGGTCTTCCGGTCCTGCCCGGTCTCGGGAGGATTACAGACCAGTCCGAAATCGATCATTGTCCGCAGAGTTTTTTGGCCGATACCCTTGACCCGGATTACATCCTGGATACTTCTAAACGGGCCGTTCTCGTGGCGAAATTCGATGATCGCCTGAGCCTTTTTGGGCCCGATCCCCTTGATCCGCTGCAACTCCATCGAACTCGCGGTATTGACATCGATCTCGGCCTGAGCCGGCAGTGGAGCGGTAATCGCCAGAGTAAAAAGCACCGCCATTGAGCACGCCATAATTATTTTCATCCGTTTTGCCTCCCTGGCTTTTCAGCATTTTGGGGGTTAGTTAAACCTAAATTGAGCGATTCTATGCGGCGAACTGCACCAATCTTTTGCGTCCGAACGGATATTGAAAATCCTCGCCATATCTCCTGGATATGGCTGCGGTTTTCGCAACCCGTCGGCCGGCAAAATCTTAGCACGTTTCATCCGCAATAATCGCTCAACTCAGGTTAAATTCTCTCACCGCGCCACCGCGGCGGAGCGGGGAAACATCTTCTTGGC
>CAYXKT010000197.1:0-3081 GCA_964465735.1 uncultured bacterium
CAAAAGATTGGTGCAGTTCGCCGCATAGAATCGCTCAATTTAGGTGAAAGTTGTTTCGCGGACGGGACTCTACCTGTTCCGATAGCCTTCCATAAAGTTTCCGATCGCCCGGTAAGCCCGTTCCAGCACCGGTTCCGGGGCCAAAAAGACGACCCGGAAATGACGGGACCCCGGCCGCTGCCCGAAGCCGCTCCCGGGGACCACTACCACCCCGGTCGCTTTGATCAGTTCCCCGACAAACTCCTGGTCCGACCCGGGGATCTCCAGCCGGGGGAAGGCGTAAAAAGAGCCCCGGGGACTGACGCAGCTGATCCCCTCGACGGCATTGAGCATCTCGACCGTGATATCCCGCCGGCGGGTCAGCTTCTCCCGAGCCGCGACCAGGTGGTCCTGGGCCCCTTCCAGGGCCGGCTTGATCGCCCACTGGACCGGATGACTGGCGCAGAGCCGGGCCCGCAGCAGCTTGTTAACCGCCTCCAGATAAATTCCCATCACCTCTTCCGGCCCGCTGGCAATCCCCCAGCCGATCCGAAAACCGGGGGCGAGGTAATTCTTGGCGAGACCATTAAAAGTCATCACCGGCGCCTCGGGATCGAGGGCAGCGGTGGATAGATGCTCCACCCCATCGAGGGTCAGTGAATCGTAGATCTCATCGGAGAAGATCAATAGGTTCCGCTCCCGGGCCAGAGCGATGATCCCTTCTAACACATCCTTGCGATAAACGGCCCCGGTCGGGTTATTCGGGTTGATGATCACGATCCCCCGGGTGCGGTCATCGATCCGGGAAGCGATCTCCTCCGGATCGGGCTGCCAGTCGTTCTCCTCGTCAAGATAATAAAACCGGGGCTCAGCCTCCAGCTTGTGGATAATAGCGCTGTAGAGCGGATAACCGGGAGCCGGAAGCAGAACATTGTCTCCCGGGTTTAAAAGGGCGGTCAGACAGATATCAATCGCCTCTGAGGCACCGGTGGTGACAAAGACATCCTGAATCGGACCGATCCCCTTGCGGTGGCCGGATTCCCGGATCGCTTCCCGGGCCTCTTCGATCCCCGAGGAGGGGGCGTAACCGTTCCGGTTAGCCAGCATCGCCTGGTGGACAGCTTCGATAATCACCGCCGAGGTCTGAAAGTCATACTTGTTGGGATCCCCGATGTTAAGATAGGTCATCTCCCTCCCCTGCCGGGCTGCCGCCTCGGCCAGGAGGATAACATCGCGAACCGCGTAAGTTATTTTCTCGGTCCGACGGGAAGGTATTATCTTTCTCTGCATCTTCTCTACCCCAAAATAATTTATATTGTTCTCTTCCGGCTCTGGATAACCCAATACGCGGCAAAAGTCGGAGACGAATTATCCAGATGAATATAGCGGTATGCCGGTCCCGGCGCAAGCGGATTCCCGGTCCTCGCCAGTTACCGACGGAAATTTCAGATCAACTCTTGCCGGAACCGGTGGTGGAGGTCGATCAGAACCTCGGCGTCGAGGGCGGCGTAGTTAAGCTGGGCGGCAGGCAGGGGACGGCGGGTCCAGTCTGAGGTCTGGCAACTCTTGTCCAGCTCGATTGCCAGTTCGCGGCGGCAGACCGCAGCCAGGCTATGACCCCCGGGGATCCGGTAGCCGCGGAGCCGCCGGGAGACGCTGAGGGTATCAAAGATCGAGGTGATCCGGCAGCCAAACTTACCCAGCACCCCCTGCTCAAAACGGGCGTTATGGATGATCACCTCGATCTCCGGATCCTCCAGGACCAGGAAGAGCGGGGTGAGGTCTTCGATTTCAAAGACATCGATCACCGCGTTGTAGTCCCCGGTGGCTACCTGGGCCAGGCAGAGAGTCGCCCAGTCAAGGGTAGTCTCGACGTCAAGGGCGATGACTTTCTCGGTCAGCAGTCCCCGACAGAGTCCTTCCAGGGACCGCTGACCGGCCACCAGCCGGACCGGGCGGCGGAAGGTGAAGCCGGGTTCTCCGGGTTGAAGGATCGAAACACTCATATCCGCCTACCGGGACCGATCGGATCAGGGATCCCGGCCTTTTGGAATCCGGGGCCCCGCAGGCGACAGCTGGCGCAGAACCCACCGGGCTCGATCCCGGAACTGACGTAGCAGGACCAGGTCAGATGGAGGGGAGCGCCGATCTTTAGGCCCCGCCGGATCGCGGTCATCCCTTCTGGCTCCGGGGAGTTTTCACGTACTCGGCGGATACGGTCGAGGTAATCCCGCCCCGGGGGGTAAACTCCCCGGTCACTACCATCCGGCGGGGAGCGGCGGCGGCGACCAGGTCGTCCAGCACCTGGTTGACCAGACTCTCGTAGAAGACCCCCCGGTCACGGAAGGTGAAGAAGTAGAGTTTGAGCGACTTCAGTTCCAGGCAGAGCTTCTCCGGGACATACTCGACGGTAATCGTCCCGAAGTCGGGGTTGCCGGTGATCGGACAGAGCGAGGTATACTCCGGGACCCGGATGGTGACGATGTAATCCCGGCGGGGATACTTATTGGGGAAGGTATCAACAGTCATATTATTTTTACTCCCTTCTGGCGTTTATTGAGAATTAAGTTTGGCGATAAATCATCGCGAACAGTATCAGACAACCGCGCCCCAGAAAAACACCATACCGCGATCCAGCGCAAATTCCCCCTTATCGCACAAAAGCGGGATGACTTGATCTGTGCCATAAGAGGGATTATAGCCCCTGCTCACTTGTAGGCCAGAGAATATTCCGGAACTGAAACCGGCGTCGGAGTCGGATCTTCAGTCCGCCCTCGAGGATCCGGGCGGACTGTTCGTCGAGTTTCCCGCGAAACGCCACCGTCTCTACCCGTTAGTTGTGTCCGTGAACCCGGACCATAAAATGGGATAGCTGTCGAGACGATGGCCAAAATGGGTTGTACCTAAGTTGAGCGATTATTGCGGATGAAATGTGCTAAGATTTTGCTGGCCGACGGGTTGCGAAAACCGCAGCCATATCCAGGAGATATGGCGAGGATTTTCAATATCCGTTCGGACGCAAAAGATTGGTGCAGTTCGCCGCATAGAATCGCTCAACTTAGGTTGTAGTTTCTATCCTAAAACCGGATCTTTAAGAGTCAT
>CAYXKT010000198.1:0-3071 GCA_964465735.1 uncultured bacterium
CCCGGTCCCGGATCGCCCGGAGGAAATTGAGATAATCGTCGGAAGGGTAGCGGGCCCCGGGGTCGAGGACCTCGCCAACGGCGATCTTGCGGTCGGCGAGGATAGTGATCAGCCCTCCGACGTGATCGAAATGCGGATGGGTCAGGGCTACGGCGTCCAACTTCCGGATCCCGGCCCGGCGGAGGTAGGGGATAATTACCTCCTCGGCCTGGTCCCGGGTAAAGTGCCCCTTGCCATCGCCGCCGTCGATCAGTGTCCGGAAGCCCGAAGGGGTGGTGACCAGAATGGCGTCCCCCTGGCCGACATCGAGAAAGACCACCTCCAGCTCCCCGGATGCCGGACCGGCCGCGACTGGGAACTGGGCCATACCCCAGAATGAGATAATAATGAAAACTACAAACAGAATATCGATTTTAGTCAGATAAGACCTATTCATACGAGCATTTATCCTGAAGTATTTTTACGGCATAAAAAAATCCCGGATGGTTAAACCATCCGGGATGAAAATATCAGAGTATAACTGCTTGTCAGAGAGGCAGAGGCAGAGGCAGAGGCAGAGAGAGAGAGAGAGAAGAAGAGAAATTTTGCGGAGATTGATTCATTGGTTCAATTCCCAAAAAGGACAATTATCACAATTGCCTTCTTCCGGTCAAGAGAATAATTATGATTTTTTGATTATTTTGCTTATCCTGTCTAAATGCTCTGTCAAGTATTTTATCCGGAGACGATACCGGGAGTAATGGACACGGGCTATAAAGACCCGGAGAGGCCGGGGGGATCAAGATGCCGCGGCGGCTTTTCTCGGCAACGGCAGGAGCATTATCGGTTCTTCAAGTGTATGTAGTATCCCCAGTTCAGCATCTGCGCCCACCTCGACCTCACCGCCTTCAAGCGCTTCCGCCGGGAGCGAGGACTGCCCTTCTTCTCCGGGCCCCTCTACCCCTCCACCCGAGCGGCCAACGGAGCAAAAGAGTTTCGCTACCAGATCCGGGGGGAGGCGTTGGTCGAACACGAGCGGGGCTTTCCGACGATCACGGTTATGGGGGCGAACCGGACCTTTGGCAATACCACGGTCGAGTACGCCTGGAAGGCGGGAAGATTACTCGAGCGGGCGGTGGAGGTAATCGCCCGGACGAAAGAGAGGCCAACCATCACCAAGAAACCAGACCAAGACAAAGTGACCTACTCCACCTCGTTCCCCTGGGTCTCGTCCACCGCCAGCACCCACCCGATCAGCCTCCCGGCCAACTCCATCCCCCGGATCGCCTGGAGGAAGTACTCCGCCGACGAAAACCGGGTCCTCCTGCCCTACTCAGTCCAGATCCATCACGGACTGGCCGACGGCCTCCACGTCGGCAACCACTTCAACCTCTTCAAGTCCCTCCTCGACCAACCGGAAGTAGAGTTTTCCGCCGATCCGGAAAGCCGTTCTGATGCCTCATCACCAACCCCGTAAACTGCCAAGAAATCCGTCCCTCCGACCGGCGGAAGGAATCCCGCCCGTCTGGACCCTATTTCTGATTTTCCCCACTTTATCCAAAGAAAGCAAAACACCCCTACCACCCCGACAGGGTGTCAAGTTTAATGCCCTGGAATCGCTTGGGAGACAGTTTTTACTGGCAAAAACCAATCCAGTGGGATGTTTTAATTATTATCTTTTGGGTAGCAATGGCTAAAGCAGGTCCGACCCCAGTATGACTCGACCTCTATGCCGCCGCCCGGCTGGCCGATGCCTGGCGGAACAATTGTTTCAGCAGAGGGAGAGCTTCGTCTTTGAAACCGTCTTCTCCGGCCCCGAGGAGGGGGAACTGGGGTTTCTAACCAGGGCGGCAGCCGACGGATATAATATTATCCTTTGCTTCGTCGGCATCGCCGGACCGGAAATTTCCGATCAGCGGGTGGCAATGCGGGTTTCTCCATACGGGCACAATGTGGCGAAGAGTAAACTGCTCTCGCGATTTCCCCTCCCCGCACGCTGGCCCACCTAAAAACCGCTCTCCGCCAGCTCCCTCACGTCTGGATCTTCGATAATACGGACCTGAGGAAACCATTCCGCAGGGTGGCCGTTTTCCAAAACGGTTGCCCGGAGATGCTGGACGATGCAATCCCTCCCTGGCTGAGTCCGCTGCTACCGTAAGAGGGTAGTGTGTCCAGAAGGAGGAGCTCCCCGCGAAATTGAAAGTACGAAAATATTCCGGACACTACCGAACTATCAAAAACCCTTCTGATTAACCCGTCTGTTCTCTTACCTCTTTTCTCCACAGACTATGTGTCTACTCATAAGAGGGGGCATTATACTATACCCCAGCAGTTACTCGGATATCGGAATATTGATCCCTTTACCCGAAAAAACAACTTCCGGAATTATCGGAAGCTGATTAACGATATCTGGGTCCTCATCAAAATCAACAATCCAGGTGGCGGAACGTGCGGTCTTAATCGAAGCATTAGTAGTGATGATATCCGTGGGGGTGTTAATCTTGCCAACAACCCTCATCCCCTCGAGCATATTTTTCATCTTTCCTGTTAATTGAGTAATATCCATCCCTTTCCGATTAGTAGCCGAACCAGAAGAGATAACGTAATCACCGGCATCGTTTTGATTGAGGTCAATATTATTGAATTCATTAAGCTTTTTCAGAGAGGAAAAGTTCTTGAAATCAAAATCGGTATATACATAGCGCCAGCCATCCTTATTTTCTGTCCTTACGTTCTTCAATAATATTCCGAATTTCTGATATTGTTTAAATGTATCTCTGATCTTTTCCTCATCAAACTCAAAGGAAGTCTGGAATTTCACTCCTTTCCTTGCGTTCTCCTCCTCAGCCTTCTTTAAATCGGAGATCATCTGTTCGGTCATTGCCCTCATTAAACTCACACTTCCGGAACCATCGGCGTTAAGCGTAATCTCCTGCTTGATTTTTAGGCAACCTGTTAGCACTGAAATCGAAAATATTACAAAGATAATTGTCCACCTTTTCATAGCCACTCTCCTTTTTTACCTTATAATATACAACAGACCTGTCCAAAATAGCCTTTAAAAGATAGGAGTTCAGATAGCAAAAAGAGCA
>CAYXKT010000199.1:0-2963 GCA_964465735.1 uncultured bacterium
ATAACCTGTTTAACAGAAAAGACAAGTATCCCCTGCAGACGTTGAGGGATAACATATCTTTATTGACGGTAGAATTACTTGATAAGATCAATGTAGTAGTAGTGGAAGCGGGACACTCGTTGATAAAAAAAGCCCGAAGAAGTTTTGAAAGGAAGATGTGATTCATTCGTGGTCAAAACCGATATTCATTTTCCTACAGAGATCAGCCTGTTGTTTGATGCTGTTGCCCTGGGAGTAGTGGGTCGTAATCTCCATCGACTGGGTGGGATTATTCTGGAGAAGAAGAAAAAGGCGTTAAAGCGGAGGCGAAAGCTGCGATTAGCCGCCTGACTCACTGACAGAGGAGCCGAAATCCGACACTTACGGGGAGCGGTCTGCCTGGAAAAGACGCATATCAAGGAGTTGCGCCGAAATATCGGGCCGACATACCAGATATCGGTAACCGCAGGTTAATTCTTGGTTTAAAATAATGATCTTATCCGGGGAAACTCGCAAAATTCCGGGTTTTCGTTCAGTCACTAATTATCCTCTTTCGTTCTCGAGATAACCGGACTAAAGAATAATAGGAGAGAAGGGGAAAAAGACTAAAAACCGGGAATAATACTATATCAAACCGGTAGCTTGAATACCGCCAAGTGGGAATTTTATCGCCGGGCTATGAATTTCTGGACCATCATCTTCTGGGCTTCGGTCTTCGGCCTGATCTACCCTTACGCCGGATACCCGCCGCTCCTTTTTTTCCTGGCGGCATTGAGAGGGAATAAAAGGTACGAATACCCCTCCTTTGATCCTCCAGTCTCGATCCTGATCCCTGCCCACAACGAGGAAACGATGATCGCCGAGAAAGTCGGCACCACCCTGGCGCTTGACTACCCGCCGGAAAAGCTGGAGGTGCTCGTGATTTCGGACGGCTCCACCGACCGGACCGACCGGATCCTGGCCGGATTTGACGATCCCCGCCTGACCATAATCCGACAGGAGACAAACCGAGGCAAGAACCAGGCCTTGAACCGAGCGCTGACGATCGCCACCGGGGAGGTGATCGTCTTTACCGACGCCAACGCCATCTTCGCCCCCGACTCGCTAAAAGAACTGGTCCGACCCTTCTCCGATCCCCGGGTCGGCTGTGCGGTGGGCCGGTTGCGCTATGGAAACCCGAAACGATCCCTGATCGGCCGTTTGGAGATCGCCTACTGGAACCTGGAGAACCGGCTCAAATCCGGCGAGGGGCGGCTGGGCGCCCTGATCGGGGCCAACGGGGCGATCTTCGCCATCCGCCGCCGACTCTGGGAAACGCTCGACGACTCGGTCCACGAGGATTTCATCATCCCAATGAAGATCCTTCTTCAAGGTTACCAGGTCGTTTACCGGCCCTCGGCTGTCGCCCGGGAGGAGACGGCCACCACCGCCGAGCAGGAATTCAGCCGGAGAGCCCGGATCGTCTGGAAGGGGTGGACGGCGGTCGGGATCGTCTGGCCACGGCTCTGGGCTCCGTTCCGGCCGCTGCTCATCTTCGAGCTCTTCTCCCGGAAGATCTGCAAACGACTGCTCTGGCTGTTTATGTTCCTGCTCCTGCTCGCCCCTCTCTTCCTGCTCGACCGCCCCTTCTACCTGGGGGTTTTCCTCTTCCAGGCGGTATTCGCCGCCGCCGCCGTTCTCGGTTGGGCGTGCCGGCAGAGAAAGAAAGTCACCCCCCTCCTCTATTATCCTTATGCGATCTGGGGATTGAGCATAGCCAACCTGGTCGGTTTTGTCGATTTTATCCGGGGCCGAAAGCCGATGGGCCCCTGGGAAGTACAGCGGCCACTTGACAGCACTTGACTTCAGAACTCTTCCCGGATGATTTCGGCCAAGCGGACGCCGATGATCCGGTGGGCCTTGGTGCCCCAAGAATGGCCTTCCGGGGATCCGAAATCCTCGACCCCTTCCAGCCAGGGACCGACCGGATGGTACTCGAGCAGCCCCTCACTCTCCAACTCCTCGATCCTCCGGCTGAGATAGGGGAACCAGTAGATCGAATCTTCCGGCCCGGTGAGAATCAGCCGGATCCCTTCTTCGCGCAGTTCGCGGGAGAAAGACTCGAGAAGATCGGCGTGGAATTTTTCGTGTGCGGGGACAGCGGCGGACCGGCCGAGCAACTCCTCCTCCTCGTCCCGTCTCCGCCAGAGTTCCCGGCTGATCAGGTTCCGGGCCAGGGCATAGGTCTGGCTCTTTTGGAGCAGGTAACATCGGGAGATCCAGACCTGACGACGGCTCTTCGTCCGATCGGTGTTCCGGTAATAGAGCTGACCTTCGGCGACATCGGCCACCCGATTGACAAAGTTATCCAGAAGGTCGTTGGCAGAGAACTGGAGAATGACCGTCTCCGGCCGATAGCTACGTCCAAAATCGTGATATCTTCGCAGTTGCTGGGTCAGACCCCAGCCGGCTAAAGAGATATTGATCACGTTATAGCCTCCGCCGAGTTTCCTTCCCAAAACCGCCGGGTACTCTTCCCCATCGTTGACCCCGGTCCCGAAACTGAACGAATCCCCGAGGACAACAATATTCCTTTTTTCGGCGCTCTCCTCGATTTCAATCGCCTCCCCTCGGTTCCCAAACCGGTTGGTGGTATAGACAAACCGCCAGCGTCCCGGGCATTGATGAGTCACCACCGTCTGGGGGGGGAAGACACTCCCATAGCGGGCCGAATACTCCCAACGGGGAAACATAATCTCTTGGGGAGCAATGATCCGGATCAGTATTTCCGCTCCCGCCAGGGTAGAAACAACCGCGATCCCGGCGGCCAGCAGCCAAAAAAGAGCTTTCCGACCTCGGGATAGTCCGGCGGGTTCAACCGGTTGCAGCCGGTTTTTCTTCATCTCTTTTCTCCTCACTGATTATGCCGTTCTGTCAAATAAAATAACCGCAGAGAACACAGAGAGTATTGAAATAGAAGGGATTAAATAAAATGACTCTTTCTC
>CAYXKT010000200.1:0-2945 GCA_964465735.1 uncultured bacterium
CGGACGCAAAAGATTGGTGCAGTTCGCCGCATAGAATCGCTCAATTTAGGTGGTAGTTAGATTATGAGTCGTGAGGCAATACTGGAATTTAGCAAGGTGACAGTGGTGGTGGCGGAGCTCTACGAGTCTGGGCTCGAGGAGGCTGACCTGAGACTGGCCGGTGGGGAGCTGGCTCTGGTCGCGGTTGAACCGGAGCAGTGGCCGACTCCGCTGCCCGAGACCGCCCAGGGTCTGATTGTCCCGGTCTCCGGGGAGGTCCTTTTTCAGGGGAAAGACTGGAGGGATCGTTCGCCGGGGGAGGCCGCTCTCGGGCGGGGCCGGATCGGTCGAGTCTTCCGGCAGGATAGGTGGGTGAGCAATCTGAATGTGGACGAGAATATCATCCTGCCGATGCGTCACCACAGCGGTCTCGGTCTGAAGGAGATCCGGGAACGGGCGGAGAAATTAGGCAAGAAATTCGGACTGTCCCGACTGCCCACCGCGCGTCCGGCTCTCTGCTCGAGATCGATCCGGAAGCGGGCGGAGTGGACCCGGGCTTTCCTCGGAGAACCAGAGCTGATTATACTGGAAGAACCGACCCGAAAGGCTTATAGTGAAATGTATGATTCCTTGCTGACAGGGGTCGCCGAAGCCCTGCTCGGAGGGGCGGCGGTACTCTGGATCGGTGAAAGTTTTCCCGACTTCTCCCGGTTCGGGCCCACCGCGCTGAAGAGATATCGGATTAGCGGTTCGCGACTGGAGCAAGAGTGATCTTTACCAGACTGGACTGAAAACGAGATGACGCAGTTCAAGTTTCGTTACGTCAATCAAATTGTCGGGACTTTCGTGATCCTGATCGTGGCCGCTCTCCTGGTCGGCGTCTTCCTGGCCGGCCGGGCCCAGGAGTGGTTCGTCACCGTTCACCGCTACAATCTGGTGTTTCCTCCGGAAGGTTCCCTCGGACTCCAGGAGAACTCCCAGGTGGTGATCCTGGGGACGGTGGTGGGTTCGGTGGAGAAGATCTTTATTGATCCGGAAGGGGGGATCACCGGCCGGATCGCGGTCAGAGGGGATTTCTACCGCTTTATCCGGGATGATTCCAAGGCGACCGTGAAGAAGAAGTTCGTTGTCGCCGGCGATCCCTTCATCGAGATTACCCGGGGCCAGGGGTCGCTGCTGGAGCCGGAGTCGTCATTGGTCTGCGAGAAGGATACCGAGATTACCGAGTACCTGGAGATCGCGCTGGAAAATTTCCAGGAAGCTCTGCTGCCGGTGGTGGAAAAAGCGGAGCTGCTGCTGAGCAACCTTAACGTGGTCACCGGGGGTCTGGCGGTGGGCGAGGGAGCGGTGGGGGCGGTGCTCCGAGACCCCGAGCTGGCCGAACAACTGCGGCAGATCGTCGGGCGGCTGGAGGAGATGAGCGCTGACGCCGCCCGAACTGTGGCGACCTTCCCCTCGATGGCTGAGACCGCGGCCGGGGAGATCGAAGATATCCCCGGGCTGGTTCTACAGTCGCGAGAGACGCTGCGGGAATCGCAACAACTGATTGAGGCCCTCCAGAATCACTGGTTGATCCGCGGTTATGTCGAGCGGGGAGAGGAGAGCAGCCGGATCCCGGCGGCGGAGGTCGGCGGATATTGAATCGGTCAGGGAACATAAAAACGGCTGAATATATCTCGGCCGCCCTGGCGGCCGGTTTGATCTTCCTGACTGCCTGCGCCTCTTCCCGGCCGGCCCGACCGGGCGATCTGGAACTCTTTAGCCTTTCCCGTTCCGGACGGTCGGCCTTTGAGCGGGGGGACTACAAGCTGGCCGACCGGTTTTACCGGATGGCCCGGCAACGTGCCCTGGTGATCGATGATCCCGGTGAGATCGGGACCCTCACCTACAACCTGGCCGCCGCCCGTCTGGAACTGGGAGAGACCGAGGCGGCGGCCCAACTGCTCCGCGAAGCCCGGCGGGCGTTTATGCGGGGTCCGGGGGTTCCGGTTGATCTCTCTATCCTCCAGGGACGGGTCGCGCTTCTCGAGGGAAAAATCGAGGATGTCCGGCAGACCATCGAGGATAACCTGACTGAAGGAAAAAAAGAATTTCGGTCTGAAGAGCGGATACAGATCCATCTGCTCCGGGCAAGACTGGCCCTGGCTGATGGGGACCTTCCAGCTGTCCGGGTAATCCTCGATGATCTGGATCCAGAAATGAGCAAGCAGGACAAAATTCTCAACGCCGATTTCCTTTCCTTGAAGGGGGAGCTTTTATTCCGCGAAGAAAAATTTCACCGATCCGGAGAAGCCTTTGACCGGGAAGCTGAGCTTCTCCAGCAGTCGGCTCGGTACCGGGGGATGACCAGGGCCCGACAGCGAGCGGGGAGAGCCTATCTGGCGGCGGGGGATTTCTGTCCGGCTGGCGAGTGCTTTTACCGGGCTGCCCGATCCCTGGCCGCCCGGGGGAAGACTGTCTCCGCTCTGGAGAACCTCCAATCAGCATTGACGGCGGCGGAAGAATGCCCGGAAGAAAATCTCCGGGAGGAGGTGGGGGCATTATTTGTCGAACTGAAGCGGGCCCTGGACGAAACTTTGGTATCCGGGGAGACCGAATAATTCTTCAGGAGCTGTAGAAAATTGTTTGGGAAAGAATGAAACTGGCGGTGGCGAAATGAATATCCAACAAGGAATATCGTAACACTTGAGCGCTTTAAAAATACGCCCCCACCGACCCTGTGTCGGTGGAGCGATGACTGGAAACCAGAAAGGGCCCGTCCCCTCTGTCTCCCCCTTCCCCTGGGGGGGTCGGGCACGTTGAATTCGAAAAGGCTAAAGTGTTACGGAATATCCAATGAAGAAGGAAAGGATGTTCAGGATTGTTTGGGCGCCTCTGCCGTCTGGATCACCAAGTTGCCTCAATGTTTTACTGAAACCTAAATTGAGCGATTCTATGCGGCGAACTGCACCAATCTTTTGAGTCCG
>CAYXKT010000201.1:0-2875 GCA_964465735.1 uncultured bacterium
GTTCGGACGCAAAAGATTGGTGCAGTTCGCCGCATAGGATCGCTCAATTTAGGTTATAGTCAAATCTCCGGTGATACTATTGCCGAGGGAACATACGTTGATCCAACGGTCGTAGTTGAAGTTAGTTGTGGGGATACCTATAAGTATGGCGAACAGGTCGAGGTAACGGTTTTGGTTGAAAACGCAGATAATTATTCCAAATATGGAGAAGATTCTTTTTCGGCGACCCAAAGATCGTATATTATCAAAGCGGGCGCAACCGGGGTAACCTGGCATTATACTTATAACAGTGGATATGAAGAACAAAAGGGCCCCAAGGATTTCGATATTGCTAAAACAATAACCCGCGAGCCGATTAAAATCGAGTTTCGTATTGATTGGTATGCTGTGGATTTCGCAGCAGACGAACCGATCCTCAACTTTTATGTTGCTGAGCAATCTGTTGATCCTGAGGTGCCATATGAAATAGAATGGTCTGAAGGGGCGGATGAATCGATTGAAGTTGGCCCGGGAGATGTTGTCTTTGTGGAAGCTTGTCTGGTCCTTCAGCTTGATGACTACGATGGGCCTGGGGGAAAGTGCGATTCTATAACTTTTGATTATGATGATGCATATGGTGGTTGGGAAGATGAGCAACAAGATAACATTGAGAGAGATGATGATTGTCAGCAGGAGGGAAATGACGGTGCCGGTCCGAATTGCCCTTATTGGACCCTTGGATAAAATTGACAACTAGAGTGTTCAAGCAGCGGAATTTCACAGTAAGACTTTCCTAGAGAATGGACAATAAAGGAGAAAGCATAATGTTTAAGATAACTATCATTGCTTTATGGTTTGTCGCAAGTTTGGTGTGTGTGGGGAAAACATATGGGAATAATAATGGCGATACTTTGTTAAATAAAGCCGTCTTGCTATACAGGGAAGGTGAATATGATAAAAGCAAGTCAGCATTGAGCGAAATTATAGATAAACATCCGGATAGTGAAGCAGCCGTGACGGCCCGGGCAGCGATTCCTGATTGCTATTACAAGTTAGAAGATTATGTCATGTCCATTGAATATGGCAGCAAGTTCCTCGAAGAATATCCCGATCATCCCCTTGCGGAAAATGTTCAGCTGCTTGTCGCGCGTTCCCTGCTCAGGGACAAGCAGTATGATGAAGCGGCGAAAAAATATAAGGAATTTATTGAAAAACACCAGGAGAGCGAAAGATTGCCTGAGGCATATTATTTCCTGGGCCATTGCTTTGCGGGACCAGCAAATTGGACCAGGGACAAGCGTGAACTGTTAATGCAAGCCTTAACTTGTTACAGCATAGTAGCAAACAACTATCCAGATAGCAGCCGGGCGCTCAGCGCAATTCGACAGATGGGGCTTACTTATTACAGATTAAGTGAGTATGAGCAAGGAATTATGTATTTGAATGAATTTCTAAGCAAGGAAACAAACCCAGGAGGGGTTCTTGGGGGGACCTTGTTTTATATAGCCGCCTGCTATAAAGGGCTAGGGAATATAGACGAGGCAAAAAAATATTATCACCGGATTATCAAGGAATTGCCAAACACTAAATGGGAGAAAAACGCGAAGAAAGCTCTGGCGAAATTATGACAAGAAGGGAAGGAATAAGCGTACACTCTTTAATGCCGATCGATCCGGAAGGATGGGCATTAACTCGACGGCACGGCCGGGGGAAGACGGAGTAATCAAAGCGAACTGATAGCCGGGAATTACTTCGTCCGGTTGGTGAACTCTTGTTCCGGCCGGTCGAGGAGGGATTGGAGGAGGGTGAAGTGCTTGCCGACGTGGAGGCCGTCGGCCAGCCCGTGGTGGAGCTGGACCGAGTAGGGCAGCAGGATCCTCTCTCCGTCGGCAAAGTACTTTCCCCAGGAGATCCGGGGGATGGAGTCGGCGGGGAGGTTGATCGGGTGGGTGAAGGCGGTGAAGGAGATCCAGGGGATCGAGGTGTAGTAGATGACATCGTCCCGGCTCGGGTCCTCGACTATGGTCGGGTTCGCCTTGGCTTGGGCGATTGTCTCCGCCGCCCTTGCGAGGAACGTCCCCGCCTCGCGGTCGTACTCGATCGTTGCCTAGCCGAAGGTCCCATCATCCCCTAACACGGTGATCGCCGGGGAGACAGTTTCGTGTTCGACCACCTTATCCCCCCGGATCCGATAGCGGAACTCCCTGACCTCGTTGGCCGCCCGGGAGGAGAGGTAGAGGAGCGCGGAGAAGAAAGGCAGGTCCCGTTCCCGGCGGAAACGGTCGAAGGCGGTCAGATCGAGGTTGGCGCAGATATTGAAGTGGGGGTAATCCATCGCCCCGAAGAAGCGATAATGCTCCCGCCTCTCCCACTTCTCGAGGTCGATGTTTTTCATCCCTTATTCTTCCCGAGGTATAACCGGGTGGTACTCGCCGAAGCCGGGTTCGGTCCAGCGGACGGAGGTGGGGACGATCTCGATGTGGACGAACTTGGCGTCGTTCTCGTCCGGGAAGTGGCCCCGGACCCGGGGGTTGAGCTCCAACAGCCGCTTCTTCTTCTCCGGTCCCCCCGAGGTGTCGATGATCCCCTCGATTCTCAGGTGGTCCTTCTTGGCGTCGGTAAAGGAGATCTCGACCTTGTTGTTTTCGGCGAATTCCTTCATCTTTCCGCTCTGGCGGTAGGTCGAACTCCAGAGCTTCAGGTCGTCCATCACCACAAACGTCATCGGGCGGACCCGAGGCTGGCCGCCCACGCAGGTGGCCAGGTCGCCGATCCCGCCGGCTTCGGCGATTATTTGCTTGGCTTTTTCGATGCTCATTGGGACCTCCCTGGTTATCAGTCATCGCTCCATCCCGATAGCTATCTGGATGGTTGTGGAACTTAATCGCGTGATTGA
>CAYXKT010000202.1:0-2871 GCA_964465735.1 uncultured bacterium
CAATTGTTTCAATTTGTCGGATACCTCTTATCCACGGTAACGGGAAGCCAGATTCAATAGCGGATCGACTGATGATATTGTACCGGATTATATTTCTCTCAGGGTTACTCCTCTTTCCCTTCGCGGTCAGCGCGGCCGAAGAAGAGATCGTGACCTGGGAGGACTGTCTGGAGGCGGCGCGATATGCCCACCCCAATCTGATCTCCGCTCGAGAGTCGGTGCTCCAGGCCCGGGCCCGCCTGGGTCAGACTCGGAGCGGACTGCTGCCCCAGGTCCGGGGAGCGCTCTCCGCCGACCGGTCCGGGAGCGATTCCGACGATACTTCTTACGCCTATTCGATCCAGGGGACGCAGTTGTTCTTTGACGGCCTCGGGAGCTGGTACGATACCTGGGCGGCCGCCCAGAGTCTGATCGCGATCCAATTTGATTACTTGACGGTCTCCGCCCGGATCCGTTACGACCTCCGGACCGCTTTCATCGCGCTTCTCCAGGCCCAGGAACTGGAGGGGATCACCGAAGAGATCCTTGAGCGCCGGGTCCAGCAGGCCGAGATGGTCAGCCTGCGCTACGACGGCGGGCGGGAGCATCGAGGTGCCCTGATGACTGCGGAAGCCAACCTGGCCCAGGCGCGTTTTGACCGGGAACAGGCCGGCCGGGATATTCAGCTCGCCCGGGACAGGCTATCCAAGGAGATGGGCAGTTCAGGACCCCGGCCTCTGGTGGCCCGGGGAAAGTTTGAACCGGATACACCTCTGGATCCCCCGCCGGAGATTGAGCAGATCCGAGAATTAAACCCGACCGTCCTCAAACTCCGGGCTGACCGGGAAGCCGCCCAGTACTCCGTGAAGTCGTCCCGGGCGGATTTTTCACCTTCGATCTCGGGCAATGCCCGGATCGGCCGCTCCGACTCCAGCTGGCCCCCGGGAAATGAGAAGTGGAATCTGGGGTTGAGCCTCTCGCTTCCCATCTTCGAGGGGGGGAGAAAAATCGACGAACTGAGCCGGGTCAACTCCGCTCTCCGGCAGTCGGAAGCGAGGTTGCGTTCCGGTCGGGATGAGATCGCCTATTCCCTGAAGAAGGCCTGGAAGGATTATCTCGATATCCGGCAACGGGTGCTTATCCGGGGGCTCTTCGAGGAGGCGGATCAGGAACGCTCCCGGATCGCCGAGGCCCAGTACTCCACCGGGATTTTATCTTTTGATAACTGGATCATCATCGAGGATAACCTGGTCCGGTCCCGAAAAATGCTCCTGGAAGCCCGGGCCGGTTCCCTGAACGCCGAGGCGGCCTGGTTGTTGGCGGTCGGGGTAACCCTGAGAGGTTTCCCCACCGGCCAACCTCCGGAGTTCTGATCCGTTACGATGGGGAGAATATTGAACCGCAAAGAAGATTGAATATTTACCGCGCCGCCGCGACGCGAAACAACCGCGCCGGCGATCCGGGAACAAGAAGGAAAAACTGATGAGTAAAAAGAGCGGAAAAATTATCATTATCTTGGCGGTTCTGGCGGTAGTCGGGGCCGGGATCTGGTATTTTTTCGGCCGGAGAGACGAGGGGCCGGCTTATCGGGAGATCTCGCCTCGCCGGGAAGATCTCCGGATCACCATCTCCGCCACCGGAATGGTTGAACCCCAGAACCGGCTCGAGATCAAGCCGCCGATCGCGGGAAGGGTGGAGGAGATCCGGGTCCGGGAAGGGGACCGGGTGGAGGCGGGGGCGATCCTTGCTGTTCTCAGTTCCACCGACCGGGCCTCGCTGCTCGATGCCGCCCGGTTCCGGGACCAGGAGACCCTGCTCTACTGGGAGGAAATTTACCGGCCCAGTCCCTTGATCTCCCCAATTGCCGGTGAGGTGATTGTCCGGTCGGTAGAGCCCGGTCAGACAGTAACCGCTAATGATGTGGTCCTGGTCATCTCCGACCGGCTGATCGTGAAAGCCCAGATCGACGAGACCGATATCGGTAAGGTGAAGAAGGGCCAGGAGGCCGTTATCAGTCTTGACGCTTACCCGGAGACGAAAGTCAGCTCCAGGGTCGATCATATCGCCTTTGAATCCCAGGTGGTCAGCAATGTGACCATCTACGAAGTCGATATCCTCCCCGAGATTGTTCCCGAGATCTTCCGTTCGGGGATGACGGCCAACGTCGAGATCTTCCAGAAGGTCCACCGCGATGTCCTGACTCTCCCCCGGGAGGCGGTGGAACAGGATCGGGACGGCTGGTCAGTCCTGATACCCGGAGTCGGAAAATCACCCCCAGCCCGCAGTCCGGTTAAGATCGGTCTCTTTGCTGGGGAGCGGGTGGAGATCCTCTCCGGGCTTGATGAGGCCTCCCGGGTCCTGGTCGTTACCCGCCGCGGTTCCGCTTCAAATAGCCGGGCTGCCGGGGGGAGTCCTTTCCGTCCTTCCCGCCGCTGATTTTCCCCCGTGGGAAAAGAATGAACCGCATAGAATCGCTCAATTTAGGTAATATTCACCGCAAAGGGAATGTGGAGTCCGTATTAGGAAGACTCGGTTGGTTCCCCCCGGGGGGGGGGATTATTTGGCGCGACTTGTCCCCGTAAGCTTTCGTCTGAGGCCGGATCTTTGAGAAGCGCGTGGCTGAATAGAGTCTGAACGAAAACCTTAGCAATCAGACCATCGCGCGGAGGGACGACGAAGCAACCTGGGTGATGAGATCGCTTTATCACTCCGTTTTCGGCAATGACAATTGAGGCTTTTATTCAGCCGCAAAATAACGAAAACCATATCCAGTTTGAAGCAAATATTTTAACCTAAATTGAGCGATTCTATGCGGTGAATCTGCTTCCTGGTTTAATTTTTTCTTGGCCCCTATGGCCGGGAATATATTTCTTGCTGTTAGGTGCCCAACGC
>CAYXKT010000203.1:0-2815 GCA_964465735.1 uncultured bacterium
CCGGGGAAGTGAAAGTCACCGTTCGAAACGGATCACATTCCCCTCGACCCGAGTCGCCATCCGGGTCCATAATATCCACCACTGCCAGAAAGATTCGACGGTGACATCGGTCATCGCGTCGCCGCCTTTTTGGCCGACCGCCTTATCGATCGCGTCCCGGGTATAATTCCCACCGCTGATCGGGATCAGACCGAGCAGATAAATCCGGCTGTCGGTCTGCACCGCCCGGCCGAGGTTGACATATTTCCGCCCTTCAATCGGGGTCGTCGAGGCGGCTATACCGCCCGGGGTCATCGCGCAGCCGGACAGGCCGAAAACACCAAGCAGAAAAACTCCACAGAGACAAATCCGGGAAATCGCCGTTACTATTTTCATTCTTCTCCCTCCCTGAATTGAATTCCAGAAACGATCCGATTCATCAGCAAGATCGGAATTGTATCGCCCCCGGCGGGGGCTTTGAGATATTTTTTCTTCTCCAGAACGAAAACCCCGGAACCCGGGCCATTGCGAGGAAGGACGACGAAGCAATCTGTTTGGTCTGTGATGAGATTGCTTCGTAACCTCATCTCTCATAATAACAGATTCTATGTGATTTAAGGTTTTCGTTCAAACAATAATTATCCTCGGGATCTTTTACCAATCGCTCGGGCCGGGTAGGGTATGCCGGTCTTCCAGGGAGAAGCGGCAGTTTCGCCTGTTGATATGAACTTCGCCACCGTAGAATTCGGGATTTTCTTCGCCCTCGTCCTGGCAGTCTATTTTGTTCTTCACCATCGATGGCAGAACCGGTTGCTCCTGATCGCCTCCTATGTCTTCTACGGCTGGTGGGACTGGCGGTTCTGCTCACTGATGCTGATCTCCAGTCTGGTGGATTATTGCTCCGGGCTGCTGGTTGACCGAGAACGCCATCCCGAACTCTCCGCCAGGAGACGGAAACTGGCCCTGACCGTCAGCATCGTCACCAACCTGGCTATCCTCGGGTTCTTTAAGTACTTCAACTTCTTTGGTGACTCACTCTCCCTGCTGGCTGGGGGATTAGGGATCCAGCTCGAGCCCCCGGTCTGGCGGATCATTCTCCCGGTGGGGATCTCCTTCTACACCTTCCAGTCAATGAGTTACACGATCGACATCTACCGGGGAGAACTCAAGGCGGTGAAGAACCTCCCGGATATGATGCTCTACGTCAGTCTCTTCACCCAGCTGGTGGCCGGACCGATCGAGCGAGGGGCCCACCTGGTACCCCAGATCGTCAAAGCCCGGACCGTCCTCCCTGGGCAGTTCTCCAGCGGCCTCCAGCTGGCTTTCTTCGGCCTCTTCAAAAAAATGGTGATCGCCGACAATATGGCGGTGGTGGTCAACAGTATTTACTCGTCCACCGACCCTTCCGGCTCAGCGGTCTGGCTGGCCACCTACGCCTTCGCTCTCCAGATCTACTGCGACTTCTCCGGCTATACCGATATTGCCCGAGGGACAGCTCGGATGCTCGGCTTTGACATCTGCCTCAACTTCCGCCTCCCCTACCTGGCGGCAAACCCGGGAGATTTCTGGCAACGCTGGCACATCAGCCTCTCCAGTTGGCTCCGCGATTACCTCTATATACCTCTGGGCGGCAACCGGCACGGAAGATGGAAGACGAATCGAAACCTGATGCTGACGATGCTCCTGGGGGGCTTGTGGCACGGGGCGGCCTGGAACTTCGTCCTCTGGGGGGGCTTCCACGGCCTGCTCCTGATCGTCTATCGCCGGGTGGGAAACTACCGCCGGGAGAAAACCCTGACTTTCGAAACCCGACGGGGTTGGAGGTTCTGGCTCTCGGTGATCTTATTCTTCCACCTGACCTGCTTGGGCTGGCTCCTCTTCCGAGTCGAGAGTATCTCCCAAGCCGGCCAGCTCCTTTCCGCCCTGGTCACCGGACCGTTTTTCGACTCTTTAACTCTCCCCCTCTGGCGGATGGTGGCGGCGGCCGGGGTCCCGCTGGCCCTCTTCCAGCTTTACCAGTACTATCACCGCACGGCCGAACCCTGGTCGGACTGGCCGGTTGGCTGCCGGGCGGTTTTCTACGTTATCCTCTTTTACGGGATCGTCGTCTTCGGCGCCCCGAAAATCAATGAGTTCATCTATTTTCAATTTTAACTTCGCCCTCCAGGCCATCCGCCGCGGACGGATACCGACCGGGCTGCTCCTGGCGGTCGGGCTGATCATTCTGGCCGAGGTCGGCCTGGCGAGGCGGGCCCGGCCGGAATACAAGGACCTGGTCCGCCATCGGATCTATGATCCGGCGGTAACTCCGGACATCGCCGAGACCATCGTCCAGTGGCAGGTGGCTCACGCTACCCTGCTCAACCAACGGCAGGATCTGCTCCTGCTCGGGGACAGTGCCTGTCTCAACGGACTGCTCGCAGTCGATTTGCTGGAGGAGACCGGTCTGAAAACCTGGAACCTGGGAACCTTCGGTTTTACCTACACCACCGGCCACGCCGCTATTCTGGACCTCTTCATCAGACACAACGGCCCGCCCCGTTTCCTGATCTACTACACCTCCTACTACCCCTTAGCCCGCCCGCGGGGGAATCGGGCGATCCGGGAGTGGGTTACCCGACTGCGGAACTGGCTGGCCCCGGAGGCGCAGACCTTCGGTCTTCTCCCCAGCCTCCGCTATCGCCGGGAACTGCGGGACAGTCTCTGGACCCTGGGACAAGAGGAGATCGGCTATGCCGGACTGGACATCCCCCGGGGGAAATTCGGTTCCGACAACGAGGTCCGACGGGAACTCTGGAAGAACCGGGGTTCCTTCCCCGCGGACCCCGAGGAGATC
>CAYXKT010000204.1:0-2796 GCA_964465735.1 uncultured bacterium
GGACGCAAAAGATTGGTGCAGTTCGCCGCATAGAATCGCTCAATTTAGGTATTACATTCCCCAGCAGGAACAAGAGAATACGGGTTCAATTCCGAGCTCAATTCTCCTCAAAGCTGACGTTGTTTTCCTCGTCAACCCGAAGGATCCCCTCGACGGTAGCCCGGGTGGAACTTCGGGCCCGGGCAACCCGGGAACCGTCCAGATAAATCGCCACGGTCACCTCCCCGCACTCGATCTCCGCCTGCAGGTATAACCGGGCCCCGTCCCGGGCGTAGATCGTTCTCCGCCATTCCGGACTGTCAATACCGGTGACGGTGCGAAGGTTACCATCACCATCACGATACTGAAGCCGACGAAGACAGGAGGCCCCTCCGTCGGTCATCTCCACCTGATACCGAACCGAGGCCTCGCCATCGTCGGCCCCGCCGCCGCTGCCGCCACAGGAGATGAGCAAGACGGGCAGCAACCCGATTAAAAATATCGGTCCATATTTTCGCATTAATTTTATCATAGTATTCTCTCCCGCCGCAGAACTGTTGGGCTATCCAATTAACCAGCGGATATACGAGATAATCAACGCAACGATTGACGGATAGTATCACAGCCGGGATTGAAAGAACAACCCGCGATCGAGAAATCTCGAGAAAAAACTATGATCAAAAAATCCGACCGGCAGGCTTCTCGGAAGGTTCCCTGGCCGCACACCGGGGCAAGATCAACGGACAGTGAAGCCGGCACCGGCCAGGGGTTGGCCATCCAGTTCAACTTCGATCCGCCAATTACCCAGGAGCCGTCCGGGTCCGAGCGGTCCAAGCGGAAAGAAAAACAGATCCTCGCCCCGCAATTCCAGCCAGGACCAGCCGCGATAGCTCTCTGGCGGGGAGGAGAATTCTTTTCGGAAGACTTCCTGGACCCCGCCCCGGGGGTTGATCCAGCGATAGTTGAGGCTGTGGTCTCCAGCAGTCACACCCTCAATTTCGATCGTGGCGTAAATCTTCTCTCCAAAGGCGAACTTATCCCGACTAATCCGCTCAAACCGACCGGCCGGTCCGGAGCCAAGAATCAGAAAACCCTTCCCGGCGGGGGTACCGGCCCCTGATTTAACGTCAGGTCCCGGAGGACGAGGGGAGGAAGGGTAAAAACGGACCAGGAGGAGGCCGACGGCCAACAAGCCGGCCAGAAGCAAAAACAAGATATGGAGGGTTTTTTTCACCGGCCGCCGGTTCAGAACGGCAATCTCCGCGCCAAGAGCCGGAAGAGTCCGCAAACAATCCCCACCTGGAAAGCCCGGCACTTCAACTCGCTGAAGAGTCGATGAAGAAAAGTTGTCTTCCCAACCCCGAAAGTCCCGATTACGCCGATTTCGAACATAATTTAACTACTCACCTAAATTGAGCGATTCTATGCGGCGAACTGCACCAATCTTTCGCGTCCGAACGGATATTGAAAATCCTCGCCATATCTCCTGGATATGGCTGCGGTTTTCGCGACCCGTCGGCCAGCAAAATCTTAGCACATTTCATCCGCAATAATCGCTAAACTTAGGTACTCAGATAATCAGTGTCTGAACGAAAACCAGGTCATTGCGAGGAGGGGCAACGAAGCAATCTGTTTCTTTTGTGATGAGATTGCTTCGTCACTTCGTTCCTTCCAATGACAAATTCTATGTGATATCAGGTTTTCATCCAGACCCCAATCAGGCTGAAGACTGAAGACAGGCTGAAGACGAGGCCTGAAATACCTGCTCTTCTCTGAGCAGACCACCCACAGCGGACAGAGTAGCACATTCTTGTCTGTAGCCGGGCTGACACAGGCAGGAATGCCTGCTGCCTTCTTATTCTCCGGACTGAAATCAATTTGCGGCCCAGAGCCGAAGTATATACTACTCAATGTCGTTGAGCGGTGATGGAGTCGGCGGTGGAGATTGGGGAACAGAGCCGAAGGAGCGCTCCGCTGCCGGGGGAGTTTGGGTGACGAGCGGGGGGGAGAGGGCAACAATACTCTTTTTATGGAGGCGGACAAAGAAGGGGCTCAGGGTAACATTGGGGAGAACTCGGGTCCCGTCGCCAACCCGGATCGCGGCCAGGGAGACCCCGGAGGCGAGCACGCAGTTGACCCCGATCTTCACCAGACCGATCCGGAACTTACCCCCTCCCTCGTAGGCGTGGGAGGCGATTTTGCAGAAAGCTCCGATCAGGCACCCTTCCCCGATCTCGACCAGTTCCGGGCAGAAATGATCGATCCAGGCCGCCTGCATAATCTCGGTATCCCGTCCAATCCGGACCCCGGCCAACCGATAGAGGCGGTTCTTCAGTTTGCCGCCCCGAAGCAACATCGCGCCGATCATCAGACAGCTGATCGGTCCCCGCTGCCAGAGGGGCCGGTTGAGGGCGGTCCAGTGGATCCGGTTTTTCTCCGAGAGTTTGCCCAGTCCGGAGAAGGTGTAATGGTTGGTCTTACCTCGGAGCATCTTTTCCAGCCGCTCCCGCCCCTTAAGGTTGTCGGGGTCGAGGAGGCGGATATCCACCGGGTCGGCGGCCGAGGACCGGGCCAGGGTGATCACCCGTCCCTTCTTCCGGCCTAACCGGAGCCCTCGGCGGACGATCCGGGTCACCGCCGCCCGCAGGGCATCATCAATAGATTCGGGCTTTTTCATATTTCACTCACCGCGGAGGCGCAAAGAACGCGGAGGAAGCTGAATAGAGTCGGAACGAAAACCTGATAGCACAGAGAATTTTTATTTGAACCTAAGTTGAGCGATTATTGCGGATGAAACGTGCTAAGATTTTGCCGGCC
>CAYXKT010000205.1:0-2752 GCA_964465735.1 uncultured bacterium
GGACGTGGATCACCCCCACCGCCCGGAAGCGTTCCCGGATCTCGAAGGGAACCGGACCCCGTTCGCCAAGCATCACCGCCTCCAGAATCACCGACTCCAGGGAACCGGGTTGTCCGTAACGGTCGGGCAAACTCCGCCGGAGAACTTCCGCCAGCCGGCGTTTCAGTCTCAGGGACAGACGAAGCGGAGAGAAACCCCGGGCCTTACGAAGCAGCTCGAGGTGGTCGGTGCTGTAAACGCGGCTCTCGGCGTGGATCGAACGGGCGGCCAACCGGGCCCGGGGGGAGATCTCCCCCGGGTTGGTCGCTTCCGGAGGAAGAACGATCTTCGCGGTCACTCGAAGCAGATTCCCGGTTTGCAAGACCTCCTCGGTGGCCCGGACCTGGCCGTGAAAGGTCACCTGGAGACGACCGGTGACCGGCACCTCCCCTTCTTCGGTCACCACCCGGCGGCAGTCGAGGACGAAACGGACGGAGTGGCGCTGGAAGATCGGCTCGACGGCCACAGTCCCGGTTATCGCCCGGGGCCGATCGGAGACGTACCGGGAGATATCCCCCGCCGGCACCCGGCTATCCAAAGAGTAGCGCCCGGCTCCCGCGGCCGCGGCCAGAGCCAAGATCCCCAGCCAGAGCAAGGCGCGGCGGCCAAGGAGAGATAAGCTGCGCCGGAAGAGGAAAAAAAGCCAGACCGCCAGGAGTCCGACCCCGGCCAGGATAATATCCAGCCGGGGGGCCGGGGAGAGGTAACGCCCCAGGACCAGCCCGAGGATAAATCCTGACGTAACCCTGACCAGAGGATAAACCGTCTTCACTGTCGGACCTCCGGACAATTAAAGTTATCCGGGAATAATTTCCGCCTTCCCGCTGACTTTCTACCGGCACATCCAGACAAAATAGAAGAAAAGACCAGGATATTGGAACAAAACCAAGATTAAATTCTACCAGAGAACCTTGATCCGTGGCAACTGTTCGATAAACAGAGGCTATGCGGCTGGCAGAGGATCGTTACAACGATGATCTTCTGTAGTATAATTCAACCTAAATTGAGCGATTCTATGCGGCGAACTGCACCAATCTTTTGCGTCCGAACGGATATTGAAAATCCTCGCCATATCTCCTGGATATGGCTGCGGTTTTCGCAACCCGTCGGCCAGCAAAATCTTAGCACATTTCATCCGCAATAATCGCTCAACTTAGGTTACAATGTATTGAGGTTGCTTCTCCCCGACCGATCGGGGATCGCAATGAGATTAAAGACATTTCAAATATTAATGCGGAGACAACCTGAACGCCGGTTATGGAAGTCAGGCTGAAAAAAATAGTCCTGCGCCTCGGCCTGCCCCCGGCCGCCCTCGTCCCACTGGCCGGAGACGCTTCGGCGCGACGATTCTTCCGGGTCGCCGGGACCGGGGCCGGACCGAGCGCGGTGCTAATCGTCTTTCCGGAGGGGACGGGAGACAAGGAGATAAACCGCTTCACCGGGACCGGTCATCTGCTCCGGGAGGCCGGTCTCCCGGTTCCCGGAATCTATCGGCGGACCGAGGGGGCGCTGCTGGTCGAGGATCTCGGCAATCTCCTGCTCCAGGAAGCGGTCTGCTCCCGCGACCCCCTCCCTCTCTATCAGGAGGCGGTGGACCTGATCCTGAAGATGCAAACCCGCCTCCCCGCCGACGCCGCCCTCAACCCGCCCTTCGACGAAGCTCTATTCAACCGGGAACTGGAGTTCTTCTGCACCCACACCGTCTCCGGAATTTTCGGAGATAAGATCACCGCCGCCGAAAAAAAAGACCGGCAGCGGCTCTTCCGAATCCTGGCCCGAGAACCGCTCCAGCAGCCCCGGGTCTTCTGCCACCGGGACTTTCACAGCCGCAACCTTCTATTCCAGAATGATCAGCTGCGGATCATCGACTTCCAGGACGGACGCGCCGGTCCCGGGACCTACGACCTGGTCTCTCTGCTCGAAGACCCTTACGTCTCCCTCTCTGACAAACTCCGGGCGGAACTGAAGTCACGGTTCCTGGCCGGCGTTGAGACAGGCGATTATTCCGGTGATTTCCACCGGGGATATGATATGATGGCTTTGCAAAGGCTCTTTAAAGCCGCCGGAACTTTTGGCTTCCAGGCGAAGATAATGGGCAAGAAATACTTCGCCGCCTATCTCCCCGCCGCCCTGACCCGGGCGTCGGAGATCATCTCCGGCTACCCGGAATTCAAAAGCTTCCGGGACAGACTGATGAGATATCTTATGGAATCACTTCGGACTTAAATTACCGGAATAAGTCGTGTCTGAACGAAAACCTCAAAACCACATTGCCTTGACTGAACCGATCGTTCCGTCGTCCCGCCTCGCGATGACCTGTTTTTTCGGGTTTTCTTTCAGACGCCAAGTATTTTTAAACCGCCCAATCTTTCCGGAGAAACAATTTTGAAAGCAATGATCCTGGCCGCCGGTAAAGGAACCCGACTGGCTCCCCTGACCGGCCAGTACCCGAAATCCCTCTTCCCGGTCGGCGACCGGCCGGTAATCACCTACCTCTTTGATCTTTTCCGGCATAACGGGATCAAGGAGGTGATAATCAACCTCTATCACCAGGGAGATTTAATTGAGGAAATACTGGGCGACGGAAGTCAGTTCTCCCTGCGGATTGAATATTCCCGGGAAAAGGAACTGCTGGGAACCGGGGGGGCGGTGGCCAAGGCCCGGAAATTCTGGGGCGACGAGGATATCCTGGTCGTCAACGGAGACAACCTGC
>CAYXKT010000206.1:0-2715 GCA_964465735.1 uncultured bacterium
CGTCGGCCAGCAAAATTTTAGCACGTTTCATCCGCAATAATCGCTCAACTTAGGTTACACATTATATCAGATACCTATCTCATCTACTATGAGACGCGACAACATCGTATCTGTAATTGCGAGGAACGAAGTGATGAAGCAATCTCCTCATAAAATAGACAGATTGTTTCGTCGCCCCTCCTCGCAATTACCTGGGTTCCAGGTTTTTTAGTTCAGGCAGTACTTGGCTTTTGGTAACATCGAGGTGCTGAAATACTGTTTCTATGCTCTCTCGGATAATCCGGGGGGGATCAGGATCTACTCTAATGTCCAAAACACTCGCGCCACCCCAAAATTTATTCCACCGCTTCGTCCGGTCCTTGCGAAAAGTCAGGGTCTTTGCCCTGGTCGGGAGGAGCGGGACCGGCAAAAGCTTCCGGGCCGAACTGTTAGCCCGGCGTTTCGGGATCGATATCATTATCGACGATGGCCTGGCAATCAGCAACCAGCACATCCTGGCCGGAAGATCGGCGAAGAAGGAACACTGGAAATTCGCGGCGGTAAAAACCGCGATCTTTTCCGATCCGGAACACGCCCGGGAAGTGATCGATAATCTGAGAGCCGAGAAATTCAAGAAAGTTTTGATTGTCGCCACCTCGGAAAAAATGGCGCGGATAATCGCCCGGCGGCTCCATTTCCCGGATCCGAGCCGTTGGATCAAGATCGAGGATATCGCCACCCGGGAGGAGATTGATGCGGCCAAACGCTCCCGGGCGATCGCCGGCAAGCATATCATCCCGGTTCCGGCGGTGGAGGTCAAGCGGGAGCATTCCCGGATATTTCTCGACTCGATCCAGATTTTCCTGCGCAGGAGATTATTCTTCCGTCGGGGAAAGGGCTCCTATGAAAAAACTCTGGTCCGCCCCAGCTACAGTGACAAGGGACTGGTGAGGATATCTGAGAGTGCGCTCAGCCAGATGGTGATCCACTGCGTCAAAGAATACAACCCGGAGATCAAGATCAGTAAAATTATCGTGACCGAGGATAACAATGCCTATAAGCTGGAAGTAGTGGTCCGGATCCCCTTCGGAATGAAGATCAGCGGCTGGATCCACGGATTACAGCTTTACATACTGGAAAATATAGAGCATTTTACCGGCCTGGATCTGCAGGAAGTCAACGTCACGGTGGGGGATATCGCGCCGCCGCAGGAACACGAAAGGAAATTCTTCCGTCCCCGCCGAAAAGAGAATCAGCAGGATGAACAATAAAATCTATCTTGACCAGGCCGCCACTTCATTCCCGAAACCGGAATCGGTCTATCGGGAACTGGACCGATTCGCCCGCCAGGTCGGGATCGGAAACGACCGGGGCTTCTACCGGGAGAGCCGGGAGGTCGCCGAAATCATCGAGCGGGCCCGGTCCGGGGTGGCCGAACTGCTCAACTGCCGAGGGGAGGATATCGTCTTCACCTCCGGAACCACTGAATCGCTCAATATCCTGCTCTCCGGTCTCCTTCGGGAGGGGGACCGAGTCCTGATCTCCCCTTTTGAACATAATGCCCTGACCCGCCCCCTGGCCTGGCTGGCCAAACGGCGCCGGGTAAACATAGAACGGATGGCGGGAACGCTTGCGGAGGGGATCGACCTGGAGAAACTTCCGACAGCGCTTGACCGCCCCACCCGGCTCTGCGTCGTCAACCAGATCTCCAACGTCTTCGGCCTGACCGCGCCGATCGAGAAGATCGGGCGGATCTTGAAAAGATATCCTCAGACCATCTTCGCGGTCGACGGTGCCCAGTCTCTGGGGACCTGCCCGATCGATGTCAAACGGGATGGAATCGACTTTCTCTCTTTCTCCGGACATAAGGGACTGCTTGGGCCAACCGGGACCGGTGGTTTCTTCATCCGGGACTCGCTGGTAAAAGAGGTTGATCCCCAGAAGTTCGGCGGCACCGGGATCATCTCCCCGGGGGAGATCTTTCTCGACCGGCTCCCTTACAAGTACGAGGTCGGGACCCAGAACAGCTGGGGGATCGCCGGATTGCTGGCAGGGGTGGATTATATCCGAGAGAAGACAGTGGATTTCATCAATCGCCGGATCGAGGATCTGACCCGCCGGGCAACAGCGGAGTTGAGCCGGATCGACGGAGTTAGCCTCTATCTGCCCCCGCCCGAATTCCATCACGGGATTGTCTCCTTTAACCTGACCGAAATCTCCCCCCGGGAGACCGCCTCCCTGCTTGACCGGACCTTCAATATCAAGGTCCGCGACGGGCTCCACTGCGCCCCCGATGCCCACCGGACGGCCGGCACCCTACAGTCGGGGACGGTCCGGGCCAGCTTCGGAATCTTCAATACCGAAGAGGAGGTCGATCTTCTCTGCCGAGCGGTCGAAGAACTGGCCGCTTCATTTTCCGGGCTCCACCATTGACCAACCGGATTTTTTTTGACAGGATAACAGGATCAACAGGATCAACAGGACAATTGGTAACACTTTAGCTCGACAAAAGTCTCTACTGTTTTATCAGCCTGCAATTTCATTGCGATGAAGCAATCCCCAGTCTGAGATTTCTCGTAAGGGCAGCCAATGTCGGTTCGGATAGCAACGTTTTTAGAAGGCTGAAGTGTTACGATAATTTTAGTTCTCTGCCATTTAGTGCAAAGTACGCCTGATTAATTTCAACCTAAGTTGAGCGATTATTGCGGATGAAACGTGCTAAGATTTTGCCGGCCG
>CAYXKT010000207.1:0-2712 GCA_964465735.1 uncultured bacterium
GTCCCAGGTAAATGAGACTGGTATCTGATATAATGTGTAAATTGCGCTACTGAAATTACGCTGGTTCCCAAAGGAAATACTGTCTCGGATTATGATCCGGCACTCCGTTGGAGTGCTGCTAAGAGTTGATGGCGGCGTCTTTTATCCCGGGGTTGCACCCCGGGCTCTGATGTTAAACGCCGTTCACGTCCCTTCAGTTACCCCAAAGGGGTAAAACATCATAGCCCGGCGAGAATCGCCGGGATCAAAATGGATCAGCGCCAATTAATCAGCCCCCTGAAGGGGGGCCAGATCAAAACCGAATTTCCAATTGAGATCGTCCTTGAGTGACATATTTTTTGAGAGAGTGAGGTGCGAGTCTCATTGGAAATGAAACGCGACAATATGATTTGAGGTTTTCGTTCGGGCCCTAAATAACCACTGACTTGCGATCGGTCTCCGTTAAAACTAGAGAAGCCCAAACCGAGATCGCTACCGGAACCGAAACCCGGTTATTTTCGTCACTGCCCGATGATTCCCAAGATCGTCCTTTTGTTCCCGCGAAGATCCCCCAACCCATTTTATTCGTACTCAGCCGTCAGCATCGCGTCTTCTTCGGTATCGGTATATTCCATCGTCCGGATCGAGGAGTCGCCCATAATTTCCGGCTTCAGCGGGCAGGTATCCAGGATGTCGCAGTTTCTGCAGAACTTGTTCTTTTTGGGCGGGAAGTAGGGGCTTTCTTTCTGGTCGGGGGTGTGAGTCTCCTGAAAGCGTTGGATATTTTCCTTCATCTCCGCCGCCACCGCGTCGATCGCCGCCACCACTTCCGGGAAATCCTCTTCCTTCCGGGTAGTGATCATCTGCTCATCGAAATTGGTCATCAGCAGTGAGAGCTGCTTGATCTTCAGATTAAAGAGGGTCTGACAGGCCCAGTAGTAAATGGTCAGCTGGTCGTCTTCGTCGACCGCTTGCTGGCTCCGTCGGGTCGGTTCGGTCTTGTAATCGAGGATCTCGTAGGTTCCGTCGTCCCGCTTGTCGATCCGGTCAACGAACCCGGTCATCACCGCGTTACGGCCCAGGGGGACCTCGAAGTAGGCCTCGATCGCCCAGGCTGGACGATATTTTCCGTCGGCGCAGTAATGCTTATGATAGAGAGTGATCTGCTCCACCCCCTTCTGGTAGTATTTCCTTTTCTCCTCTTCGTCCCGGTAACCCTCCAGGTTGTTGTTGAAGGCGTCATCCCAGAGAGAGAGGAGATGCTTGAGCGAACTCTTTTTCGCCCCGTGAGGGTCGTAGTAGTTTTCGAAGGCCTCGTGGATCGCGGTCCCGAAGGAGAAAAACGGCTTCGGCTCCCGGCTGAACCTTCCGTCGAGGTAGGAACTCTTCCAGGCCCGCGGGCAGCGTTTGTAGGAACTGAGCTTGGAGTAGCTGAGGCGGATCCGTTTCCGGAAGACCTCCGGAGTCTCTCCGGACACTTCCCGGGGAGTAACCGGCCAGGCCGGGCAGACCTCCAGGTACTCGCAGAAATTACAGAGCGCGCCTTTCTCGGCCAGGGCCGCCGGATCGTTTAGGGGCCGCAAACCGGGGAGAACCCGGCTGACCACCCCGAGGAGGGGATTTTGCCCCTTGGCCAGCACGGCGATATTCCCGGCGGTCTCATCGATCAGGTTGGTAACCTCCCGGATATCTTCGGGGGAGGGAGTAACCGTGACCTTCCGGTTGGCCCGGAGAAAATAAAAGCTCACTTTGGAGACTTTTCCCTCCAGACGCTTGTGGGCGTTTGCCCCCAGGTAGATGATCACCGCCTGGAGGTCCCGGGCCAGTTCAGCCGGTTCCAGGACGTTCTTCCCGGTCTTGTAATTGATCACCTCGTAGGTCCCATCCGGGAGCAGGTCAACCCGGTCCACCCGGGAGGTGATGAAGCATTTCTTGGTCTTGGCTTTGACCATCACGCTCAGGTACTTGACGTCGTGTTTCTCTTTCGAAAAGGAACGGTAAAAATCCTGGAGGATGCTTTCAGCCAGGTTCCGGTACTGTCTTGCTTCCCCCTGGTCCGGATAACCGGAAGAATCCCAGTTACGCTCCAGCAGATTTAGGAGAAAATCCTCCGAGGGGAGGGGGGTGTTACCCTCCTTGTGAAAATACTCCAGGGAGTCGTGAAGGGATTTATAAAAACTCAGGCCGGGTCCCGGGCGGCGATTGACCGAAATCTGATCGATATTGCCCAATTTGTACTTCAGGGGACACTGGAGAAAAGTCTTGATCTTACCGAGGGAAAACTTCATCGCGTCCATCTCGACCTCCTTTGAGAATCAGCGGCTTTGCCGATTATTCAGTGAGCAGGAACGGCTCGGAAAGTGAGTTGTATCGTTCGCAGCATCTGTTTTTTCCGGCCGAATAGTTTGAGAATCTATATTATCACCCTCGGCACGCGGTGGGAAGGTTATTTTGAATTGAATCCTTCCGGGATTATGATAATCTCTGGTAACTATTCAGGCAGATAGTGCCTAAACGAAGACTTAGAAAACCAGGTCATTGCGAGGAGGGACGACGAAGCAATCTGTTTAGTCTGTGACGAGATTGCTCCGTCACTTCGTTCCTCGCAATGATAAAATCTACGTGATATCAGGTTTTTGCTCCGACACTGATTGCCCAGGTCAGCAGGCAGATACTTTAACCTAAATTGAGCGATTCTATGCGGCGAACTGCACCAATCTTTTGTGTCCGAAC
>CAYXKT010000208.1:0-2707 GCA_964465735.1 uncultured bacterium
AATCTTAGCACATTTCATCCGCAATAATCGCTCAACTTAGGTGTCAATAAAACAAGATTGCTTCTCCTTTTAAAGCCGGAGCGCAATGACGGATTATCGCCCCTTATTTCCCGAACGCTACACTAAAACATCGGTTCCATCTCCAGGACCGGGTGATTCTTCTCCTGGAGGAACTTTAGAAGTCCGGCCGAGTTTTCGGTGATCGTCTCGTCGGCCAGCATTTCGTAGAAATTTTCCACCCCGATCTCTTTCCCCCGGCTGATCAATCGGTCCCGGAGGGCTTCCTTCAGCTCCCGGGGCAGCCAGACCAATCGCCGCAGCCCCCCGTCACCGGAGATGAACTTCGGACTGACCAGGTAGAGCTTGCCCACCCCGAGAAAACCCGGGGTCTGGACCCCGCCGCCGACCATCCCGGCCAGGGTGATGAAGTCCATCCCTGAGGGGGTCATCCCGGCAAACTCCCGGTTGACCGCCATCACCCCGCCCGTCTCCGGGATCACCGCCAGGATGCACTCAAAGCAGCCGCAGGAGGTCATCGGGTCGATCATCATCGAGTAGATGCTGAACTTCTCCAGGGCTCGGTGGGAGGCGCTGTAAACGAAATCATTGATTCCCACCCACTGACCGAGCTTCTCATCGATCAGTTCCCCTTTTAAGATCGGTTGATTGGGTCCGGTGGGGGTGATCTCATAAGCCGCCTTCCCGTCCAGCCAGCTGTAAGCTCCGCAGAGTCCGAGCCGCTGTGGGCTGATTACGCAGACGTGATTGGGGGCGAAGCTCTGGCAGAGGGTGCAGCTGTAAAAGGTATCGACCGATTCGTCGGTCATCCCGGCCATTCGCCGGTCGCGTTCTTCGTAGGTCCGCAGAGCTTGCGTCCGCCGCCGTTGCACTTCTTTGTCTTCAGTATCGATCCGGACCTCGACCTTGTCAACGATGGCCCCGAAGTCGTTGTGGAGGCGGGCGACGATAATCTCGCCCAGATGCTTCAGCCGGAAGCCGGCGGCATAGGCGTCCCGGCTGATCCTGAGCCAGAGCAGGTCCCGCTGGCCGACGTGCATTACCCCCATCGCTCCGTTGATGAAGGTATGGATCTGTCGCTCCAGAATCGAAGCGTAATCTTTCTCGCACTTTCGGCCGGCTACAGTGATGGAGATCCCCAGCGGTAGGCTGCCGCCGCTCTCCACGGTCTCCTCGCTGGGCCCGATGACTATGATCTTTCCGTCCTGTACCTCGTCGGTCCGGCCGACCTTCAGGTACTCGAAGGCGTCGGAATACTTGCCGCCGAACTGGATCTGCATATTCTCCTTTCTTACCCGCTCCCCTTCAAAGGCGGCGGCGTAGGGGACCGGGACCGGGACCTGTTCGACCCGGACTTTGATCCCCCGGACCTCGATTGCCCGGGGAACTATCCGGGAGTGGTCGGTCTCCGAGACCAGGGACTCGTGAATGCAGAGTCCCGGTTCGAGGATCTCGGGGACCTCGGAATCAAGGATCAGGGGAACGCCGAGGCGCAGGGCCGCTGCCCCCGCCGCGACCTTGAATTCGTCGACTTCTCCCAGTACCACCACCAGGGCGGGGACCCGCTGGCGGCAGTAATCAATGATCTTTTCTTTCTCTCCCTTCTTCAGTCCGCCGTAGGTCAGCGGTGCCCGGACGGCCCAGTTGAGGACAAAGATGGCGGAAAAGGTGTCCCGGCCGTAGGGGACAAGGTAACTCTCCCAGCCCATCTCGACTCCTTCTTCTTTTAGCTGGTCGATAACGCTGACCCCGCCGCTCTCTCCGCCGGCAAAGACCAGGATATTCTTCTGCTGGAACCCCCGCGCGATCCGGACCGCGGTTTGGCTATCCGGTGCCGCTCCGAGCAGGCAGGCGAAACCGGCCATCCGGCCGTCCACCAGCTGGATGCCCAGGGTCCGGAGGATATCGTCGCTGAAGAATCCCGGGCAGTTTTTCTGTGGTTCCTCTCCGGAGAGGTAGCGGAGCCCGAGCTCGATCTCCCCGGCGAGCAGAACCGCCTCACCGATCTGCCCGATCCGGGTGGTCAGGTCCTCCCCCTCAGCGGAGGTGAGTAGCCCCTCTCCGGCAGCCAGGACCCCCGAAAAGTCGTCCAGGGTCTGGACCTCGGTGCCGAGAAGAGCGAAGGCGAGGGGGAAGAAGTAGTGGGTCCCGGGAAATTTGACCGGTGTCTCTCTCCCCTGTTCAAGGAGAGCCCGGTTCAGCCGCTCCCCGACCAGTTGGTAAATTTTCTCCGCCCCGTCCCGGGCCAGTTTGGCGATAGCCTCGCTCATCGGATAAAGTCCCTTAATATTGAGAGGTCTAAATATTAGACCATAATTTCCCACTCCCGACAAAGGTAAATCCGCCGCCGGAGTCGGAAGTGAAAGGATCTTGACCGGGGTGGGGAGGAGCATATAATCAGGTTGAGTATAACAGGTCTCGCAACGAAAACTCCGGAAAGCAAGTTATCGCGGGGCGGGGCGATGAAGCAATCGGTGTGATTTGCGCTGAGATCGCTTCGTCCCTCCGTTCCCGGCGAGGACAAATGCGATGTGATTGGAGCTTTTCGTTTTGGCACTGGGTAGGCCGGTATATTTAACCTTCAGCCTTTAGCCCGCGACCTGATTGTCGCGTCTCATAGTAGATGGGACTGGTGTCCCAGGTAAATGAGACTGGTATCTGATATAATGTGTAAATTGCGCTACTGAAA
>CAYXKT010000209.1:0-2663 GCA_964465735.1 uncultured bacterium
TATGGTCCTTAGGGACAGTAATCGCGTCCAGCTTAATATTCTTCAGCGTCGCCATCGCCCCCTCCCGAGTTTGATCTCTCCGTGATGAATTCAGCGGCGATCACGGATTAACTTGAAAGCCGATCCGCCTTGATGGCTTTAAAGGTCACAGTCTGTGACCTGATGTTTTTAAATTCCGACTATTCCAGTTGAAATGCGTATTCCGACCGGAATCTGCCGATGTTTCTTCTAACCGCCCGGACGAGGCAGATCAACTCCTCAACTCTTGACGCCGGACGCTTCTCCCCTTCCCTAGTCCGTTTCTCTACAACTTCTCTATCTGTCCGCGCAGCGCGCTATTCAATCACCGGCGGGATTTTGAAGAAGCCGTTTTTTTGTTCGGGGGCGTTGGCCAGGGCTTGCTCCTGTTTCAGGCCGGGGCGGGGGATGTCTTCTCTCAGGACATTCTCCAGGGGGAGAACATTAGCCAGGGGTTCGATCCCCTCCAGGGGCAGCTCGTCAAGCTTCTCCATATAGAGGAGGACATCGTTGAGCTGGCGGCCGAACTTCTCCTTCTCCTCGACCGAAAGACCGAGCCGGGCCAGGCGGGCAACCGCCTCGATGTCAGCGGGAACTATCTTCTTCTTGGTCGTCATCGGCTATCCTCTTCAGGGCGGCGGTTAGTCGGAGATAACCGGGAGCGGGGAGCTCTTCCGGCCGGGAACGAGGGTCGATCCCCGCTTCCCGGCAGGCGGTTAAAACCTGAGTTTCACTATACCCCAGCTCCCGGTTCCCGGCCAGAGCATTTTTCAGCATCTTCCGTCTCTGCCCGAAGGCCGCCCGGACCACCGCGGAGAGAAACTCCCGGTTTGCCGGAGGCGGCAGATCGGGGACGCTCTGGAGGCGAACAACCACGGAATCGACCCGGGGCCGGGGGTAAAAAGAATTCCGGCTGACTTCGGCGATGATCTCCGGGCGGGAGTAGATCCGGGCCAGGACGGAGATCCGCCCGTAGCGCTTCCCCCCCGGGGGACTGACGATCCGCTCTCCGACCTCTTTCTGGACAGTCAGAACCATCAGTTCGAAGCCGGCCTCCGACTCCAGCAGCCGGGCCAGGATCGGGCCGGAGACGGAATAGGGGAGGTTGGCGACCACCTTCAGCCGGGTGGGCGGGGGGACCGACGCTTTCAGCCGCCGGACCAGATCTGGAAGATCGACGGCGAGAAAGTCCCCCTCGACTATCTCCAGATTGGTTAAGTCTTCTGTCTCCCCGCTCAGTATCCGGGCCAGGACCCGGTCCCGTTCCACCGCCACCACCCGTCCGGCCCGGAGACAGAGCTCCCGGGTCAGGGCCCCGGGACCGGGGCCGATCTCCAGGACCGCGTCCCCCCGGTCCAGACCGGCCGCCCGGACAATCGCCTCGCCCCGGTTGCGGTCGATCAAGAAATTCTGCCCCCGGCTCTTCTGCGGGGTAAATCCGGCGACAGCCAGCAGTTGGCGGAGATAGGCGGGCCGGAAGAGCGGGTTCAGATCCGGCCCGGAGGGCCGGACCGCCGAGGAGTCGGGGATAAGCTCTTTATCCATTTTCAGCGACCAGGCGGGCAGCGACCTTGATCGCCTCGATCGTCGAGGCGGGGTCGGCGATCCCTTGCCCGGCAATATCATAGGCCGTCCCGTGGTCGGGGGAAGTTCGAACGATCGGAAGGCCAAGAGTAATATTCACCCCGGTTTCAAAGGCGACCATCTTCAGGGGGATCAACCCTTGATCGTGATACATCACCACAGCAACATCGTAACGGCCCCGGTTCAACTGGTAAAAGAGAGTATCCGGGGGGAGCGGTCCGGTGACATCAATCCCTTCTGCCCGGCATTTCTCGACCGCCGGTCCGATCACCCTCCCCTCTTCATCGCCAAAGAGACCCCCCTCCCCGGCGTGGGGGTTGAGCCCGGCAACCGCGATCCGAGGGCGGCCGAAACCAAAACGGAGCAGCGCCTCCCGGGCCAGGCGGATGGTCCGGACAATCCCGGCCCGGCTGAGCAGGCCGCTCACCTCCCGCAGGGCGACGTGGACAGTAACCAGGACCACCCGGATCCCTCCACCGATCAGCATCATCCGGCAGTCGCTCCCGCCGGTCAGGGAGGCGAGGTAGTCGGTATGACCCTGAAATGGGTAACCGGCCCGACGGATCCCCTCCTTGTTCAGGGGGGCGGTAACCAATCCGTCGGCGGCCCCGCTCTCTACCAATTCCACGCCCCAGGCAACCGCCTCCATCGCCGCCCGGGCCCAGGTCGGATCGATCGTCCCCGGCCGGGGCAGGGTCGGCGGAGGATCAGTCAACTGTAACAGATGGATCCCGGGCTTCTCCCACTCCACCTGTTCCGGGGTGTTGTACCGCAGAAGGGGAAGACCGTGGGCAAAAGATTCGACCAGGGGCGCGAAGACACGCTGATCGCCGATGATCAGGACCGGAGAGTTCTCCCCCCGGCTGTCCGCGGTAAGGGCCTTAATCACCGCCTCGGGACCGACCCCGGCGGCGTCGCCCATTGTGATGATTAACCTGGCCTGGGAAGATTTCACTGCGTCAGGTTCCATCCCGATCATTTATTCTTGCCTAAGTTGAGCGATTATCGCGGATGAAATGTGCTAAGATTTTGCTGGCCGACGGGTTGCGAAAACCGCAGCC
>CAYXKT010000210.1:0-2640 GCA_964465735.1 uncultured bacterium
AGCGTAATTTTAGTAGCGCAATTTACACATTATATCAGATACCAGTCTCATCTACTATGAGACGCGACAATATTTCTATCTTCAGTCTATCTACCTGAGTAGTTATGTAATATAATGGATCTCAGGTTAAGACGAAACAATAATATCTCCGGAGAGAGAAGATGAGCGCAGATCAGCAGAGCTTGACCAGGGATGATCTGGTCGAATATTTCCACTCCGCGGTTGTCCCTCCCCGGTGGAATCGGATCGGAGTGGAGTACGAGGTCTTTGGTTTTGAGCGGGCCAGCCGGGCTCGCCTGGCCTTTGATACCGTGCCCGGGGTTGAGTGGCTGCTTACCCGGTTGCTCGAGCGGATGGGGGGGGAGGCGGTGAAAGAAGAGAGCCGCATCGTCGGGATCAATCACCCGGAATGTTCCGTGACCATTGAGCCGGGGGGGCAGATCGAGGCGAGTTTCTCCCCCTGCCGGACGGTGACCGAGGTTGCCCGGAAGCTTAAGGATTATCTCGGGTGGCTGAAGGCGGCGGCCGGCCCGGAAGTGATCTTCCTCGCCGCTGGAGTCGATCCGGTCACCCCCTTTGAAGAGGTCCCCTGGGTTCCCAAGCATCGCTATCGGATTATGCGCCGTTATTGGGAAGGCCAACCCGGATTGAGCCGTTATATGATGGGTCAGACCGCGGCCGTTCAGATAAGTATAGACTATAATTCCGAAGCCGACGCCGTGGCCAAGCTCTTTACTGCCCTCAACCTCTCCTGCTTGCTTGGCGGTCTTCTGGCCAACTCCCCCGTCTATGAAGGTTTCTACCGTTACGCCGGAAGCTTCCGCCAGAAAATCTGGTGTCGGACTGATCGGGAGCGGAGCGGGGTCCCGGGCCTCTGTACCCGCCGGATCAGCTCCTTTGCCGACTATGTCGATTACGCCCTGGGGGTTCCGATGTTCTTTATCCGGCGCGGTACCCGCCTCGAAGATCTCAAAGAGCGTATTACCTTCCTCGAATTTCTTGAACAGGGTTGGCGGGGAGAGTTTCCCGAGATTGAAGACTGGCGAATCCACCTCAATACTATCTTCTCCCTGGTCCGGTTCAACAACACCGTCCTCGAGGTGCGGATGTTTGATAGCAACCGGCCCGAGCTGGTGAACGCCATCGCCGCTCTGGTCAAGGGGATCTTTTACTCCGGTCGAGGGTTTTCCCCACTGTCCACCCCGGCGGAGCTGCTCGCGGCCGCTCGGGATAATCTAAAGGACGAGGAAGCCGACTTCCTGCTGCCGCTTGAACTCTTGATTGAAGAGGGAGTCTCGCCGGGGGACCGGGCCCGCCAGGCCTTCAGAGCTGGGGGGGTTGACGGTCTGATCGAGTACTTAAGCATCTGATCACCTCGACCTCGTTCCGGGCAGAGTGGACCCGGTTCGATTCAACCAGCAAACCGGGGCTGGTGATATTGACTTCGGAGAGATGGCCCTCGATCAGGTCGAGAGCGGAGAGGAAGATTCCCTCTCGGAGGCAGAAGTTTCCCACCTGGGAACAGATCTCCCGCTCCCGTTCGGTGAGTTGGTGAGGTTCGCCCTGAGCCCCGGAGTCAAAGTTGGCCTTGAAAGATCCCGCCGCCGGGATCTTCTTTATCACCGAAAGGACCCGGTCCTCGAGAAGAAAGGCCCGGGTCTCTCCCCGGACCACCCCGGACAGGTAGCGTTGAAGCATTACCGGGGTTGTGCCCCCCGCGGTGGCGTCTTTAATCGTTTGCTCGAGTCCGGGATCCCCCCGGCGGAGTAAACAGACTCCCCGCCCGCTGCAGGAGAAAAGTGGTTTGAGGATCGCTATTCCTCCAACCTGGTGAATGAAGTCCCGAATCCGGAGGAGATCGGCGGTGACCAGGGTCTCGGTGATATACTCCGGAAAGAGGAAGATCGAAAGTTTTTCGTTGCGTCGGAGCAGGGTGTCGGGGCGGTTGACGACCAGAGGTCGGCGCAGTTCGTTCAGTGACAGGAGCAGAGCGAGATAAGTCTCGTCAAACGGTGGGTCCTTCCGGATCACCACCAGGTCGAACGACTCCAGATCGGCCTTTTCTGTTGATTCCGGTTGGTCGAGGGTCGAGGGGGTGATTTCTTCCCGATGGTTCCTGACCCGGCCGTAGAGCCCGCGGTTCTCCCGGTAGATGCCGGAGTCGGGGACGGAATATACCGACCAGTCCTGCCGGAGGGCTTCGTTCATCAGCAGGATCGAGGTATCGTCCTCGATCTGGAGTTCTTCGAATGGATCGAGGATCCAGAGGGATCGGCAACGGTTTTTCATATTATGTAATACTTCAGCCTTCCAACAACGATATTGATTGTCATTGCGGTCCGGCTTTTTTATCCGGCTTTAGACGGAAGACGGAGAAGTAGCCTCAACCTGGAGATTGCTTCGTCGGTCCCAAGCCTTTCGGACTTCCTCGCAATGGCAATTTCAGGCTTATAAAACAGCAGAGACTTTTACCTAAATTGAGCGATTCTATGCGGCGAACTGCACCAATCTTTTGCGTCCGAACGGATATTGAAAATCCTCGCCATATCTCCTGGATATGGCTGCGGTTTTCGCAACCCGTCGGCCGGCAAAATCTTAGCACATTTCATCCGCAATAATCGCTCAACTTAGGTTACAATA
>CAYXKT010000211.1:0-2625 GCA_964465735.1 uncultured bacterium
TTGAAAATCCTCGCCATATCTCCTGGATATGGCTGCGGTTTTCGCAACCCGCCGGACAGCAAAATCTTAGCACATTTCATCCGCAATAATCGCTCAACTTAGGCGTAACTAATGTCTGGGCGAAATCCCGGGAAACCAGGTTGTGGCGAGGAGGGAAAACGAAGCAATCGGTTCGGCTGACAGTTTCTATGTGGTTTGAAGTACCGTTCAGACACTAACTACCCAGGCAGATAGCCTGAAGGAGGAATGCTTTTCGGGACAAATTATGCGCGATCATATTAGCACTTAGAGTATCTGAGCCGGCTAACGAAATCACAGTATTGCTTGATCGCGTGACCGCGAGTTTTCCGCGAGCAGAGCAGGTATTTCAGCCCTCAGAGGCTGTCCGACAGATCCAAACTTGTCATCGCGAGGAGGAAAGCAACTACGCGATCTCATCTTGCGAACGGTATAACTTACTTCCCAGCAGTTTGAGACTGCTTCTCCGTCTTCCGTCTTCCGTCTTCCGTCTTCCGTCTTAAGCCGGATCGGCGAGAAGCCGGATCGGCGAGAAGCCGGATAAAAAAACCGGATCTAAATGGCCCGAAGTCGGCAAAATCAGCTATTGTCGGCCAGCCTCTTCGGTCTTCAACCTGATCAGTTACATCCTATCACTCTTCCCCGAGAGGGGCCAGTTGAAATATCCGAACCAGAAGCCGGGTCCGAGGGTCGGTATCTTCGTAGATCGTCTTCAGACTCCGCAAGCTGTCCGGCTCGTAGAGCATCCGAAAGAGGAGGGTCTGCCGCATCCGGGAGAAGCGACGGATATGATTGGGTTGAGGGCCGATAATGGTCGAACCGCGCATCCCGAAGGTGTCGGCCTTCCGGTTAACGGTAGTGATCCCGAAGTAGCGGCCGCTGACGTGGACGTAATCTACCCCCCGCCGTGCCAGTTCTTCCACGGCGCTATCTTCCTCTTCCCAATAGAGTTGGTAGAGGGAGGGGTCAATCTGTTGGGGGGTGGTAATCGGTTTCAGATCGGTGACCGATCCGATAAAATATCCCTGGTTCCAGGCGGCAAAGATCTTCTCCCCCGGCTGAGATCTCGCATCCAGCCAGCGATAGGCCCGGTATTCGGAAGGGTCGCTACTGGTCCCGGCAACTTCGAGTACCCAGGCCGCCTGGAGAAAGACGGCCAGAACCAGGATCACTCGCTTGGCCCAGGCTTTATGCAGTAGCCAGGGGCTGATCAGTCCCAGGGTGAAGAACGCGATCAGGATTCGGGCAAAACGGAGCCGGGTCGGATTGAGGCCCTCGCCGGAGGAAAATAAGCCGCCCAGAAATTTTCCGAAGAGATCTTTCAACCCCAGAGGGACCCCAGCGTAAACCGTCCGGGCGGCCTCGGGGAAGAAAATGTTCCCCGAAAGAAGCAGGAGCGCCCCGATCGCAGTCACCCAGACGGCCGGTCTCTTCCAGTCGGCCAGGGCGAGGGCGGAGAGAAGGACCACGGAGAGATCGAGGAGGCGGGCGGCACGGTTAACAACCAGGGCGAGTGTCAGCGAAATTAGAAACAGAGAGAGGGTAAAAAAGTCCCGCCGGCGGAAAGCGGTCCACAGGCCCCAGGGGAGAAGAAAGACAAAGATGGTGTAGCGGTTCCAGAACGCGTCAGGCGGAAAGGGCTGGAGATCTCCAACCTGGATCAGCATCTGGGCGGTCAGATCGATCCCCCGGAAACGGAGAGCCAGGGGCGCTAACCAGTTGAGAAGATTGGGCTTGAGCAACCAAAACAACCCGGAGGAGATCAAGACCAACCCCCCAAGGCAAAAGGCAAAGAAGATGACACCGGCGGGTCGGCCGGATAGGCGCTGGGGCAGCAAACCCAGGTAAGAGATCAGAACCACCAGCAAAGCCCCAACCATCAGGGGACCGACCATCAAGCCGAGGAGAAAGAATATCAATACCGCCGCCAGCGGACGGACCCGGACCGCGGAGCCAGGATTGACCTCTGTCACCGCCCAGAAAAAGAGAACGATCAGGGGTATGGCAACCAGATCGTGGGAAAAGTTGACCAGGCAGAGGGTAATCGGAGCGGGCAGAAGGGCGAAGGTGAGACCGGCGAAAATTCCTGCCGCCTCGCCCCAGCGGCGGCGGAGCCAGCCATAGAGCAGCCAAGCGGTCAGCGCGGAGACGAGCGCGGCGGAAAAGACGGTCACCTGATAGAGGATAGACTCCGGAAGAATCAACCCCGGGAGCCGGAGGAGGAGAAAAGTGGGATCAAGCCAGGAGAGATAAAAGACTCCTCGAGCCACCCCGTAGTAAAACCAGACTTCGATCAGATGGGAGGAGAACCAGCCGTTTCGGAGAAAGAAGATCAGGTCGGGGATAACGCGGATCAGCAGAGCGCCGAAAAATATCGCCGCCCCGGCCCAGAGATAACTTTTCTGTCCGTTTCCAGACATCCTTGCTTACCCGCCCTGAGGTTTTTCACGGTGGAGGCGCGGGGAACACAGAGATTGGATCAAGTTGGGGAGTTCAACATCAGAAACAGCCGCTCCCGAGTCCCCTGATACCGCGTCCCTCACGGAGATTATTTCAACCTAAATTGAGCGATTCTATGCGGCGAACTGCACCAATCTTTTGCGTCCG
>CAYXKT010000212.1:0-2594 GCA_964465735.1 uncultured bacterium
TCGGCCAGCAAAATCTCAGCACATTTCATCCGCAATAATCGCTCAACTTAGGTTATATTTAACAGTTATTTTCATTTGCTGCCAGTTGTTTCCCGCAATTCTTACCTGCTCAGTATATCTTATCCCTTGAAACTTCATTGTAATCGGGTCCAGGCAGAGTATCCGGTGAATAAATCAAGAGAACAGGATTGTCAGTTATTTTCACTTAGTCATCCGGTTTTAATGGGAAAAATGCCAGTTTAAGTTCTCCATCAGGTGGTATTTTACACGCGATAACTTGATTTATAACGAGTTAGGCAGGTCCGACCCCACTTTCTGATATTTCATCGTTCCGGAGAGGAAATCGTTGGGGTAGTAGTTCTTTAGCCGCTTGTGGTAGAGCGCGTAAACCACCCGGTAGGTAGTCAGCAGCCAGGGACAGTCCTCGATCACGATATCCTCCATCTGCTGGTAGAGGGGGATCCGTTTTTCCGGGTCGGCGACCGCGATCGCTTTCTCGTAGAGGGCGTCAAATTCCGGATTGTGGTAGTTACTGATGTTGGGGCCGGGGGAGTGGTTGGGGCCGTAGAAGAGGAGGAGGAAGTTCTGCGCGTCGGGATAGTCGGCCACCCAGCCCAGGGCGAAGAGCTGGTGGGAGCGGGCCTTGGCGGCGTCCTGGAACTTCGGCCAGGTCATATAGTCCACCTCCACCTCGAGGCCCAGACGACGCACCTGGATCCGGAAAAATTCTCCCTGCTGGCGGGCGACGGTATCGGTCCCCGGCATCGCCAGCTTCAATAATGGAATCCGGCCGCCGGCGATCTCCTCCGCCTCCTGAAGAAGACCCCGGGCCGCTTTTAGATCGTAGCGGGTATAGGGGTTGACCTGGCCGGGCCGGAACCCGGGGACCATCGGGGGGATGGGACCGGCGGGGATCTTCCCCCGGCCGTTGAGAAAGGTCTCGATGTAGGTCTCCCGGTCAAAGGCCAGTGAGAGCGCCTGCCGGAGTTTGCGGTTGGTCCCGACTACCGGATCGTCCATATTGAAGCCGTAATAAAAGATTGAGGGGTCCTCGGCCTGGATCAGCCGGATCCCCTGAGCCTCCATCACCGGGGAAAGTTCCCGCTCGGGGGTGATCGCCTGGGAGAAGTTGTCCTTGGGGATACCGGCGGAGTCGATCTTTCCCGAGAGGAAAGCCAGCCAATAGGGTTGGGTCTCCTCGATAATTGTCCATTCGATCCGGTCGATGAAAGGGATCCGCTTGCCGGCGTCAGCCAGCAACCCCAGTTTCTCCAGTTCCGGGGACCCCCGGTGGGGATAGAACTCTTCCCGGAAGTTCTCGTTACGGACCAGCGAGAAGCGGTTCGAGCGAAAATTACCGGCCAACCGAAAGGGACCGGTCCCCACCGGATGGTTGACTAAGTCACGGCCGTATTCATCCAGAACCTCCCGAGCTACCGGGGCGGTGGGGAGATGGGCCAGCCAGTAGAGGAGGAAGTTATGGGGTCGGACCAGCTCGATCACCAGGGTATAAGGATCGGGTGCCCGCAGTCCGGCTACCGGGAGATCATAATCCACCTCCCGGGTCTCCGCGGTATAATCGCGAAATTCATCGAGCCCGGCCACGTAGCCGGCAAAGATCGCGGAATAGTTGGTGGAACGGTTATTCAGGTCGGCCATCCGTTTCCAGGCCAGGATAAAATCGGCGGCAGTCAGTTCCCGTCCCTCTCCCCGGGGGAAGGCCGGGTCATCGGCAAAACGGATCCCCCGTCGGATCCGGATCGTGTATTTCAGCCCATCCTCGGAGATCTCGGGCATCCCCTCCGCCAGGAGCGGGACCAGGCGGTAGGGACGCTCCAGGTAGGCATAGGTATAGAGCGTCTCAAAGATCTGACCCCCGACTGAGGAGCTGGTAGTATCCCCGATATCCTGAGGGTCGAGGCCGCGGATCTTCGCCCCCAGGGCCGCCTGCCGGACCATCTCCCCCCCCTCCCCCGGACCGGAAGACCGATAGTAGAAAGGAACGGAGAGAAAGAGACCGAGCAGAATCGTCGAGATAACTCCGAGTGTAATCCAGATCTTCATTTGAGAGTTTGCTTCTCCTCCGTTTTGTCTGAATAAACTGTATTTGTTTGATCCGCGGTATGACCGCAGGATCGGTAAAGGAGTGATGAAGCAATGGGGTGATGGGGGGGAAATACAATACTCCAGCACTCCATTATTCCAACACCCCGGATCGCCTAATCAAAATATCTTGCAGAGCTCACCAGGTCTTGCCCTACTGAAGGGAAGAGGAGCAACAATTTTCTTCAATAACTTTATTCGGGGTGGTGCTTTCTCTGTAACTACTCAGGCCGATAGACTAAAGGCGGAAGACTTTCCGCGGAATTATGCGCCATCATATAAAACTCAGAGTATTGGAACTGGCTGACCGAGCGGTGCCTTAAAGACCCCCCAAACCACATATAATCTGTCAACCAAACAGATTGCTCTGTCGTCCCTCTCCGCAGTGACCTGGTTTGTGAAATTTTTGTTCAGACATCAGGTTCTTGCCTTTTTCTATAACCTAAGTTGAGCGATTATTGCGGATGAAACGTGCTAAGATTTTGCTGGCC
>CAYXKT010000213.1:0-2439 GCA_964465735.1 uncultured bacterium
CGAGGCTTGCTGCTGCAAGATTGCGGTCGATTTTCTATTTTCTAATTTCCCGGCCGCAGGCCGTATGGAATAGAGCAATCGAGCAGTCGAAAGTCGAGCAATCGAAGATTGCGAGGCTTGCTGCTGCAAGATTGCGGTCGATTTTCTATTTTCTAATTTCCCGGCCTGCGGTCGACTGTTCGACTCTCAACTGCTCGAGTATCGCAATATGGCCTTCCTCTTTGAAAACCTCCGGGTTTATCAGGAAGCCGTAAATTTCGCCGACTCGGTTATCACCCTGACCAGGACCTTCCCCCGGGGATTCTATTTTCTCACCGATCAGCTCAATCGCGCCGCCATATCCGTCTCCGCCAACATCGCCGAAGGCAACGGCCGCTTTACCCGGGCCGATCGGTCTCACTTCTTCACTATCGCCCGGGGATCGCTATTCGAGACAGTGCCCCTGCTTGATCTGGCCCGCCGCAACCGGCTGGTTGATGATAGGCTCTACCAGTCGCTCCGGGACCAGGTTGAATCCATCTCGAAGATGATTAGTGGCTTGATCAAGGGTTCCACCCAGCGGACGAAATAGCTGCTTAGCTTTGATCGCCCGTCCTGTCGCTTGGAACCGGCCGCCGGGGGTCGAGATCGACCAGGGGATCGTCGAGGAGGAGAAAGCCCCCGCCTTCTTTCAGGAAGCGCCTGGCCATCGCCAGCCGGACGGCCAGGGCCAGTTCGTCCCGGGGGCCCACGGAGAGGAGCTGGGGAGAACGGAGACGCCGGAAACAGTACTCTGTACTCATTTGTTTTTGGAAAGGATGATTGAAGCTGCCGGCTACTTTGGTAGAATGGAGTCAACTGATCGTCCGTCGAGGGCTTGACCTTGCGCGTCTCTGGTAAAAGTGTATATTGAACACGGCACGTCCGGATAAGGCTAAACCAGAGGGAAATATCCCTAGCGCAGGCTGTACGGGCGATAGCATCCCACCATACTGTTGCTCCGGGAAAAGGAGACACCCTTCGCTATATGGCTACGCTTGATGGAAAAGAATTGGTGACCGTGGTCGACGAACGAAAGAAGAGTTTTGTCATAGTGACGAGCTACTGGAGGAATTAGATATGGGGACCATTCCGCTAAAAGACGGATTCAAAGAAATCTCCATTGATCACGAAGCCGGGGCGATCTATATCCAGGTTACCGATAAAGAAATCAAAAAGACCCTGGAGATCGACGACAACGTTTTCGTCGACGTAGATGCTAAAGGCAAGCTGGTGGGGATTGAGCTGATTCGGGTGGCGCAAGTGGAAATTCCCGGGGTATTCAAGGCGATCGCCAGGCGGGTCAAAGATCCCTCGGTTGCCGATTACCTCCGGGAAATAAGACAGGAACTATCTCCGCTTCTGCAGCCCGTATAAAATCGGAATATTGAATCTATCCTCCGGGTAATAGCCGCGGCCTTCGGGTCGTGGCTTTTTCTTTTCTGAGGAGGCAGAGATCCACAAGGGCCCAGGAAAGCTGGATCACGACTTGATGTCTACTTCAACCGGGGAAACAACACCTCGCGGGGGAGAATCTTATTGCGGCCGGCGGTAAGGTTATGCCCCAGGGAACGGGCATACGCCGCCGGCAGCGCGCAATCATCGGCCCCGGTATCTATCAATCCCCAGGACCTCAGGCTCAAACCCGTCTCGGGGTTGGTGACCCGGATCGGGAGCATCGGCCGGGCGGGGGAACCGGGAACCACCCGGCGAAACGGATAGTCAGCGATGGGCATCAGTAGATATGGGTAAGATTCTCCCCGGGAACAAAGATGACCACCGGGGACTTGACATCCTTCTTCTCCGCCTTCCGGGCGACTACCGCCGGGTCCTTGCCCGAGGCCACCACCTTTCCCTTGCTGAATGAATCGACGGCCACGTACCGACCGCGATACCTTTGCTCCTTGACCAGAACCGACTCTTCCATTAGCCCGCCACCGGAATTTCATTCCATTTTTGAGAGCACCACAGCATAGTCGATTATCCCCCCCACTCGCAAATACGAACCGCCCGGAACCGCGCCTCCGCCGGCCTTCATAACCTCCAGCGGTAAATTTTTCCGCCGCCGCCGCTGCCGGGTGTTTATAAAACCGACCGCGCGCCCCCCTCCCAGGCCCGCGCTACTCAGCATAATCTCGACCCTTTGAATCGGCTACAGCAATAACATATGTTGCTTTTAGCTCGGTAAAATTTTCGTCCGAGCTATAGCCGGGATTAGATATCTGATCATTTTCTGAAGATTAATATTTCCTGGGCAAAAAGCCTGGTTCTCTCCATCTTTAAGAAAGCCCCCAGGACGAAAAAAGCGGTCAGGAGAGGAGGCCGATAATTGTTTGGTTGTTCATTTATCACTATAGATTCCTTACCAGACCTGTCCAAAATAGCCTTTAAAAGATAGGAGTTCAGATAGCAAAAAGAGCA
>CAYXKT010000214.1:0-2428 GCA_964465735.1 uncultured bacterium
AAATCGGCGAGCTTCTCGATCCCGGTGTTTGTCATCCCAGCGAGGGGTACCTGGAACTGCTGCAGGCGGTACAGTCCCGGCCGGAGGTAAACTACCGCCAACCCCGGGCGGGAGAGGTGCTCGACTGGGGGGAAGAAGTGAAGGCGGAAGTAGTCAGTCCCCCATATCTAATGAAGGATAACAATGATTCCTCGATCGTAGTCAAGCTTACCTATGATGATATCTCCTTCCTCTTCACCGGAGATGCCGCCGGCAGCGCCGAGAAGATTATGATCGGAAAATACGGCTTGCGCTTGCGGTGCACTGTCCTCAAGACCGGGCATCACGGCTCGAAGCATTCTACCACGGAGGGGTTGTTGCAGAGGGTGCGGCCGGAAGTGGCCATTCTTAGCTGTGGGGCGGACAACAGCTATGGTCATCCAAACGAAGAAACGATCCAAAGACTGAGACAAGTTAGGACAGGGATATATCGTACCGATGAACAGGGGACGATCACCGTCATTACTGATGGAAAGGTGTATCGGCTCATAACCGAAAGGCAATAGACGGGAATCCGTTTCTCATAGCTATTTGGGCTTTAAGTATTCATTGACTTTGATCGATTAACAATGAATGAGACGCCGGAAAAAATCCGGAAAAGAAAGTTCGACCGGGTTATCGGTATTACGATTCTGGTTGCGGTAGTTCTTTTTGTCGGCCGCTTTTATCTGCAGAAGATACCAGGCTATCGCGAAGTCGAAGCCCGGTATGCCGCTAAATTGCGTATTCCCCAGACCTGGGAGCAGGTGGCCTCGGCGCTCAAACTGGACGATGGGGGAAAGGCGGCTCGGGAATTCCAGCGAAAACGGGCAATGCGACTGGAACGGGGTCGTCGCCCTTCTTTTGATCTCGATATCCCACTTGGAGGAGTGAAAGAGTCGGAACCCGAGTACGAGGTTACTCCCCTGCTGGATAAGGAATATTTCCACGTGTTGCGGCGCGAGATCGGGCGGGCGAAGGAATCAATCTACGTGGCGATGTTCGTAATCTCCCGGGAACAGAGCGCTGCCGACCCGGTTACGGCTATCCTCAACGACCTGATTAATGCCAGAAGGCGAGGGGTGGATATAAAAGTGGTGGTAGAACATCCTCGACGTTCTTCCGACAGTCTATACCGGAACAATGAAGAAGCAATCGAATATCTTGTTGCCGGCGGGGTGGAAGCGGCCTTCAACGAACCCCAGAAGCAACTCCACGACAAGTTCGTCCTGATTGACCGGGAGATATTGCTGGTCGGAAATCATAACTGGTCGCAGCAGGCACTGACCGTCAACCGGGAAGTCTCAGCCCTGGTGCGGGCCCGTCCCCCCGATCCGGCGTTTGTCCGGCATTTCGCGGATATCAAGCTGGCCCGGCCGGAGGAGACTGAGCTTGGTCGGGAAGGCTTGATCAAAGATCTGCAGGAGGAATTATTGCACCGAGGGGAGGGGGGGTGATCGGTATTCACTGATTGCTAAACAGTACCAATGAAAAGAACCTTAGCGCATAGCATCAAAACCGCGGTTATCCTGATCTTTTTCGTTGCCGGTATCGCCGGCACTCTGGCCGACGTGATTACCCTCAAGGACGGGACGATTATGGAAGGGGTGATCGGGGCCGAGGATCGGGAGACGATCCTCCTCTCCGTCCCGGGCGAAGGGGTATTTAAGATCCCTAAAGCGTCAGTCGAGACGATCGAACAGGGTCCATCCACCGGATTCAATCGCCCAAACCGGGAGACCGTCGATGGATTTAAGTTTCTCAGTTGCGGGGAGTATTACACAAAACTCCAGAAAGTCTTCAGGAACGCGCAGGAGTCTATTCTGGTTATGATGTATTTCGTCAACTATGACGGCCGGCCGGGATACCCGGCTACCGAGTTGGTCGATCTCTTAGTCGATGCCCATAAGCGAGGAGTGAAGGTCGAGGTATTGCTGGAGACATCAATAGAAAATAACATTACCGAGGCCAATCGGCGGGCGGCGGCCCATTTATCCCAACACGGTATCGATGCCCGCTTCCATCCACTGTTTCCGATTATGCACGTAAAACTGGTTATTGTTGATGGAATGATTTCAATAGTTGGGAGTCATAACTGGACATTGGCATCAGCCAAAGCCAATATTGAAAGTTCAGTTCTGATCAGGTCGGAGCGGGTGGCGGGGAAATATTTAAGATACTTCCAGAACAACTTTTCCGGAGCTGAAGTTTATCGGGAGAAAATGAATTAGCCAGAAGTCGGCGTTGGGTAATCGTCGGAGCGAACAAGTCGGTACAAAAAAAGGAGATGATGGAGATGCCAAAGGTCAAAAGCGGATACTATAAGTGGATAGCGCAAGTACTGGTATTATTGATTTATACCTAAGTTGAGCGATTATTGCGGATGAAATGTGCTAAGATTTTGCTGGCC
>CAYXKT010000215.1:0-2402 GCA_964465735.1 uncultured bacterium
TACTCCGAGTCCTCCCCCGACGGCCACCCCGACCCTGCCCCCGACGGCCACACCGACCCCGATATCTTCGCCCACTCCAACCATTTCCCCTTCCGCCACTCCTGTTTTGACCGTCACTCCCTCTCCTTCCTTGTCCCCGACGCCACCACCGAGTGCTACCCCGACCGGATCTCCATCACCTTCACCTTCGCCGTCCACGGTCCCGCCGACCTCGACTCCATCTCCGAGCATTATGCCGACACCTTCCGCCACCTCGTCGCCGACCGTCACCCCGGTCCCTTCGGCTACTGCCTCTCCGATAGTCACCCCGTCGGTTACCCCTACTCCGACAGTCTTTCCCCCAACCTCGACCCCGACCCCGCTATCCACGGTTTCTCCTACTGTGTCACCTTCGCCCACGGCCTCGCCATCGCCCCGGCCGACCGTTTTTCCCCAACCGGATCCGACCCTTAACTGGGATATGCTCTACGGTTTGATCGAGGGTGGCTGGACATTTACTGCCGAAGACGAACTGGCCGTCTTCGACTCCGGGGGTATGGTCCGGTTCCATTGTTATCTGACTGATCCAGGCCAGTACGGAGCCTCGGCTTTCTATGGCCCCCCGACCGGGATCGGAGGAGGGGATACCGGAACTTTCAGTTGGAAGTATTACAGCGCGGATCAGGATCGGGTTATTGATCTGCGGGCGAATAACCTGAACTGGCCGGAGTACCAGGGGGAGCGGGAAAGTTACCAGGTGGACTTAAGTGGTTTTCCTCCGACTCCGCCCCCATCCATTCCACCCACGCCGAGTATGTCGCCAGTGACCTCACCCAGCCCCTCGCCTCCCTTGGCCGCTCTGGAATTGGTCAAGACCGCCGGGACGGCGGGGATCGGGCAGCCTTATATAAGCGGTCTCGGGATTCCGGTGACCTTCTATTACCGGGTCAGTAATATCGGGGATGTTGCCCTCGGGGAGACCGAGATATTTGACGACAACGGAACCCCGGATGAACCGGCGGACGATTATCGGGTGGGACTGGTCCCCGCCCCCTTTATTCCCGGGGCATCCTTTAATTTCCAGACCAACCGGGCGGTTAGCGCCATTCACCTCAACACCGCCCGGGCGGTGTCCAGCTCGGCGGGTGTTCCAGTAGTTGACGTGGATACCGCCCTGGTCTTGACCGCTTCCTCGGTGGCCGGGAGCGATTATAACGGCGACGGCATCGCCGACCCGGCTGCCTGGAATCCCCGGACCGGTAAGTGGTATATCTTTCTTGAATCCCGCCAGATGGCGGAGAGATTTTACTTTGGCGAAGTTGGCGATATCCCGGTTTCGGGAGATTATTTCGGCGATGGGACCACCGAACCGGCGGTCTTCCGAGCCCGCTCCGGCCTCTGGGCCGTCCGGGGAGTCTCTCGCTTTTATTTTGGGCAGTCTGGTGACCTTCCGGTTCCCGCCGACTATTATGGAAATGGTACTGTCCAAGCTGCGATCTTCCGTCCGGCCGACGCCCTCTGGGCAATTCGGGGGTTGACCCGGGTCTATTTCGGGGGTATGGGTGATCTGCCCCTCCCCGGCGATTACGACGGTACAAGAAGCGGTCAGATCGGGATCTTTCGGCCGGAGAGCAGCCTCTGGGCGGTCCGGGGGGTGACCCGGTCCTATTTCGGGCTCCGGGGAGACTATCCCATCCCGGCGGATTACCGGGGGGAAGGCCGCCGGCAGATCGCGATCTTCCGGCCGGATTCCGGACTCTGGTCGATGCGAGGTGAGGGGAGAGAATACTTCGGTCAGACCGGCGACTGGCCTCAGCCGGCGGATTATTCCGGCGATGGCTCCGACCAGATTTCAATATACCGCCCGCGGTTTGGTCTCTGGGCGATAAAGAATATGTCCCGTCTCTACTGGGGCGGCGAGAATTATATTCCGATCTCCCGATAGAGAAACGGGCTTTGCTTTTTTCCGTTCCCGTTTGGGGCTATGTAGTGCCTGAACGAAAACTGCACATTGCCTGGAATATGTGATTGCGAGGAACGAAGCGACGAAGCAATCTCATCAGAGAATAAACAGTTTGCTTCGTTGTCCCCTCGCAATGACCTGGTTTCCGGGGTATTCGTTCAGATACTATGGAGGCTGACAAGGCTGGCCGACTTAACTCAACTCTTAAAACAGCGGGTGCGACCCATAGGTTGCCTTTGAGAAATCCGGTTTGAGTCATAATCTCTGCTCTCTTTAGCCGTTACATTATTGGCCGTCCATAATGTTCACGATGATTAAAAGCGTTGGTACCTTATTGGCGGCGGGGACTTTTTTCTTTTTCACCGGGGTTGTCTCCGGTCAGACTTCAACCCTTACTCCAGCCGTTACCCCGACCCCCGGCTATTTTGAGAGTAACTATAATCCGGTTCCCAAGGCCGGG
>CAYXKT010000216.1:0-2243 GCA_964465735.1 uncultured bacterium
CGGACGCAAAAGATTGGTGCAGTTCGCCGCATAGAATCGCTCAATTTAGGTGATAGATACCGAGATATCCTTGATCCGATCACTCTCAGATGAAGCCACTTCAGCCGACCGGGCCGCCCTGCCCCAGGTTGACTATATCCAGGGTGACCGACGGACTCATAGTTGCGGAGATAAAAGCTTTTTTCAGATATTTTCCTTTCACCGCGACGGGACGAAGCTTATTGATCTCGGAGATTACAGAGAGAATATTCTCCTTGAGCTGGTCAACGGAAAAAGAGACCTTGCCCACAGCTACCTGGATAACCCCGTACTTATTCGGCTTGAGCTCAATCTTTCCGGCTTTAAGTTCCCGGATCGTCTGGGAGATATCATCGGATACTGTACCCGATTTCGGGCTCGGCATCAAGCCCCGGGGGCCCAGAACCTTACCCAATGAACTGACGTCTCTCATTACCGACTTTTGCGCCACCGCCGCGTCAAAATCCACCCAACCCCCTTTGATCTTTTCCACCAGTTCCTCGAGACCGGCGTAATCCGCCCCGGCCTTTAGAGCGTCCTCCACCTGATCAGCGGCACAGAAGACAAGTAATTTCACCTTCTTCCCAGTCCCGTGAGGAAGTGAAACCGTCCCCCGGACCATCTGGTCAGACTTCTTGGGGTCTATATTCAAGTTAACCACCAGCTCCACGGTCTCGTCAAAACCGGCATAGGCCATTGCCTTAACCGACTCTAACGCTTCCGTTACAGGATACTGCCGAGTTTTATCCAGTTGTTCCCGGGACTTATTATATTTTTTTCCTGGCTTGGCCATAGATTCTCGATTCCAATTCGGTTAAATTATCCTGAATTTTCCGGGGGAATAGATGTTATAGGCTTGATCAAAGTGGGATATTAAAGTGTTAAAATATTGGGCCGGCAGGCCCCGCCCCATCGCATTACTACTCCCGATCAGCTTTCCCCCTGATTTGCTAATACTCCGTCGATTAGGCAATTCTACCTTGCTTCCCCCGGTTTCAATCTTTGATCTCGATCCCCATCGACCGGGCGGTGCCGGCGATAATACGTTCGGCCGCCTCTTCAGTAGCTGAGTTGAGATCCTCCATCTTCTGCCGGGCAATCTCCCGCACCTGCTCCCGGGTAACCCGACCAACTTTCTCCCGGTTCGGAGTTCCTGAGGCGGTAGCCACTCCGGCAGCCCGCTTGAGCAGATTGGTCGCCGGAGGACTCTTGGTGACAAAAGAAAAGCTGCGGTCCTTGCCCACGGTAATCACCACCGGGATAATAAAACCGCTTTTATCCTTGGTAGCGGCGTTAAAGGCATTGCAAAATTCCATAATATTAACGCCGTGCGCTCCCAGGGCCGGTCCTACCGGCGGAGCCGGGTTAGCTGACCCGGCCGGGATCTGCAATCTAATTATAACTTTATCTTTTTTGGCCATTAACTTTTCTCCACCTGCCAGTATTCCAGTTCCACCGGGGTCTCCCGGCCGAAAATCGACACTCTAACGATAATTTTTCCCTTATCTGGATCGACGGAATCGACCACTCCGGTCATTCCGGTAAAGGGACCCTCGTCAACCTTGATCGTTTCCCCCACCGAAAAAAGAACTTTCGGCTTGACCTTCTCCTTCTTATCCTCGATCTGGTCGAGAACAGCAAGGATCTCATCTTCGGAGACCGGCGCCGGGGGAGTCACCCCTCCAACAAAACCAATCACCCCTGAGATCTCTTTAATCGCGTAGAACGTCCGGTCTATGTACTCCATCTTGACAAAGACATAACCGGGCCAGAACTTGCGCTGAGAAATGATCTTCTTTCCCCCCTTGACCTCAGAAACCCGTTCGAAGGGGATCATCACCTGGGAGATATGATCTTCCAGCCCGTCGAGAGCTATCCTCCTCTCCAGAGCCTCTTTCACCTTCTGCTCCTGACTGGAGAGAGTATGAATTACATACCACTGATGATTCATTGTTTATCCAATTAATGTGGTGATCAGCTGTGAAAGAATAAAATCGACCACCCCAATAAATGCCGCCAACAGGAACGAGGTAAGCAGAACAACCTTGGTGGAATCAATCAATTCCTTGCGCGAGGGCCAGTTGACTTTCTTCAACTCAACCCGGGCTTCCCGGATGAATGTCATAATACTGGTCATCGATTTTGAGGAAAGTATTAAAGTTTGAAGTTGGAAATTTAAACCTAAGTTGAGCGATTATTGCGGATGAAATGTGCTAAGATTTTGC
>CAYXKT010000217.1:0-2226 GCA_964465735.1 uncultured bacterium
GGACGCAAAAGATTGGTGCAGTTCGCCGCATAGAATCGCTCAATTTAGGTTAAAGATGATCAAAATATGAAGATGAAGAAAGGCATTAAGATTCTGCTGATTTCCATTCTCAGCATCTTTATCTTTACCGGTGTGGTCCGTCTGATCCTTCCCTGGGCTGCTGTCAGGATCGCCAACCGTCAGTTGCCCGAACTGCTCAATACCGGTGCCTCAATCGGGAGTTTAAAACTGGGACTGCTCCGCGGTTACGTATCGATCGAAGATCTGCGTGTATCCCAGCCGGAAGGCTTTGGTGAAGGTGATCTTATCGTCGTCCCGACGGTCAGGGTAAAGCTCCAACTTGCTTCCCTGCTCAGCCCGCCTCTGACGGTCCAAGCGGTTCACCTTATCGATTGTGAGGTCGATCTGGTCAAAAATCGCGATGATGTGATGAACCTGGATGTTATCCTGGCGGGATTAACCGGAGAGGATGAACCGGAGAGTTTAGAGGAAGAGGCCGCGGCGAAAGCGATTCTGGTGCAACTGTTCTCCGTCGAGAATCTTTCCTTCTCCTACACTGATTACGCGATTACCGCCGCCTCCAGGTTGATCCCCGAAGTTGACGGAGATGAGGAGGGGGGGGAAGAGGCCGCCGATGATCCGGCCGATCCGGCAGTTGAAGAGGAAGAGAGTGGGCCGGCGGCTGGCGCTGGTTCAAGTGATCAGGCAGTTGAAGATGAAGAGAGTCTGGATGAGATCGTTGCGGGTCCAGTTGACCCGGCAGTCGAAGATGAAGAGGGAGGGGAGGAGGTGGACTCCGGTCCAGTTGATCTGGTGGTCAAAGACGAAGAGGGAGAGGTGGAGGGCATCGCTGGCCCGGCTGATCCGGCAGTCGAAGCTGAGGAGGGTGAGGCAGAGGTCGTCGCTGACCTGGCTGATCTGGTGGCTGAGCTGTCCACCGACAATCCGGGAGCCAAGAAGGAAGAGAAATCTCTCCGGATCAGAATTTCCGATCTGAACCTGATGGTTGAGAATCTCCTCATCGCACCGGGGGTCGACCCGGGGGAAGTCGATCCGGCCCGGTCGGTTCTTACCGCCCGGATCCTCCAGGATCCGTTCCCAGCCGGGTATCTCGGCCTGAACGCCCGGATTGGCCCCGTCGGGACCGGTCTTCCTCCCCTGAACGCGGTTATCCGTCTCGGTGCTCTGGAACTAAAGCCGCTCGACGTTGTGATCCCCGCGGGGACGGCCCTGGCTCTGGGGGGGAGTGCTATGGATATAGCCGTTGATCTGGCTCTAACCCCTGATTTGCTCGACTGCAAAATTAATGTCGAGGTTGCCGGAGGCCACGTAATCCCGCTGGCCATAGGAGGTACCCTCGACCAGCCGGAGGTGGATACCTCGAGCCTGCTCTTTGGGGTTATTCTCCATCTCGGCGGTGGAGTGGGTCGCCTGGCCGGTAATATCGGCGGAGCGGGGTATCAGCTGGCGGCGGGCGCCGCTGAGACGACCTGGGCGGTGGGCAAGGGCGCGGTTAACGTGGTTGGTTCTGTCGGCGGAGGGCTCTTTAAGACATTGACCAGCGTGGCGACCGGGGATTTTTCCGGGGCGGTGGACGGTCTCTCCGACACCACTGTCGGTACCGCGAAGGCGGCCGCTGCTGCCGCCGGGGGCGTGGCGGGCGAAGTCGCGCAAGGGGCCTCCGCTACCGCGGGCACTACCATCGGGGCGGATGACGACTTTCGCTGGCGGGACGAGAGTCCTCGGCGCTGGGAAGAATCCTGGGCTGATGCCCAACAGCTGCTGGAAGAGATGCCGTTTCCTCCGGTTCCCCGGAAAACGGATCCGCCGTTTCCGGTTGGCAAAGAGCCAGTCGAGGAGGAGTCAGACGGGGAAGATGCCGAAACAGAAGTACCTCCCTTTAACGGCAATCGCAGCCCCCGCCCGGAGAAAGAACCGGGGTTCAGGCGGGGCGGTCTCCGACCCGCCCGCTGAGTTTATTTGCCGGCGCCCTCGAGTCTGTTGGTCCGTAATTGTTCGCAATTGGCTGGAACTCTCGCTCTTCGACCGGTGAAAGGTTTCTGCCAACTCGGCTTTCGCGGATAGCCGGGGGAGTGTTTGGCCGATCTTGCCCCCTTGGCCTCTTTGTGCTATTTTTCGAAAGTTGTTCTGGCGGTAACACTTCAGCTTGATAAAACCTAAATTGAGCGATTCTATGCGGCGAACTGCACCAATCTTTTGAGTCCG
>CAYXKT010000218.1:0-2207 GCA_964465735.1 uncultured bacterium
GGATATTGAAAATCCTCGCCATATCTCCTGGATATGGCTGCGGTTTTCGCAACCTGTCGGCCAGCAAGATCTTAGCACGTTTCATCCGCAATAATCGCTCAACTTAGGTTCAATTAAGGATAGGCTGGTCAGGCCCAGGTCCGGATACTTCAGGCTTCGACTGAATTATCCGAGCAGATAATCTTCTCCTTAAAATAATACAGGATAGTACATTATGGATAAAGTAAGTAAGATTGGTCTCACAGTAACTGTGCTCCTCTTAATCGGTTGGTTTTACCATTCCAGTCAGCAGAAATCCCAAAGTCCCCCGGTCTCCAGTCCGGTCGGCATTTCGGAGTCTCCGCTCACCCAGCCAGTTCCGCCGGTTGAGTCTGAGCAGGCCGAGGTAACCGCTCCCATCGTTTCGGATGCCCCTCCGGCTGGTGAGGCGGTGGTCGTTGATAGCTCAGAACTTCCGGCAATCTTTCCCGAAGAGGCGGAGTCAATCTCCTTCCAATCCGACTATCTCGACGTGGAGTTGAGTTCCTTTGGGGGGGTGATCCGCCAGCTGAGCTTAAAGGAGAACCCGGCCGCCGGGATCCGTCGACTCTCCGGGGAAGATTCGGGAGAGGTTGAGATCTTTTCCGCCCGGCATATTGATGGCGCGCCGGGGCGGTTTTTAAATTTCCCGGTCTCGGAGATGGAGACCACGGCTATGGAGGATGGCGCCCGCTTTACCCTGACTTACGAAAATGGGGTCGCGGTGCAAAAACAATACCGATTTTCTCGGGACGGTTACACCGGGCGGTTGGAGATCTCAATCAGCAACGAATCTGATACCCCATTAAGCTGGCCTCACGGACTGATCTTCGGCTGTGGGGCGATCTACCCGATCGATCCGGAAGATCAACTTGGGGTTGATGTCCTCGGCGGAGATAAAGTCTTTAGGGAAAAGGGGCCCAAGGAGCAGGAACCAGCCACCGTTAACTGGTTGGGACTGAAGACCAAGTACTTTGCCGCTATTTTCAAGCCGCTGGAACTTCCGGCTTCTTTCTTTACGATTACAGGGCGGGAAAAGACAGCGGCCGCGCCGGCGGTGGCTGCCTTTGGTTGCGCCCGGGGTCCCGGGGCTTCGCCTTATGCATATCTCCAGGGATCGATGAATTTTCCCACTCTGATATTGCAGCCCGGGGAAAGCGCCCAATACTCCTTTGCTCTTTATTTCGGGCCGGCCGACTATGAAGCTCTGCAGGCGGCCGGGCACCAGTTTGAGAAGTTGGTCGATTTCGGATTCTTCGGCAACTTTTATATCCCTCAGGCCTTGATCTGGCTTCTAACCCGACTTTACCGCTTGGTGGGAAGTTATGGCTGGGCAATCATCCTGCTTACGGTAATCATCAAGGTGGTGCTCTGGCCTCTGACCCACAAGAGCTACGCCTCGATGGGGAAAATGCAGCAGCTGGCGCCCCAGTTGGCGGAATTAAAAGAAAAGTACAAGAACGACGCCAAAAAGATCCAGGCGGAGACGATGAAACTCTACAAGGCCAATGGGGTCAACCCGATGGGTGGATGTCTCCCAATGATCCTCCAGATGCCGGTCCTCTTTGCCCTCTTCACCACACTGCGCAATACCATTCTCCTCCGCAACGCTCCCTTCTGGATTATACCCGGACGCTGGATCAAGGATCTCTCCGGTCCCGACGTCCTGGCGACGCTGGAACAGTCCTATCCGATTATCGGCAACCAGATCAACATCCTGCCCTTGTTGATGGGGATCTCCTTTTATCTTCAGCAGAAGATGACCCCGACCTCCGGCGGAGGGAGCCCTCAGGCGGCCCAGCAGCAGAAGATGATGGCTACCCTGATGCCGGTGATGTTTACCTTTCTCTTTTACTCGCTCCCCGCCGGGCTCAATCTCTACTTTATGCTCTCTACCTTTATCACCGTCGGGCAGCAGATGATGACTTCGAAGTGGAAGGCGAGGAAACGGCCTGGTGTCTGAACGAAAATCTCCAATCACGTCACCGCTGTCATCGCGCGGAACAAAGGGACGGAGCAATCTCATAACCAAGTAAAGCAGATTGCTTCGTCGTACCTTTTGGCAATGATCTGGTTTTCGGGGTTTTGCTTCAGACACTATCTAACCTTAATCACAGCTCTATCCTACTAACATCTAAATTGAGCGATTCTACGCGGCGAACTGCACCAATCTTTTGCGTCCGAACGGA
>CAYXKT010000219.1:0-2141 GCA_964465735.1 uncultured bacterium
AAACTCCTCTTCGTAGTTGGCCGTCAGCTGTTTCGAGGCGATCACGATCACGTTATTATCGTCACGAAAACTCCCGGTCACCCCCGGATTATAAGAACCGGTCCAGGTGATAAAGGAATCGATAAGCATAAACTTATGGTGCATAAAGACCGAAGGGGCGTAGTCGGTCCTCAGCATCCCCAGTTCCGCCAAGCAATGAGAGGCGGAGTCGGGGGGACTGGCGGCCAGGTCGTCCATCACCACCCGGACATCGACCCCCCGCTCCCGGGCCCGGATCAGGGCCCGGGCCACCTCCTCCAGATTAAAGCTGTAAAAGGCCGCCCAGACCCGCTCTCGAGCGGAGTCGATCAGGGAGATCATCTCGGAGGATACCGGTTCGGCGGGGGTGAAATAGACCCGGCACCAGGCGGGGAGGAGCCCCTGATCGGTCTCAGGTACCCGAGGGGAACAGCCGATGGCGAGAAAGACAGCCGCGATTGCAATCACTCTCCTCACAATCTCTCCCCCTCCCGTTTGATCTGGAACGGGATCACTGAAAACTCCCTCCCATCAGTCTCCACGGTCAGACAACCCTCCTCCCCCGTGCGGTAAACCGCGATCCCTCGCTCCTGAAGAAAATCACCGCAGTCGCGAGGGTAGCGGCCGAAGTACTTCTGGCCCTGGATCAGGAGGGCCGCGGCCGGCCGGACTGCTTCAAGGAAGAGCGGGGAGTTATGGGCGGCCGAACCCCGCCGGGGGGCCTGGAGGATAGTGGCGGTGAGATCGGCCCCGGACTCTACCAGATCCTCCTGGGCGAAAATTCCGAGCAGCGAGGGAAAAAGAAAGGAGACCTCGCCGAACTCCAGCCGGAGGACCAGGGAATCATCAAACTCAAAGGGGGTGCCGGGCGGCTTCCGGGGCCAGAGAATTATCAGCCGGCAGTTCCCGGCCTCCACCAGGTCACCGGGAGTCAGCCGCCGGTAACCGATCGCCTGTTCGGCCAATAACTCCCGGAATCGGGGATAAGAGGCCGAAGTGGGACCCAGGGGGTGGTCGAGCACCGTTCCGATCGCCACCCCTTCCCGGAGCCGTTGGAACGCGTTAAGATGGGCCAGGTTGGCCTGGGTCAAGACCAGATAATCGATCTTCCGGATTCGGTTCCGATCGAGATAGGGGAGGACAATCGCCGGGATATCACCGAAACGGTCATCGTCGGTTGTGACCAGGATCACCGGCCCCGCCCGCTCCCGGAGCAAGATGATCTCGCCGCTCTTGCCGTTAAAAAAGACCGCCTGAAGCGGCGGGAGGGGAGGGGGAGGAACCAGAACCGGGACAGCGGCAGCCAGGATTAGAGCCGCCAACCCCGCCACCAGCCGGATCCGTCCCCGGCGGGAACGGTAAGGTAAAGCGGTGAGTCCGAAGAGCAGCCCGTACCAGGCCAGCGCCCAGATCGGCGGGCACCAGGCAATCCGCAGTTCCCCGCCGGGGATCCGGGAGAACCAGCCGACCAGTTTCAGGATCAGGGGGATGAGAAACCGATTGGGGTAATTGACCAGCCAGGCCAGGGGCCAGGCAATCAGCCCCAGCAGTCCGGCCCCGAAACCGAGGCCGACCATCAGCCCGACGATGGGGACGATCAGGATATTGGCAAACAGCGCGGAAAGCGAGATGAACCCGAAGTAACTGACGAGGAGGGGGATCGACCCCAGCTGAGCGGCCAGGGGGACAGCGATGATCAGCCGGAGGCCTCGGGGAAGAAACCGGAGACTGCGGTCAAGCAACGGGGTAACGGTGAGAATCGAGAGCACGATCAGAAAGGAAAGCTGGAAGCCGGCGGAAAAGAGGGTTAGGGGACTGAAAAGGAGGAGCAGGAGAGCGGCGGCAGCCAGGGCGGTGAGGGAGTTGCGAGGCTGGTTGAAGACAAAGGCCAGAGAATAAACGCCGGCCATCACCCCGGCCCGGACGGTGGCGGTGCCGGCACCGGTGAGCAGGACATACCCGGCGATCAGCGGTATGAGCAAACCGTGCCGGACCCGGAGGGGAAAGGGACTGAAGATGAAGTTCCCGATCATCCAGATGAACCCGACGTGGAGCCCGGAGACCACCAGGACGTGGATCACCCCCACCGCCCGGAAGCGTTCCCGGATCTCGAAGGGAACCGG
>CAYXKT010000220.1:0-2140 GCA_964465735.1 uncultured bacterium
CAATCTTCGGGGCAGGGTGAAATTCCCGACCGGCGGTTAGAGCCCGCGAGTCCCCTTGGGGACAGAACCGGTTAGATTCCGGTGCCGACGGTAAAGTCCGGACGAAAGAAGATGTGCAGTTTCCATTATTCTGCCCTGCTCCGGAGAGCTAACTCTGGAGTTTTTTTATGAAAGGATTTAATTCCATTGCTGACTTAGTCGAAGATCTCAAGGCCGGGAAGATGATTATCCTGGCCGATGACGAAAAACGGGAGAATGAAGGTGACCTGGTGATGGCGGCGGAAAAGGTCACCCCGAAAGCGATCAACTTTATGATCTCCCAGGCCCGCGGGTTGGTCTGTGTCCCAATGACCCCTGAACGTCTGACTGTCCTTGGCTTGGAGCAGATGGTCCGCAACAACCGCGACAGCTTTGGCACCGCTTTCACCGTCTCGGTTGATGCCCTGGATGGCATTTCCACCGGGATCTCACCCGCCGATCGGGCTCGGACTATCTCCATTCTGGCCGATCCTTCCTCCGTCGAAGGGGATGTCATATCCCCTGGACACGTCTTTCCCCTGAAGGCCTGCCCCGGGGGAGTCCTTGTTCGGGCCGGTCATACCGAGGCTACGGTTGACTTGCTGCAGCTGGCCGGTCTCAAACCAGCCGGAGTGATCTGTGAAATCATTAACGATGACGGTTCGATGGCCCGTATGCCCGAACTGAAGCAATTCGCCGAGAAGCACGGCCTGAAGATGGGAACAATCGCCGATCTGATCCGGGAACGACGCTCGCGGGAGAAACTGATTCAGGAGACCGTAACCGCTTCCCTTCCCACCGTTTACGGAAATTTTACCCTCAAACTCTTCTCTTCCTCGGTCGATAATCATCGTCCTCATCTGGCATTGGTAATGGGTGATGTGGTGGGGAAAGAAGATATTCTGGTCCGGGTCCATTCCAAATGCCTGACCGGGGATATCTTTCACTCGGCCCGCTGCGACTGTGGCGATCAGCTGGAGTTTGCGATGAAAAAGATCGCTGAGGAAGGGCAGGGGGTTCTGCTCTATATGGATCAGGAGGGGAGGGGGATCGGCCTCAAGAGCAAGCTGGAAGCCTACGCCCTCCAGGACCAGGGTTTCGATACGGTGGAAGCCAACGTGGAACTCGGATTCGAAGCCGATTTGCGGGAGTACGGGATCGGTGCCGAGATTTTAAGGGAACTCGGCCTCTCTACCATCCGGTTGATGACCAACAACCCCCGCAAGATCGTCGGCTTAAAAGGTTACGGTCTGAGCATCACCGGAATAGTACCCGTCCGGATTACCCCCGGCAAACATAATTGCCGTTATCTGAAGACCAAGAAGGAGAAGATGGGGCATCACCTCTGAAATCTCCCCCGGTGGGTGAGATCTCAGAGGAAAGTTGAAAGTCCATAGTCATAAAGTTATATGTCCCGACCGGTAAAGATAGTAATCGATGATCGGTAATAACGTTAGCGAAACAAGACTTATTCCAAGCTAACCCAAAAGGACATCCAATCCAATACCTCCATCAGGTCCAAGGTGAACAATCCGATTAAATCCGATTAGAGCATCTGTTTATTTTCAAGGGGTGAGGGGGGGGTAATCAGTCCAAACAGTGAAAAAAAGGAGGCCAGGATGAAAGTATACGAAGGCAAGCTCAATGCGGCAGGGTTGAGATTCGGGATAGTCATCAGCCGGTTCAACGAGTTTATCACCCGCAAACTTCTGGAAGGCTCGCTCGACGCCCTGAAGCGCCACGGCGCTCCCCAAGAGGAGATTGCCGTGGCCTGGGTCCCCGGCGCCTGGGAGATCCCTCTGACTGCTGCCCGGATGGTAAATTCTGGTCACTTCGACGCTGTAATCTGTTTGGGCGCGGTGATCAAAGGGGCTACCGCCCACTGGCAGTATATCAGCTCCCAGGTCACCCGTGGTATCGGCGGTGTCGCCCAGGGGGCTTCCATCCCTGTCTCTTATGGGGTGATTACCCCTGATACCTTGGAACAGGCGATCGAACGGGCCGGGACCAAGGCCGGGAACAAGGGGTTCGACGCTGCGATGGCCGCTATTGAGATGGCCAATCTGTTCAAAGAACTGGGATAGAGATTTAAACCTAAGTTGAGCGATTATTGCGGATGAAA
>CAYXKT010000221.1:0-2134 GCA_964465735.1 uncultured bacterium
TCGGCCAACAAAATCTTAGCACGTTTCATCCGCGATAATCGCTCAACTTAGGTCTCAGTTAAACGGTCCGGTACGCGCTGACCGGAGAATGCTCCTCTACCGGGTAGTTGAGACAGCGGACTGGAAGTTGGTGGAAGCGGATGTGACCCCATTTCTGGAGCGCCCGGCCGATCTGGAAATTTTTACCAAAAAGAACATATTACAGCTGTTGGCTGCCGGCGGACCGGGTCTCGGATGATTAGTGCTTGATTCGGGCCCCCGGGGAAAATATAGTCTGTGTGATGACCCGGGACCGAGGTGGCGGGCATAATGCCGCCTGAGGTGAAATGGTTAGCCGCGGGCAACCGGCCTTGATCTCCAACGGAATATTTTGATCAGCAGCGATGGAAAGCCACGAATTCATAACTGAAATTTCTCCCCCGGTCTTCTCCTTGCTTCTTCTGGCTTCGTTTACTCACAGCCAGCTGGCCTCCTTCTGTGCCCGGAACGATTTGCAGGTTCCCGGGTTCCGACTGGAAAAGCTTAAAGAGGAGGAATTGATCGAGCTGGTTTACGACAAATGCTCGATCCCCGGTTTGCCGGCGGACTCTTTGCAGGACGAACTGGACCGAAAATTTCGGGAGAGGATCGAGGAATTGGAGAAGCTTTCGGAGGCGAAAATTCGGAAGATATTTCGGGAGGATGAGGTGGCCGAAACCGACGAGATGATCGGGTATCTCTGGGCCGCCTGGCGGGACCGCCGGCGGCGGGTCAACCGGGAGGCATTCCAGTTCGCTGAATTTCTGGACAGTACGTATTTCTCTCGGCCCTTGGCGGAGGGGGAGGGAAAAATGCCTGGCAGTCTTGCAGAAGTGAAAAAATCCGGCGGGAGATTCAGGGGTGGAACCGCTGTCGGACGCCGCCGACCGGATTCGGCGGTTGAAGAGGGGGCATCGGAGAAGCTGGAAGCTGGAGAAAGTACCGCGCCGGGCGCTGCCGATCTTCCGGCCAAAGACCCCTTCGCCCGGGTCTTCTCCGGACTCTCCGAGCTGGAGGAACAGTGGCGGCGGGAGATCAGAAAAGTCGAGAAGTACCTGAAGAAGACCGTTGCCGAAGCCGATCGGTTCCGGCGGAGAGCGGAGAAGAGAAAAAAGCAGGTCCGGGAGCGCAACAATCAGGTCCGGCTCCTCCGGGAAGAAGTGAAGAAGTTGAAGAAAGAGCTTCAGGAACGGGATAAGTCCCGGGCCCGGACCCCGGCCGCCCCGCTTCAGGAGATCGCGGAGTTAAAGAGCCTTCTTCACGGACTGGAGCGGGAAGGCCGGAAGAAAGATCACGCAATCGCCGAGCTGGGCCGGTCTGAGGATAAGCTTCGCGCGCTGGAAGATAAAATCCGGTACGGCGAGGCCGAACTGGCCGCCGCCCACTTGCGCAACGAGGCCGGTCAGGCCGAAAGGCAGGGTCTCGAGGAAGAGATTGCCAGCCTGAAGGAGAAGATCGTCCGGCTGGAGAAGTCTCGGGCAGCCGTCTTTACTCGGCCCCGGCCGACTCGCGACCGGGAACGGCTGGGGATTTACTACGACAGCCGGAATATCTATTACACGGTTCGGAACACTTTCCAGGGAGGCCGGGTGGATATCGGGGAGATGCTGACCCGGATTGTCCAGGGCAGAAAGCTGGTCCGGGCGATGGCCTATGTGGTCCAGGCCGATTTCGACAACAAGGAATCCTACTTTGATGTCCTCGCCCACCGGGGTTTTCAGGTCAAGCGCCGCAACCTTAAGGTCCGGCAGGACGGCTCGATGAAGGGCGACTGGGATATGGGGATCGCGCTCGACTTGATCCACCAGTCCAGGGATCTCGACACTATCGCTTTAGTCAGCGGTGACGGCGACTTCCGCGAGTTGGTGGTTTTCCTCCAGAGCCGGGGGGTTCGGGTGGAAGTGTATGGGGTGGATGCCTGCACCGCCCTCGATTTGAAGCAGGTCGCCGACCTCTTCATTCCCATCGACCAGGCCTGGCTCTACACCCCGGCTTCGGTATAGTCTTCATCGGTCCCCTCGTTCTTTCGCGACCAATCCCTTATTTTGCAAATCAAGTTATACCTAAATTGAGCGATTCTATGCGGCGAACTGAACCAATCTTTTGCGTCCGAACG
>CAYXKT010000222.1:0-2125 GCA_964465735.1 uncultured bacterium
TATGAATAAGCAGGAAGATATCGGCAAATTAGCCCTCTGGGGGGTCGGTGGTCAGGGGATCCGGGTCCTCTCTTCCCTCACGGAAGGAGTTCGACGGTTGGTCAAATCGGTGGCGGTGGATTCTGATCTCCAGTCCCTGGTCTGTTCACCCACCGCCCAGAAAATCAGGATCGGGGCAGAGTCGTCATCCGGCCCCGATATCGGGAGCAGCCCCGAACAGCTGAAGCAAGCCTTCCGGGAGACCGAGGAAAAGATCAGGGAGAAACTCTCCTCGATCCGGACGTTGCTGATAGTCGGCGGCCTCGGGGGTGGATTTGGGAGTTCGGTGGTCCCCGATCTCTGCCGGATCGCCCGGCAGATGAAGATCTTTACCCTGGTTTTTGCCACTCGGCCCTTTACCTTTGAGGGGAAGAGAAGTAACCGGATATTTGAGGCAGCGAGGGGGAAGATTGAGGCCGATAGCGTTGGGCTGGCCTGTTTCTCACTTGATCGCCTGGTGGGAAAGGTGGAAGATGATACCCCCCATCAGGAAGTATTTCGGCGCTGTGACCGGATCCTCAAGGACGCTGTCGAGTGCGCGGTTGCCTATCTGACATCCCCGCCTGAATTGGGAGGAAGCCGGACCGAGCTGGGAAATATCTTCTCCGGAACCGGGGAAGCGGTGATGGGTGTGGGAGAAGCTGCCGGGCCGGAAGATCTGGTCAGATCGGCCAAGGTTGCTCTCTCAGCGCTCGCCCTCACTGCCGCCGAACTGGCCCGGGTTCGAGGGGTTCTGATCCAGATTGACGGTTCCGGTCCGATCCCCTTCCGGACGATTGAGCAGTCAATCGGCTCGATTTCAAAACTCCTGAGTGAAGAGACCGATGTTCTTTATACTATCACCCGATTCCGGAAGCCAAAAGAGCCGGTCGGTTTCCGGTTGCTGGCTTCCGGCATCCCCGAACGGGGAGCCCGGTCTTCGCGTTCCCGGATCCCAGTGACTAAGGCCGTCGATCCTTCCGAGGACCGGCAGGAACAGATTGATTTTAATAAATTTGCCCGGGGGATCTTTTCCCCGGGGGAACCGACCAGCCGGAACGGGGAAGATCTGGACATCCCGACCTTTGTCCGCCAGGGCGTAGAACTCGACGAGGAGCTCGAAGGGGGGGGATAGATCCAGTGATCGTAGTGAAAACCGGGAAAATACTCCTCGGTATCCTGCTGGTCCCGGCCTGTGTGGCCGTAAGTATGGTATTTGGCCGGGAAATATTTCCCCTGCTGTTTGGGGAAGTCTGGTTTCTTGTCGGCTTGTTTTCCTATCTTTTACTCCTGGGCATCTTCCAGCAGCCGATCCGGACTTATGTCTTCGGCCACGAACTTACCCACGTCATCTGGGTCTGGCTCTTCGGGGGCCGAGTAAAGGGGTTCCGGGCCGCGGCCCGCGGCGGCGAGGTTAAAACCACCCGATCGAATTTCTTGATCTTTCTCGCTCCCTATTTCTTCCCTCTTTACAGTGCGCTGGCGGTCGCCCTCTATTTCTTACTTGGACTTTTCCTCCAGTTACCGCCCGCGGCTTTAAGCTATCTGAGTTTTGCCCTTGGTTTTACCTGGGCTTTTCATCTGACCCTGACTATTTACGTGATCGTCCAGGGACAACCTGATATCTGGGCGGCCGGTCGAATTTTCTCCTTTCCCTTTATCTACCTGGCCAATGTGGTTATTCTGGCTGCCTTGATCATCCTGGTTACTCCGGAATCTTCTTCCCGGTATTTCTTCAGCAGTTTCTGGGAAGAATCCCGGTGCGATTATCTGGCGCTTTGGAATGACGGTCCGGAATTCTGCCGCCGCCACTTTCTGAGTTTCCGGGATCAGCTCTCCGCCCTCCTGTCCGGAAGTTGAGACCGATATCCTGGTTTCCGGAGATGATGATCAGGAAAAATACTTTCTCTCCGGAGATACCTTCCGATAGAATGCCTGGTTAATCGGATGGACTGTAAATTTAACCCAGCCTGTGGTACTCTTAAAAGGTTTATGAGAGAATGGAATTTACGAAGGTGAGTTGTAATAAAGTGGGAGCAGCCGGAAAAATACTTTAACCTAAGTTGAGCGATTATTGCGGATGAAATGTGCTAAGATTTTGCCGGCC
>CAYXKT010000223.1:0-2066 GCA_964465735.1 uncultured bacterium
GGCCGGCAAAATCTTAGCACGTTTCATCCGCAATAATCGCTCAACTTAGGTTTAACCTAAATTGAGCGATTCTATGCGGCGAACTGCACCAATCTTTTGCGTCCGAACGGATATTGAAAATCCTCGCCATATCTCCTGGATATGGCTGCGGTTTTCGCAACCCGTCGGCCGGCAAAATCTTAGCACATTTCATCCGCAATAATCGCTCAACTTAGGTTAAGCAACCTCAAATTGTCGTCGGGACTCGGAGGAAGATCATAATGGGAAAAGTGGACCCTGTCCCCTGCGGACTTTTCGGTTGGCCGGTCGGCCATTCCATCTCCCCGGCGATTCATAATGCTGCTTTCGCCGCTGCCGGTCTGGAGTGGAACTATCAGTCATATCCGGTACCTCCGGAAGATCTCTCATCCGCCTTCGGCAAATTTCAAAGTCGGGGGGGGAGGGGACTGAATATTACCATCCCCCACAAGATCGCGGTGCTCGACCTGCTCGACCGCCTGGAGGACCGGGCTCGCGCGATCGGAGCGGTCAATACCGTACTTTTTCAGACCGGATCCATCTCCGGATTCAACACTGACGGTCCGGGGTTTATCCAATCGGTAGAGGAAGAGTGGTATTTTTCATTTCCCGGAAAGAATTTGGTACTCTTCGGTGCCGGCGGGGCTGGACGGGCGGTGGCCGTTTCGGCGGCCGAGGAAGGGGCCCGGGTGGAGATCACCGATCCGGACCGGGAGCGGGCGGAAGAGTTGAGTGACCGGATCAACCGGGAAGTCAAACGGGAGGCGGCCGGAGTTTTTATCCCCGATACCATCTCCGGTCAGGAAGTCATCGCCAGCGCCGATCTGGCCGTCGATGCTACCGGACTGGGACTTAACCTCGATAATCCGTTGAGTTTCGATCCCGGTTTCCTCTCCTCAGAGGCCCTGGTGGTGGATCTGGTTTATAACCCATCGGAGACGCCTCTGCTCCGAGCCGCCCACCGCCGCGGGTTAAAAACGATGAATGGCCTGGAGATGCTGATCTGCCAGGCCGCTCTTTCCTGGACGATCTGGACCGGCATCCCCGCTCCCCGGGAGGCGATGCGGATGGCTGCCATCCGGGCGATGGCTAAACGGGGAAAACTGGAGGAATAATGGAAATATTTTTGCTCATCATTGTTTTTCTCTTTGGGGTTTCGGTGGGAAGTTTCGCTAATGTCATCATCTACCGGCTTCCGGCAAATCAATCAATTGTCCTGCCTCGATCCTATTGCCCCACCTGTCGGAAGTCGATCGCCGCGTACGATAATATCCCCCTGCTCAGTTTCCTCCTCCTCCGGGGAAAATGCCGGTACTGCCGGGCGGTGATCTCCCCGCGTTACCCCCTGGTGGAACTGCTGATGGGGGCGCTGTTTGTCGCCGTATTTTTGCTGCTTTCGGCCCGGGGAGAAGCCTTGCTCCGTTTCCCCTTTTACTGGTATTTTTGTTTTTCCCTGGTGGTCCTTTCCCTGATCGACTGCAAACATTTCATCCTCCCGGATCTGCTCACCTATCCGCTCCTGGGGGTAGGTTTTCTTCTGGCGGTCCTTGATCCTGCCCGGCTGGGCGCGGAAAATATTCCTTCTTCTCTGCTCCAGGCGCTGATCGGAGCGGTGGTCGGAGGCGGCAGCCTCTGGCTGATCGGGCTGTTGGGCAAAGCCGCCTTCCGCAAGGAAGCGATGGGGATGGGGGATGTGAAGCTGATGGCCGGTGTTGGGGCCTGGCAGGGTTGGGGGATGGCCCTCTTCGCTATCTTTCTCGGTGCCCTGCTTGCCGCCCTGATCGGGATTCTTCTCATCATACTGCAAAAGGCCAGGTGGGGGTCGAAGCTGCCCTTTGGTCCTTATCTGGCCCTTGGCTCCCTGCTTACCCTCTTCTTTGGCCCCGCTCTCATCTCCTTGTACCTGGGTTTTTACCTGAACCTAAATTGAGCGATTCTATGCGGCGAACCGCGCCAATCTTTTGAGTCCGAACGGATATTGAAAATCCTCGCCTTATCTCCTGGATATGGCTGCGGTTTTCGCAACCCGTCGGCCGGCAAAATCTTAG
>CAYXKT010000224.1:0-2063 GCA_964465735.1 uncultured bacterium
TACTATGAGACGCGACAGGTGATTTGAGATATCCGTTTAGATACTATATATACTCTATAATTAAAAAACCGGCAAGCAGGTTTCCTCCGAGAAATACCCCCAATCAGGATATCAGACTCAATCCGGATTTCTCCCAGGCCCGGGATATTCAATGTCTGAAAAAACCAGGAAACCAGGTGATTTCGAGAAGGGACGAAGAAGCAATCTACTTGCTTTGTGATGAGATCGCGTCCTCGCTCCGCTCCTCGCGATGACAATTTCAGATCTGCCGGACAACCTCTTCCGTCTTCCTTCTGAGCCGGGCAGGCCCATCTGAAGCCGGATCATACAGCTGAGATTTAGAGAATAATCGGCTGCGCTCAGCTGGAGCGAGGGCGGGGCTTCAGGGCGCGGAAGAGGTCGCGGAGTTCGTCGATCTTCAGTATCCGGGCGGCGAGGGCGAAGACGGCGATCCCCACAACTAACGGGATGACAACTGTCAGCAGACGGGCCGGGAGGACCGCCTCGGGGAGATGGGAGGAGATCACCGAGAGACTCAAGCTGCAGGACAGACCCATCGCCGCCGTGGCCGGGATCAGACGGCCGAGAAATGAGATCAGCTCCCGGCCCCGGATCATTCTTAGCCGCCGGCGAAAGATATAATAGAGCGCACCGACATTGAGGAAGGCGGCCAAGCTGGTTGAGAGGGCCAGTCCGCCTTCCCGGAAGTTATCCCGGAGCCAGGGGACGAAGACCACCATCAGGTTCAGCCCCAGATTAAAAAGCATCGCGCAAAATCCGATCTTGACCGGAGTCCGGGTATCCTGGACAGAGTAAAAACCCTGGGTGACGATCTTTAAAGCGGCAAAAGCCGGCAGCCCCAGGCTGTACCAGAGAAGGACCCAGGCGGTGGCCGCGGCCGAATTGGAACTGAAGGCTCCCCGCTGGAAGATCAAAGTGATAATCGGCCCCCGGAGCACGATCAGACCGACCGCTGCCGGGACGGTAATTAAGAGCACATTGCGCAGAGCGTAGGAGAAAGCGTCGATAAACTCCTCTTTCTCTCCCCGGGCCATCAACTGGGCCATCACCGGCAAGACCGCGGTGGCAAAGGCCAGTCCGAAGACCCCCAGGGGGAACTGGACCAGACGGTTACCGTAAAAGAGGGCGGCCGGAGCGCCGGGCCCGATGAGCAGGGCCAGAAATCCGTCCAGGGCGGTGTTGATCTGAAAGACCGCGAAACCGAGCATCCCCGGGCCCATCAGGAGGGCGATCTTTCTTACCGCCGGGTCGCGCCAGTCGGGGATAAACTTGAAAGGGAAACCCTTCCTCCTCAGGACCGGGATCTGGACTCCGAGCTGGATTATCCCCCCGATCAGGACCCCGATCGCCAACCCGAAGATCCGCCGGGATGGCTCATCACCAAACCGAGGACAGAGAAAGAAGAGAGAAGCGATCCAGACCAGGTTGAGAATTACCGGGGAGAAGGCGGGGACGGCGAAATGTCTCAAGCTGTTTAAGATCCCCATCGCCAGACCTACCAGGCAGATGAAGAAGAGATAGGGGAGCATAATCCGCAGGAGCCGAAAGACCAGGAGAAAACGCTCGTTCAGCTCGAAGCTCCCCAGAATCAACCAGATCAGAATAAAACCCAGCACCACCAACGCCCCCAGGATCAAGGTGGAAAGAGAGAAGATGATCGAGGCCACCCGCCAGCCCGCCGCGCTCCCCTGCTTCTCCCGATACTCGGTGAAGACCGGGACAAAGGCGGCGGTCAGGGCCCCCTCCCCCAAGAGCTTGCGCAAGAGGTTGGGGATGGTAAAGGCGACCACGAAAGCGGAGATGGCCGAACCGGTCCCGAAGACACCGGCAGTCAGAATATCCCGAACCAGCCCCAGCACTCGGCTGACCAGGGTGGCGCCGCTGACCACGCCGGCCGAGCGGGTGACACAATGGTTGGTCTGGAGGCCGGATCGAGGCTTTTTCCCTTGACCGGCTGAAGGATTGTTCATATAGTCTGACCTGATTGTATCTTTAACCTAAATTGAGCGATTCTATGCGGCGAACTGCACCAATCTTTTGCG
>CAYXKT010000225.1:0-1905 GCA_964465735.1 uncultured bacterium
GCCGGCAAAATCTTAGCACGTTTCATCCGCAATAATCGCTCAACTTAGGTTTAACATATATTCTTTCTTGACGCTTTTCGCGTCTTGGCGGGGGTTCAAAAAAGGATCTGGAAAGGAGGGAAAGATGGGGAAGTTATTTGGTACTGACGGGGTCCGCGGGGTGGCCAATATCGCCCCGATGACTGTCGAGATGATTCTTGAGATCGGGCGGGCCACCGCTCACGTCTGCAAGGTGCATAATGATCGCCGACACCGGATTGTGATCGGGAAAGATACCCGGGTCAGCAGCTATATGGTGGAGAACGCGTTGACTGCCGGGATCTGCTCGATGGGGGTTGACGTTCTCCTGGTCGGCCCGATGCCCACTCCGGGGATCGCCTTTATTACCCGGAATATGCGGGCCGATGCCGGGATCGTTATCTCCGCCTCGCACAACCCTTACCAGGATAATGGGATCAAGATCTTCTCCCGGAACGGCTACAAGCTTCCCGATATCGAGGAGGACAAGATCGAAGATCTGATCCTGAGCGGGAAGATCCGGGATATCCGCCCCACCGCCTGGGAGGTAGGCAAAGTGCGGCGGATCGAGGACGCGATGGGAAGGTATATCGTCTTCTGTAAAAATACTTTCCCCGAGGAGCGCTCCCTGGAAGGGATGAAGATCGTTCTCGACTGTGCCAATGGGGCGACCTACAAAGTGGCTCCGATCATCTTCTCGGAGCTGGGGGCCGACGTGATCACCATCCACGATGAGCCCAACGGAGTAAATATCAACTATCGCTGTGGTTCCCAGTTTACCGAGGATCTCCAGGCCCGGGTTCTGGCTGAGAAGGCAGATGTCGGGTTGGCCTTTGACGGCGATGGCGACCGCCTGATCGCGGTTGACGACCAGGGCAGGGTCCTGACCGGTGACCAGGTTATGACGGTCTGCGCCCGGATGTACCAGGAGGAGGGTCTGCTGAAGAACAATCTGGTTGTCTCCACCGTGATGAGCAACTTCGGCTTCGGGCTCGCCCTGAAGGGACTGGGGATCAATCACGTCGCCAGTCAGGTCGGTGACCGCTACGTGCTGGAGATGATGCGGGAGCAGGGCGCGGTTATCGGGGGCGAGGAGTCGGGGCATCTCATCTTCCTCAATCATCACACCACCGGGGACGGGATCATTGCCGCTCTCCAGCTCCTCTCGGCGATCCAGTTCTACCAGAAGAAGCTCTCCGTGCTCTCCCGGTTGATGAAACTCTCCCCCCAGAAGCTGATCAACGTTGATGTTCAGGAGAAACCCCCGTTGGAGGAGATCCCCGCGATTCAGGAGGCGCTCAAGGAAGTGGAGAGCGAGCTAAATGGGCAGGGCCGGGTGTTGCTGCGCTACTCCGGGACCCAGTCGATGTGCCGGGTGATGGTCGAGAGTCCGACCGAGGAACTGACCGATAGACTCTGCCTCTTCCTGGTCGAAGCCGTACAGAAATCCTTGAGTTAACTTAACACTTTAGCTCGATACAAGTCTCTACTGTTTTATAAGCCGGCAATTGTCGTTGCGGGGAAGCAATCTCCAGGCTGGGATCGCTTCTCCGTCTAAAGCCGGATCTACGAGAAGCCGGATAAAAAAGCCGGATCACAATGACAATCAATGGCGGTGCTGATAGCGACATTTTTAGAAAGCTGAAGTGTTGTGAGTTAACGATAACTCGTACTTCGTACTCTTATTCGTACTTGGCCCCCATTCTCCGCGGCCCCGGCCGGCGGGGCGGGAAAATTTGCGGGGTTGTGGGTCGCCGATGAACAGATTCACCTGCCTGGTAAACCGGCAGGGGTCTGTTCAAGAACCAGGATGGAGATGAAATATGCGAATAGTTAAACCTAAGTTGAGCGATTATTGCGGATGAAATGTGCTAAGATTTTGCCGGC
>CAYXKT010000226.1:0-1863 GCA_964465735.1 uncultured bacterium
GGGTTGAGAACATCGATGCTATCGGCGGAGCCGATCAGGAGGGCTTCGGCAAACTCGTTGGTCTCGCCGGGATAACGGGAGGCGATCAGAGCGGCAACCCCGGAGACGTGGGGGGCGGCCATCGAGGTACCCTGGTAGAAGTCGTAACCGGAGATCACCGTGGAGAGGATTCCCTCGCTCTGGTTGTAGATGGTCTCCCCGCCCGGAGCGGCGATATCGACCCAGTCTCCGTAATTGGAGTAGTAGGAACGGAGATCGTTATGGTTGGTGGCGGCCACCGCCAAAGCCGGCGGGTAGAATCCAGGGTAGTAGTCGGCGGAGGAATTGGAGTTGCCGGCGGAGTTGACAAAGATCCCTCCCCGCATCGGAGATCCCGGGTAGTCACCAGCCTCGGCGATGAAATAGTCGATGGCATCGAGGACCGCCTGCTCGTAAATCCCGGGCGAGTTGTAACCCCAGCTGTGCTGGGAGATCACGGCCCCGTGGTCGGCCCCATAAACAATCGATGCGGCAAAACCGCCATCGGTATTGTCGCCGAAGACCCGGCCGACCATTATCCGGACGCCGTCACCGGTCCCGGAACCGCCGGCCACCCCGGCCACCCCGGTTTCGTTATTTGTCACCGCCGCCACCGTCCCCGAGACGTGGCTCCCGTGGCCTTCAATGTCCTGGAGATTATTGTTCTCATCGGCGAAATTCCAGCCGTGGATATCGTTCATTATCGGATCGGGGGCGGGGTTGACCCACAAGATCGGTGCGAGATCGGGGTGGGAGAGATCGATCCCGGTATCGACCACCTGGACGATCACCGAGGGGTCGCCCCGCTCGATCCCCCAGGCGTCCTCAAGCTTGATGTCGGCCCCAAGGGTGCCACCGGTCTGACCGGTGTTGCAGTAATGCCACTGCTCACCAAACCGGGCATCATCGGGAAGCCAGTGAAGCTGCTTGCGGTAGATCGGCTCGGCGATCTCGACGTTCCCGTCATCCTGGTAGGCCGAGACCGCAGTCGACAGATTCGCCGCCTGATCGACCCGAACCTCGAACCAGCGGTCAAGACCCCATCTCCGGTGGCGCTGGGTATGGCGGGGATCAGGCCGAAAGACGGGCCGGATCGCGGTCGCCCCAAAGCGGCGGTTGAGAACATCGAGAGAGGCTGCCCCGAAGAGACTGGTTCCGTCGGCGGCGGTCGATATCCGCAGGGAATCGCGGACTTTCTCCCTGACCTTGACCCGGAGAACACCCTCCTGCCAGGGGAGTTCGGTATCCGAACCGGCGGCGGACTTACCGCCCCGCCCGGATTTCTCCAGGCGTGAATCCGGGAGTCCGGGATCCTCCTTATCCGCTGCTTGCCCGGCGTCCTCTTGAGCCGGAGTAGAAGAGAAACAGTCGCCGGAAAAAACAAAACCCTGGCCGGGGAATAAGGCCAAGGCACTCAAAAGCAAGATCACCACCAATATCAGCCGACTTTGCATAGATCACCTCCTGATTTAGAATGGCCGTGGGCGAAACAACCTAACAACTATGCGGTCCTGATCCAACCAAGAAAACCTGTCTTTATAATAGTTGACAACAGTAAGGCTGAAGCAAGCATCACTTGCTTATCAGTATCCCTCATTATCCGCCAGTATGCAACTTTAATCCGCTGCAGTTCCGAATATTTATTCGCTGAACCGGGAGGCGGCCGATATTCAAAACAAGCGCCGCTTCTTTTGGAACTCGGCGCAGGCCTCCTGGATCTCCTGAATATCATTGCCTGCTCCTTCGTGGCGGATTGTAAAGTCCTCAATCGCATCATTGAGAGGCAAAGAGAGACAAAACCTTAGTTTCCGGTGTTTGCTTCGGGAATATCCCTTAGCAGCTCAA
>CAYXKT010000227.1:0-1746 GCA_964465735.1 uncultured bacterium
ATAGATATCTCTCTGGCGGTGGCGGAGAGACTGGAGTATAATCCGGCCCTATGATCTCAATCGCAACAATGGGATTGTTTGCCTTGCTGGTGGCGACTCCGACGCCGGAAACGTTTTCGCCCTCCCCGGAAGTCACCCCTGATGTCCGGATGGTTATCGTCGAAGGGGTGGCGGGCGGGGCTCAGGCGGCCCCGGTAGCGGTATTGCGGGAGGTTGGGGAGCGGTTTCAGGGGCGTTCGTTCTCGATTATGTACGGGGAATATCTGGCTTTCGCCGATGATGCTATCCCCCCGCCGCTGGAGACCAGCCGGACCCGCCTGATCAGTGTCGAGCAGCTTAAGACCGGTCTTTTCAAGGCGATGATGGAAGTAGAGGTTCCGGTCGGATTGGAAGAGCGGCTGGCCCGGCTCCGGGAACAGATTCAGCGGGGAACCGGGGACGTGTCGGTGGAGAGTCTGATCCTGGCCCGGGAAGAGGCTCGAGAAGATGCTATGGAGAAGGCGATCCTGGCGGCGGTCGCCGAGCAGTACCCGGGGGGATCGGCACCCGCCCGCCTGGTCGGCCGGGCCTATTTTCTGGGAACGATCCGGGAGGAGATCGAGGAGGGCTGTTACGTGATCCTGGCCCGAGTCAAGGTTCGGCTGGTGAAGCCGTAGCCGGGAAATAAACCGCCAGCCAGACCGTATTCTGGCCGGGTTCGGTCCACTCTACGTGGTGGCGTCTCCGGGGCGGGATGGTTAGGCAGTCCCCCGCTTGCAGGCGGATGGAGTGATCATCGCCTTCGAAAAGGAGCCGCGCCGCGCCCTGGAGCAGCAGGATGAACTCGTTCTCCGGCTGATCGTACCAGAAACCTGGTGGAGAGCAATGACCGCGGGAGACAATCCGCTCGATTCTTACTCCCCGGCTTTCGGTCAGGATTTCGGTCAGTTCGTCGGGGAGCCGATCCGGGATCGTATTGAGAAGATTTCTTTTCAAATTGTTTTTTTCGGCAATGGTGCCGGACCATAATCATTTACGGAGGGTGAGTACAATGGCCAAGTCCAGAGATACCAGAAAGGAACAGAAGAAGAAACCCAAAATGACCGCCAAGGAAAAGCGACAGTCGAAGCGGGATAAGGATCGCGGGGATAATTTCTTTCCCGCTGAAGGTTAAGCTGTCGCTGACGCGGATTCATAGTCTTTGATGTTCAAGCCGGAATTTACCGCCGGCGGTATTGTTTTATTTTGCCTGATCGCCGGGGCTGATGTATCATTCATTCCTCAAATCTTACGGATCTTGAATATGAACCCAGATTTTGTCCAATTAAAATTGCTCGATCATCCTCTGATCCGGCAGAAACTCTATTGTCTGCGGGACCGCTCCACCGGCAGCCTGAACTTCCGGTTGCTGGTTGGCGAACTGGGCGCCCTGATGGTTTACGAGGCGACCCGCAACCTCTCCCTTCGGGAACTGCCGGTAGAGACCCCGCTGGAGAAGACTGCCGGACATATTCTGGCCCAGCCGGTGACCCTGATCCCGATCCTTCGAGCCGGATTGGGGATGTGCGAGGGGATCCTGAACCTGATCCCTCAGGCCCGGGTCGGCCATATCGGGCTTTACCGCGACCCCGAGACATTCCAGCCGGTTCGATATTATCAAAAGTTCCCCCCCAACCTGGCCGACTCGGAGATTTTTGTTATCGATCCGATGTTGGCGACCGGGGGTACGGCGGTGGCGGCGATCGATTGCCTGAAGGAGGCCGGGGG
>CAYXKT010000228.1:0-1676 GCA_964465735.1 uncultured bacterium
AGATATGGCGAGGATTTTCAATATCCGTTCGGACGCAAAAGATTGGTGCAGTTCACCGCATAGAATCGCTCAATTTAGGTTCAAGTCATACCGGAATAGCGCAACAAAAAAAGGGGAGTGATGAATTGTCGGACCCTGATCCCGGTTTTTCTCCTCCTGATGGCCGGGTGCGGAACTGAGGTTGGACTGGAGCCGGACCGCGGGAGCCCCGAGGGCCAGGCTCTCCTGGAGGGTAAGCTCCGACTGGCTGGTGAATACCTGGAATCCGGCCGAGTCAGTAGCGCGGAGACCCTCTATCAAGAGATCCGTCGATCCGACCCTGATTCCATCGAAGCCTTCGCCGGCCTGGCCCGAGTCTTCCTGCTCACCGGTCGAAACGCTGAAGCGATCCGGATGGGTCAAACCGCAGTACGTCTCGATCCCCACCGGGCAGCAACCTGGGAGGAACTGGGGAACGCCCAGGCCCGGGAAGGTTTGCTGGAAGACGCCGTCTGGTCGCTGAGAAAAGCCGTCCAGCTCCAACCGGAAAACCCCCTCTATCACAACGAACTGGGGGTCGCTCTGGGACAGCTGACGCTTTACCGGGAAGCTATCGCCGCCCTGGCCGCGGCGGTCGCCCTCGACCCCGACTATCCGGAAGCGCTGAATAACCTGGGGATGGCCCACTTCCAGACCGGTGACATTAGCCAGGCGGAAGAATATCTCGATCGAGCTCTGAAGACTAATCCGGATTATCCCAAGGCCTACCTCAACCGGGGGATCGTTCTCCGGTCGCGAGGCGAAAACGCGGGGGCCCTGGAGAACTTCGCCCAGGCCCTCCGGATCGACCCCGACCTGATCCCGGCTTATGCCCTCGCCGGCACCATCCATTTTGAGAAAGGACGGTTTGAGCAAGCCGAGGCCGACTATCGCGAGATCATCGACCGGGCCCCGGATTTCGCCCCCGCCTATATCCGACTGGGCGAGATCGCTTTACAGACCGAGGAAAATCGCCAGGCAGTAAAACTATTCGAAGAAGCGATCGCCCGCGCACCCCGGGAGCCGGCCGCCTATGCCTTACTGAGCCGGGCCCGGCTGGAACTAAAGGAATACGAGGAAGCCGGGACCGCCATCCTCTGGTCGCTCAACCTCGCCCCCGACAACCCGGATTATTACCGCCAGGCCGCCAGACTCTTCCTGGCCCAGGACCGCTGGCCGGAGGCGGAAAACGCCCTGACCCGGGCCCGGGACCTCGACCCCCGGAACCCCGAAGTTCATCTCGAACTGGGCCGCCTCTATCTCCATATCCGCCGGCCTGACCGGGCCCGGGAGGCCCTGACAGCGGCGATCGGCCTCGAACCGGATGGAATAACCGGGCAGAATGCCCGCCGGGATCTGGACCGACTGGAGGGGCGAGCGCAACCGACTCCAGCCGAAGAGACCGGGAAGGGAGAACATTTCTGGGAGACTATCTTCCAGCGGATCCATCTCTCCTCGACCCCGGAAGAGGAGAAATCAGGGGTAAAGCCAAATTCCCTTGTCATCCCGGAAGAAATGGGCGAATATTGATATGGGCGATATAGATCAGCACCCAGTAATCAGTAACCATTAGTCTGCTATTTCAGGAGTACACCGAGGAGAGTTAGACCTAAATTGAGCGATTCTATGCGGCGAACTGCACCAATCTTTTGCGTCCG
>CAYXKT010000229.1:0-1657 GCA_964465735.1 uncultured bacterium
ACCTCTTCAAGAATACCGCTCACGCGGCCGATCTCTTCGCGCTCAAGGAACCGGGTAATATCTACACCCGGATGATGAACCCGACGACCGATGTTCTGGAACAGCGGGTGAGTGAACTGGAGGGCGGGGCGGCCTCGGTCGCCTTCGGCTCCGGTACTGCGGCGATCTTTGCCGTGATCGCCACTTTGGCTGAAAAAGGCGATCGGATTGTCTCCGGTAACAACCTTTACGGGGGGACCTACACCCAGTTTGACACCATCCTCCCCGGTTTCGGGATCTCGGTTGACTTCGTCGATCCGGCTGCCCCGGAGAACTTCGAGCGGGCGATTACCGAAAAGACCCGAGCCCTCTACATCGAGACGATCGGGAACCCGGCCCTCAACTTTACCGATCTCGCCGCGGTGGCCGCGGTGGCCCGTCGGCATCAGCTGCCATTGATCGTGGACGGAACTTTCACTACCCCCTATCTGCTGCGGACAATTGAGTATGGGGCCGATATCGTGATCAACTCTTTGAGTAAGTGGATGGGCGGGCACGGGACTGCGATCGGGGGAATTGCTACCGATTCCGGCCGGTTCAACTGGGCCGGGGGGAAACACCCGCTCTTCACCAAGCCCGACCCTAATTACCACGGGCTCCGCTGGGCCCTCGACCTCCCGGAAAAACTGGCCCCGATCGCCTTTGCCCTGAGGCTGCGGACGGTGCCCCTGCGCAACCTCGGTGCTTGTATCTCACCGGACAACTCCTGGATCTTTCTCCAGGGCCTGGAGACCCTCCCCTTGAGGATGGATCGGCACTCGGCCAACGCGCTCCAGGTGGCGGAGCATCTCCAAGGACATCCGAAGGTCGCCTGGGTCCGCTACCCGGGCCTGCCCGATGATCCGGCTTACCCGCTCGCCTCCCGCTATCTGAAGAAGGGGTTCGGGGGGATGGTGGTCTTCGGACCCCAGGGCGGCTATCCGGCAGCGGTGAAGATCATTGACTCGATCGAGCTCTTCTCCCATCTGGCCAATGTCGGTGACGCCAAGAGCCTGATCCTCCATCCGGCCAGCACCACCCACAGCCAGCTTTCCCCGGAGCAGCAGCGGGCCGGGGGGCTGACCCCCGAACTGATCCGGCTTTCGATCGGCCTCGAGCACTCCGCCGACCTGATCTCCGCTCTCGATGAATCCCTATCTCTTCTCTGAGTAACCGGAAGACAAACGGAGGTGATGAATTATGAGCAGTTTCGGCAGACTAATAGCGCTTTTTGCCGCGACGGCATCATTTCTTGTAACGGCTGCTCCGCTGGAGGCCGAGATTGTGCAGAAGTGCATCAGTCAGACCGCTGGTTTTACCATCGAGTTTCCCCCGGGCTGGCAAATCTGGGAGAAACCGGAAGACGTGGTTGCCCTGATCGCCTTCCGGCCAAAAGAAAAAGCGGACGAGATCCGTTTCGAGAGGCTGGGGGTTGCCTTTCTGGAATACACCGGGGAAGACCCCGATGCTTTTCTCGAGAAGCATATCGCCGACTTACAGAATGATCTTCCGGACTTCGCGTTGGTCTCCCGGGGGAGCGAGGAGTTTCCCGGATTTTCCTCGAGAGTACTGGTGTACACCTTTACCGATGCATTTCTCACCATTAAAGCTCGGGCGAAGACCAAGCAGTGGATAATAC
>CAYXKT010000230.1:0-1653 GCA_964465735.1 uncultured bacterium
CCGCAGCCATATCCAGGAGATATGGCGAGGATTTTCAATATCCGTTCGGACGCAGAAGATTGGTGCAGTTCGCCGCATAGAATCGCTCAATTGAGGTTCTAAGCAGCTCCCAAGAATATCAATAGAACCAACTGCATAATTTGACAGAAAGCTGAAAATAACCAGGGAGTTAACTATGAAAGATCCGAGACAGAAGAAGTTGGCCGAAATAATGGTCGATTATTCCACCGAGGTAAAAAAAGACGATATTGTTATGATCGAGTATGGTGCCGGGACGCCGGTCGAATTCATCCGGGAACTGCAGACTCTCTGCCTGGAACGGGGGGCCCGGTATGTCCGGATCTCCTACGGCGATTCCGACCTGACCTATAATTTTTATCGTCGGGCCAATGAACAGCAGTTGGCTTATTTTCCCCGCCACGAGCTGGAATTTATGAAGAAGGTGGACGCCTATATCGGCATCGGCTCGCCACTTAACAGCCGGACCCTGGCGGAAATTCCGGGGGAGGTTCTCAGTACCCGCCAACGGTTGTTGAGACCGATCCAGGAAGAGAGAGTCGAGCGGAGCCGCTGGGTGATCACCCGCTATCCCACCCACAGCCAGGCTCAGGATGCCGGGATGAGTTTTGAGGATTACGAGGATTTTTACTTCAAGGCCTGCAATATCGACTGGGCCCGCCAGGCCCTCCGGCAAGAGAAGCTGAAAAAGATTCTGGAACGGAGTAAGACTGTTCGCATCCTCGCTCCGGATACCGATCTTTCCTTCTCCATCGAGGGGATGCCGGCGATCAGGTGTGATGGCAAGCGCAACCTCCCTGACGGGGAAGTCTTTACCGCCCCGGTCAAGAATTCGGTGGAAGGGCACATCCGGTACAATACCGCTTCTCTCTACCAGGGGAAGATCTTTCGGGGGATCCGGTTCGAGGTGAAGAAGGGCCGGATTGTTAAAGCTTCAGCCGAATCCGGGGGTGAATATCTGGACAGTGTCCTCGACACCGACCGGGGAGCCCGCCGCTTCGGGGAGTTCGCCTTCGGACTCAATAAGGCGATCCGGAAGCCGATCCTATCCACTCTCTTCGACGAGAAGATCGCCGGGTCGATCCATCTTACCCCTGGCAATGCTTACGGGGAATGTGACAACGGCAATCGCAGTGCCATTCACTGGGACCTGGTGCGCTTGATGCCGGACGGGGAGATTTACCTCGACGACCAGTTGGTCCAGAAGAAGGGAAAGTTCGTTATCCCCGAACTGAAGCCGCTCAACTGACCGTTGTGCCGGATGGAACCGGCCGGTCGAGGGTGACCAGGGAGAGGGTCTCGCCGCTCTTCGCGGCCAGGATCATTCCCCGGCTCTGAACTCCGCGGATCGATGCCGGTTCCAGGTTCTCGACTACTACCAGTTGCTTGCCGATCAATGCCTCCGGCGGATAAAACTGCTTGATCCCGGCAACCAGAGTTCTTAGTTCTTCACCGATCTGGACGGTGAGGAGCAACAGTCGGTCGGCTTGAGGATGGTCTTCGACCGCGGTCACTGTCGCCACTACCAAATTGAGCTTTTTAAAGTCTTCAAACGAGATCATAATCCGGTCTCCTTTTTGATTTTAACCTAAATTGAGCGATTCTATGCGGCGAACTGCACCAATCTTTTGAGTC
>CAYXKT010000231.1:0-1642 GCA_964465735.1 uncultured bacterium
AGGTACTATATACCCTGGCTCGGAAGTGACTGAAGAAAGTCTCTCTGGGAACTCTGTGTTCTCTGTGTTTAATTCCTGGTCAGAGCGAAAAATTATTTAAGGAGGGGAAGTATGAGATGGCTGACCTTGAGCAGCAAGGTATCGCGCCCGGCCCGGAAGCCAAAAGTGCGCATTGCGGCCCGCCGGCGGCAGAAGAATAGTCCGGTCTCCGAGCGGGGGCCCAAAAGCCAGGTGGTGGCCGGGTCGCTTCTGGTCCTGATTTTTGTCGCCGTTCTGGTCGGGGGTATCTGGTGGTATTTTTATCAGGCCCGGATGTTTGTCGTTGGAAAGATCGAAGTAAGAAACCATAATGCCTATACTCCGGAAGAGATTATCGATCTGGCGGAACTTCAACCGGGCGGGAATATTTTTTCTCTTGATCCCGGTGCCGCCCGGGAGAGTATTATCCAGAACCGGGACTTCCGCGATGCCCAGGTCAGGAAGCGCTTTCCCGACGTTATCTGGATTGAGGTGATGGAACGAGAACCCCGGGCCCGGGTTTTCTACGGGCGGTTTTACACCATCGATGACCAGGGGGTGGTTCTCAGCCCCCGGAAGTCGGATCCCCAAAGAAATCTTCCGGTGATCCGCGGCTTGAGAGTGGTTGATCAGAGCAGCGATCTCTATCCTCCGGAGAAGAGGGATGCCGTCCTCGATCTTCTGCAGAATCTGGAGAGGCTGAAGATCGAGCGTCGGATCGGGATCGAGGAGATAAGTGTGGCTTCCTCCGACTTGATTGAGTTGAGGGCAGAAGGGAAAGTTGACATTACCCTGGGACCGGGGGGATACGGAGTACAACTGGAGAGGTTGGATGCGGTCCTGGAAAACCTGGGGCCGGAGCTGGAGCGAGTCCGGGCGATCGATCTGCGTTATTCCAAAGTCCCGGTCAAGTTCTGGGACTGAGGAGGGTCAGCGGGAGCATTCGGGAGTAAAATTAAGATGAGCCAGAGGGGAGAAATTATTGCCGGTCTTGACATAGGGACAACCAAGATCTGTCTTTTGGTTGCCGAGCGGTTGGGAAAGGAAGATGTCCAGGTGATCGGATCGGCTGTCCAGTCCTCGGTTGGGCTGCGAAAAGGTGAGATAATCAATGTCTCCCGGACCGTGGAATCGATCCAGAAAACCCTGGCTCAAGTTGAGGACACTTGCGAGATCGAGATCGGTTCGGTCTATGTGGGGATTACAGGTGCCCACGTGGCAAGCTACAATAACAAGGCCATCTTGCCGATCTCCAATCCGCCGGTCGGGGTTTCGCTTAAGGATATCAGCAGTGCCGTGGACGCGGCCAGCCGGCTCTCCCTCCCCTCCGACCGGGAGATTATCCATATCCTTCCTCGGGAGTACGCAGTGGATGACCGCAAAGGGTTGCTGGAACCGGAGGGCATCCAGGGGGCCCGACTGGAGGCCGATGTCCACCTGGTGACCGTCCGCAGCCCGGCGCTCCAGGATATTCACAATTGTGTGCAGCAGGCTGGTCTCCGGGTGGAGAAACCGGTGCTCCAGCAGTTAGCCTCCAGTCTGGCGGTGATGAGAGAAGAGGAACAGGAGTCGGGGGCGGTCTTGATCGATATCGGCGGGGGAACTACCGATTACGCTTTTTTTC